>JAGKWY010000016.1 GCA_021151625.1 Gammaproteobacteria bacterium | reverse complement strand
TTGTTAAATCCTTCCCTTCTGTGCGATATTTCGGATTCGCGCACTTATGCGCCCTTTGCAAGGAATCTCCGCACTGCCTTATTTCCGCTGTGAAATTTGTGTAACTGCTTGTTTTAAAACGTTTTTAATCGTCTTTGAATAATTCGAAAGCGTTTTAATCGGATGTATTTAATTCAGTGTATTGAAATAGTCGTTACCTGAGAGTCGAACTTTTTAGCGGGAACTTTACACAACGCCAATAGTTGTAGGAGTTCTTTTTATGAATAAAAAAGTAGATTTCTAAATGAAGATTATTATCGTCAACAAAGATCATGCGCAGGCTCGCAGCTTCACTCTTGGTGGGTGGACGCGTGCGTTTTTGTCTGTGTGTCTGTTGGGTATTCCCACCTTTGTTGGCGCTTGGGGTTATAGCTGGCTGGTATCTGATGAGCGCGATGGCTTCTTCAATACCGATCAGGCATGGATGGATATGTTGTCTGCTCGTGAAACCGAGATTGAGCAGGAGCGAGAGGCCTCTGAAGAGCAGTTGGTTGCCTTAACCAAAAAGTTGGGTGAACTGCAGGCAAGATTGATGCGTCTGGATGCGCTGGGTGAAAAGCTCACATCAGCAGCCAATCTGGAGCAAGGTGAATTTGATTTCAGTCAGGCGCCCGGATTTGGTGGTCCATCTCAAGCGGCGCCCGATAATACCTATAAAACGCCCGATTTTTTTGCGGCTGTCGATCAGTTATCGCAGCAAGTCGATAATCGCGAACAGCAGCTTAATACTATTGATGCGTTGCTGGCTAAACGTAGTCTGACTGAAGAGACCTCAGTTTCAGGTTCTCCGGTTACCAATTCTTTTATTTCCTCCCGCTTTGGCTATCGTACGGATCCTTTTACAGGAAAGACCGAATTCCATGCCGGATTGGATTTCACTGCCCGTCAGGGAAGTAAAGTCAGCAGCGTTGCAGCTGGCATAGTTAACTGGGCGGGGCGCCATCCTGAATATGGCAATATGGTGGAGATCAAGCACAGCGATGGCTTGGTTACTCGCTATGCCCATAACAAATCCAATCTCGTCAAAGCCGGTGATGTTGTAAAAAAAGGGCAGCTGATTGCCTTATCGGGTTCTACCGGGCGTTCCACAGCTCCTCATGTTCACTTCGAAGTCTATAAAAACGGGCGAGTGGTAGATCCTGCCGCCTACATTCGTCGCACCAATCGTTAATACCTTTCTTCTTTGCTGCTAGCTTGATTTCGCTCTTGCTTTAGTCGGCTCCTTCCTATTTACTTGCCAGCCACTTTTTAAGGCTCATCACATTATTTTGGCTTCGTGTGCTGCGCAAATTTTGTTCGGTTTTTGGAATTATTACGGTATTTAACATGATCGGTAAGTTAATCAAGGCAGTGTTTGGTTCAAAAAATGAGCGCGAATTAAAGCGCATGAATAAAGTTGTTGTGCGTATTAATGCGCTTGAACCCGATATGCAAAAGCTCAGTGACGAGCAACTTAAAGCCAAAACAGCAGAGTTTCGCGAGCGTTTCCAAAAAGGTGAAACACTCGATCAACTATTACCTGAGGCCTTTGCAACAGTACGCGAAGCGGGGCGTCGCGTTATGGGTATGCGTCATTTCGATGTGCAGATGATTGGAGGTATGACTTTGCATGAAGGTCGTATCGCTGAGATGCGTACTGGTGAGGGTAAAACTCTGGTGTCAACTTTACCCAGCTATTTGCACGCTCTCGCCGGTAAAGGCGTGCACGTGGTGACAGTGAATGACTATTTGGCTAGCCGCGATGCCAATTGGATGAAACCGCTCTACGAATTTTTAGGTATGAGTGTTGGTGTTATTCAATCGATGCAGCCTGCAACTGTAAAGCGTGAAGCTTATGCAGCAGATGTGACTTACGGTACTAATAACGAGTATGGCTTCGATTATTTGCGCGATAACATGGCGCTCAGCAAGCGTGACAAAGTGCAGCGCCCGCTTAATTTTGCGGTGGTCGACGAAGTAGATTCTATTTTGATTGATGAGGCGCGCACACCACTCATTATTTCCGGTGCTGCAGAAAATAGTGCTGAAACCTACAAGCGTATGAATCAATTGGTTTTGAAGCTCAAACGCCAAATTGATAATGGTGAGGATGGCGATCGCCGTGTAATTACCGAGGCGGGCGATTTCACTGTCGATGAAAAATCCCGTCAGGTTGAGTTAACTGAAGATGGGCATCAAAAAGTAGAGGACCTGTTGATTCAGTCTGGCATGTTGCCGCCTGATCAAAACCTGTATGCAGCAAACAATCTCGCATTATTGCATCACGTAAATTCTGCGCTCCGTGCTCATGCATTATTTCATCTGAATGTTGAATATATTGTGCAAGAAGGTCAGGTTGTTTTAATTGACGAACACACTGGCCGTACTATGCCTGGTCGTCGCTTGTCAGAAGGATTGCATCAGGCAATTGAAGCCAAAGAAGGCGTGGCAATTCAAAGTGAAAGCCAAACTCTCGCATCAACAACATTCCAAAACTATTTCCGTTTATACCCAACACTTGCTGGTATGACAGGTACTGCGGATACCGAAGCTTACGAGTTCCGTGAAATTTATGGTTTGGATGTGGTGGTAATTCCTACCAACAGAACTATTCAACGTATTGATATGAATGACAAAGTGTATTTGTCATTGGAAGAAAAATATCTCGCTATTGTTGAAGATGTCAAAACCTTCCAAGCGAAAAACGCCCCGATTCTGGTGGGGACTGCATCAATTGAAACCTCGGAAGAAATGTCTCGTCGTTTAACCAAGGCGGGCATTAAGCACCAGGTGTTGAACGCAAAATTCCACGCACAGGAAGCAGAAATTATTGCGCAGGCTGGTCGTCCAAGTGCGGTCACTATTGCCACCAACATGGCTGGTCGCGGTACTGATATCGTGCTGGGTGGGCGTTGGGAGTCTGATGTCGCCAAACTGGAAAATCCAACACAAGAACAAATTGATGCGATTAAAACCGAGTGGAAGCAACGCCATGAAACCGTGTTGGCTGCGGGTGGTCTGCATATTATTGGTACTGAGCGCCATGAGTCTCGTCGTATTGATAACCAGTTGCGCGGTCGTGCAGGGCGTCAGGGCGATCCAGGCTTGACACGTTTCTATTTGTCTCTTGAAGATAACCTGATGCGTATTTTTGCTTCCGAGCGTGTGCGTAATTTTATGCAGGCGTTAGGTATGGAGAAGGGCGAAGCAATTGAGCACCGCATGGTGAATAACGCTATTGAGAAAGCCCAGCGCAAAGTGGAAGGTAGAAACTTTGACATCCGTAAACAACTGCTTGAGTTCGACGATGTTGCAAATGAGCAGCGCCAAATTATTTATCACCAGCGCAATGAACTGCTCGAAGCTGATTCCATCCGCGACACTATTACAGCGATTCGTGCTGAAGTAGTTGAAGAAATGGTAAATGGTTTTATTCCTCCTCAATCCATTGAGGATCAATGGGATGTTCCGGGTTTGGAAAAGCAAATCCAAATGGACTATGGCATACCATTGCCTGTTGCAAAATGGCTGGAAGAAGATACTCGATTGCATGAAGAAACTCTGCGTCAGAAAATCCTGGATGAGATTCAAGGTGCTTACAATGCTAAATGCGAGCGCATTGGCGAGATTCTTATCGAGATTGAAAAACAAGTCATGCTGCAAGTGTTGGATAATGCCTGGAAAGAGCACTTGGCAACTATGGATCACCTGCGTCAGGGAATTAACCTGCGTTCTTACGCACAGCGCAACCCAAAACAGGAATACAAGCGCGAAGCATTTGAATTGTTCCAAAGTCTGCTGATGACCGTGAAGCGTGAAACTGTACATTTGATGGCTCGTGTAGAACCTGTTACACGTGAGCAAATGGAAGCTATGGAAAATCAGCGTCGCGAAGAGCTTGCGCGTCAGAAAATGCAGCTACGTCACGATGAGCTTTCTGCCCTGGGTGAGCCAGAGGAAGAGCAGGCTGCTGCACCTCGTTCACAAACTCCGGTTGTGCGTGAAGGCCGCAAAGTGGGGCGCAATGATCCATGCCCATGCGGGTCTGGCAAAAAATACAAAAGTTGTCATGGTCAGTTGGAATAATTTTTCGAGCGACTTGGTTTGACTAAGAACGTCTGCAAATTTTTTAGAGAATTTAGTTATGGCAGTTGGTGAATATCCTTTTCCGCAAATGCACCCCGTAAAAGGTGTGAAATGTACCGCTGTTAGCGCAGGCATTAAAAAAGTTGGTCGCCGCGATGTGGTGTTATTCGAATTAGCTGAAGGTTCCAGTGTTGCTGGCGTGTTTACCAAAAATGCATTTTGTGCTGCGCCGGTTACGGTTTGTAAAGAGCATCTGGCAAAAGCGCCGATTCGCTTTTTAGTAATTAATTCGGGCAATGCTAATGCTTGTACTGGCGAGCAGGGTTTACTTGATGCAAAGGCAACCTGTGCTGCTATAGCTCAGCTTTCTGGTTTGAAGCAAGAGCAAGTGCTGCCATTTTCTACCGGGGTAATTGGTGAGCCTTTGCCAGTACAAAAAATCACAGCAGTGATTCCTGAGGCGCTACAAAAAGCCCATGAAAATGGTTGGGATGATGCTGGTGCAGGTATTATGACTACCGATACTCGCGCAAAAGGCTTTAGTCAGCAATTCGAGCACCAGGGCAAAATCATTACTGTGAATGGTATTTCCAAAGGTGCAGGCATGATCAAACCCAATATGGCGACTATGTTGGGTTATATCGCGACTGATGCAAAAATTTCCCAATCGCTATTGCAAGATCTTGCGCGTGAGGCTGCAGACAAATCCTTCAATCGAATTACGATTGATGGGGATACTTCAACCAATGACTCCTGTATTTTAATGGCCACAGGTCAAGTGGATCTACCGGAAATTACTGATACTGGTAGTGAATTGTATGCAAAGTTGCGTGAAATAATTATTGCTGCGCATGTGCATCTTGCCAAGGCAATTGTGAGTGATGGCGAAGGTGCCACCAAGTTTGTTACTGTGGCGGTAAGTGGCGGTGCAAATCGTGATGAATGCCTGGATGTTGCTTACGCAGTTGCTCATTCGCCTTTGATTAAAACAGCGCTGTTTGCATCGGACCCCAACTGGGGGCGCATTGTTGCAGCAATTGGCTATGCCGGTGTTCCCAATCTTGATGCAACGAAAGTTCGTGTACATTTGAATGAAACCCTGATTGTAGAAAATGGCGGTCGTGCAAAAACCTACACAGAAGAGCAGGGGCAGGCGGTAATGAATCAGGCGGAGATTGCGATTAATATCAATCTTGGCCGTGGTGAATTCGCTGAAACTGTGTGGACGACAGACCTATCCTATGAGTATGTTCGTATTAATGCGGACTATCGCTCCTAATTAATTTGGTTTTGCTGTGACTAAATTAATTCATGTAGCTGTCGGCGTGATTGTTGGTTCCGATGGCAAGATCCTGATAGCTAAGCGCCCGCAAACTGCCCATCAGGGTGGTTTGTGGGAGTTTCCGGGCGGCAAGGTTGATGCAGGCGAATCTGTTCAGCAAGCCTTGTGGCGCGAGTTAAAAGAAGAGTTGGCAATTAGTGTTATTGCCAGCGAGCCGCTGATTCAAATCCGTCATCATTACCCAGACAAGTCCGTGCTACTTGATGTTTATAAAGTTACTCATTTTGATGGGCAGCCCTGTGGTGCTGAGGGGCAGCCAATCTGTTGGGCTTCTGTAAGTGAGCTGGGCAATTATGAATTTCCTGCTGCAAATAAACCTATAATTAAGGCACTGGAGCTAGGGGATAAATATTTAATTACCGGCGATTTTGTTGATGTAGATGATTTTTGTCAAAGATTATCCCGTGCATTGCAACAGGGTATTCGTCTTGTACAGTTCCGTGTAGATAAGCTGGATTTGATCGCGTACAAACACTTGTTGGGTAAGGCTGTGTCACTTACCGAAAAATTTTCCGCAACCTTACTTATTAACTCTTCGGTTGATTTATTTGAAGAGGTTGTTGAGTTATTTCCCTTCGCAACTATAGCCTTGCATTTGAATAGTTATAATGCAGCTGCTATATCTGCCCGTCCAATTGCCACCCGTTTTATTCTGGGTGTTTCTTGCCACAATGAGCAGGAAATTACACATGCACAACAAATTGGCGCAGACTATTTGTTGCTGTCTCCCGTGAAAAAAACCAGCTCTCACCCAGGGGCTGTGCCTCTAGAGTGGAGTAACTTTAAAGTCCTGGTCGAGTTAGCTAACGTGCCTGTTTATGCGTTAGGTGGTGTTGGGCAAAATGATATTGTTCAAGCTAGATCAGTTGGAGCACAGGGGGTTGCGGGTATTAGTGCCTGGTGGTGATTTAACGTTGAAATTCATCTTCAGAATTGATGTCGAGATCATCTCCGGCAATGCGATGATTTTCACTGGCCCACTCACCCAAGTCGATTAATCGGCAGCGGTCACAACAAAATGGGCGAAAAGGAAAATCATCGTTCCATAAAACCGTTTTTTTGCAGGTTGGGCAAGCGAGTTTGATTTCTTGGTTTTTCATTTCTGAGTGGGTAGATTCTGACATAAATATATCTTGTATTGGGTTAGCTGTTGCTGGCCAGTCCTAAATAAAGCTGATGTAGCTTTTCTATCTGTTCGTCTAGCTCGTTAAGATTCCCGTGGTTTTGAATAATATCATTAGCTCGCGCACAGCGATCTTGACGCGACAATTGCGTTTGCATTATGGCTCTGATTTGCGCTTCATTGTTGGCGTCACGTTGGCTGGCCCGTTCAAGTTGCAGTTGCTCTGCTGTATCTACTACAAGAATTCTATCAACTAACATGTATTGTTGTGTTTCCAGCAATAAAGGTGATGCAAGAATACAATAGGGGCTTTTTGCGTTGTTCAGTTGTGTGCGAATGCTTTGGTTTATTAGCGGATGTAATAGCTGCTCAAGCCATGTTTTTTCATCAGGGTTGCTAAAGATTATCTCGCGTAGTTTTGAGCGATTGAGCGCTGGGGGTTGATTGTCTACAGATGTGAATAAAATACTATCACCAAAATGTATGCAGATTTTTTCCAGGGCTGGCATGCCTGGTTCTACTACCTCACGCGCAACTATGTCTGCATCAATAACCGCAATACCTTTGGCAATAAAGCGGCGACACACTTCGGACTTGCCGCTGCCTATCCCTCCGGTAAGTCCGATAATGAATTTTTTGTTTGCCATAATCAGTAGCTGACGAATAGCTTCAAATAAGCCTGATTAATTGTGTCGCCCCATACAAATGCAATCCAGCCGGCGATAGCCAAATAAGGGCCAAAGGGGATGGGTATATTTTTATCGCGGCCGCGAATGGCAATTAAGCTGATGCCAATCACCGCCCCAACAAACGATGACAATAAAATAATTTGTGTCAACATTTGCCAGCCCATCCAGGCTCCCAGCGCCGCCAGCAATTTGAAGTCACCATACCCCATCCCCTCTTTACCTGTCAGCAACTTAAACAACTTGTACACTGACCAAAGTGATAGGTAACCAGCAATTGCGCCCCATAACGAGCTGGATAAATCAGTAAAAGTATTAAAACTATTAACAATTAATCCAAGCCATAGTAGCGGTAGGGTAATGTCATCTGGTAACAGATAAGTATCAAAGTCGATCATGGTTAATGCGATGAGGGACCAAGTGAATACCAGCGCAGCCAAACCATTCCAATTGATTCCGGTGTAATAAACCACTGCAATTGATAGCAGCCCTGTGGTTAGCTCAATGATTGGGTAACGGGCAGAAATTCTTGTTTTGCATTTGGAGCATTTTCCCCCAAGAATTACGTAGCTAATAACTGGAATGTTTTCCCATGATTTGATTTTGTGCCCACAGTGAGGGCAATGTGAACCTGGAACCATTAAGTTAAATGGCTCAGATAGTTCGTTAGTGTCAGAAGTAGCGGTTATGTCTCCATTACAGGCAAGAAACTCTTTGCACTGGTTATTCCAGTCTCGCTCCATTATTTTGGGGACACGATAGATAACAACATTTAAAAAGCTGCCAACTAATAGACCTAAAATACATACGACTGTAAGACCAAAGGCTGGATGCAATTGCAAAACAACAAAAAAATCCACTTTTATATGACCGAACCAAGTTGAAATATCGGAAGGTACATTGCAACCATTAATCCCCCAACGAGAATCCCTAAAACAGACATGATCATCGGTTCTAAAAGAGAGGTAAGGCTATCAACCATATTGTCTACTGCTTCTTCGTAATAAACCGCTACCTTATCTAGCATGGCATCTAGCGCCCCGGACTCTTCGCCAATTGCGGACATTTGCACTAATAAAGTTGGGAAGATTGCTTTTGCTTTTAACGCAGTATTAAGTTGGATACCAGTTGATACATCTTCGCGCACTTTTATGATTGCATTTGCATAAATACGATTACCTGCTGCTCCTGCAACTGATGTTAAGGCATCTATCAGTGGAACGCCTGCAGCAAAGGTTGTTGCCAATGTTCTGGCAAATCTAGCCATTATAGAGAGGTAAATAATTTGCCCAATAATGGGGAGTTTCAAAATATATTTATCTACTATATAAGCAAACGCATCTGATCTTCGTGTAGCTTCTCTAAAGCCAAAGATAGTTAATGCAATCCCCACAAGCGCATAGAACCAGTAGGCTTGGGCTAATTCAGACAGATGCAATACAAATAACGTGAATGCGGGTAGATTTGCGCCAAATGAGCCAAATGTTTCGGCAAATTGGGGGACGACTTTTACAAGTAGAATGCCTGTAACAACAATTGCAACTACAACTACGGCAATGGGATAAGTAAGCGCTTTTTTAATTTTTGCTTTTAATGCTTCAGTTTTTTCTTTGTAAGTGGCAATCCGGTCGAGCATGGTTTCCAATGCCCCCGATTGTTCGCCAGCATCTACCAAGTTACAAAACAAATCATCAAAGTATTTGGGGTGTTCCTTCAATGAGTTGGCAAAGCCGCCGCCCGCCGCCACGCTATCGCGAATTTGAAGTACCAGCTTGCGAAGGTTGGGGTTTTCCAGCCCGTCTGCGACAATATCAAACGCTTGAACCAGAGGAACACCTGCTTTCATCATGGTAGCCATTTGCCGGGAAAAAACAGCAATATCTGCCGGTTTGATGGCCTTTCCGCTGGAGCCAAAAAGGGGTTTTGCTTTTTTGGAAACGGAGCGAACAGTAATGCCTTGTTTGGCTAGCAAGGTTTTTACAATGGTAGGGCTGCCACCATTAATTTCGCCTTGAATTTTGTTGCCCTTTTTATCTACACCTTTATAAACATAAGTGTTAGTGGTGGGGACCTGCCTGGCTTTGGTTGCCGCTGCTTTTGATTTTGTAGCGGCAGTATTGGTTGATTTTGTTGTAGATGCTAGTGCCATGGAGTTAATCCTTGGTGACTCGGTTTGCCTCTTCAAGGCTGGTTAACCCCATTGCGACTTTACGCAATGCGGATATTCTTAAGTTGTTAAAGCCTGCTTCTTTGGCAGCTCGCGCAATTTGTAAAGAGTTGCCTCCCTCCATTATAAGGTTGGCAATTAGCGGGGTGATGCGAACCACTTCATATACGCCCACGCGTCCCTTATATCCACCGTTGCATTTTTCGCATCCAACAGGATGATATAACTGGAATTCTGCGCGTGCGATACCTATTTCGTCAAATCCCTCTTGTTTCAGTATGTCTTCCGGGATGTCTGTTGCTTGCTTGCGGCAAACTGTACAAAGTCGACGAGCCAAGCGCTGCGCAATAATCAAGCTCACTGAAGTGGCAACGTTAAATGCGGGAACCCCCATATTTAACAGGCGAGTTAATGTTTCTGGAGCAGAGTTTGTGTGTAGTGTCGAAAGAACCAAGTGGCCTGTTTGAGCTGCCTTGATGGCTATTTCCGCTGTTTCCAGATCGCGAATTTCCCCCACCATAATGACATCGGGGTCTTGGCGGAGAAAGGAGCGTAGCGCCTCAGCAAATGTAAGGCCAACTCTGGTATTCATCTGTACTTGGTTAATGCCTTCCAGGTTAATTTCAACCGGGTCTTCGGCAGTAGAAATATTGACTTCAGCCGTATTAAGAATATTAAGACCAGTGTAAAGCGACACCGTTTTACCACTACCGGTCGGGCCAGTTACCAGGATCATTCCTTGTGACTGCGCGAGCGCATCCAGATAAAGTTTCTTCTGGATATCTTCATATCCTAATGCGTCAATCCCGAGTTTGGCGGAGCTCGGGTCAAGAATACGCAATACAATTTTTTCGCCGAATAATGTTGGCAGGGTATTAACCCGGAAATCAATCGCTCTTGTTTTGGATACCTTCAGTTTTATCCGCCCATCTTGTGGTAATCGTCGTTCAGAAATGTCCATCTGCGACATTACTTTTAAGCGTGCGGCCATACGTGTAGCAAGATTTACTGGTGGTCGAGAAACTTCATGAAGAACGCCGTCCGTGCGAAAACGGATTCGATAGGATTTTTCGTAGGGTTCAAAGTGAATATCCGATGAGCCTCCTTTAATCGCATCCAGCAATACTTTATTGATGTATTTAACTATTGGCGCCTCATCGGCTTCAGAACCGCCGGGGTCATCATGCTTGGTGTTCTCATCCACAGCCTCAACATCGAGGTCTTCAAGCTCTCCATCTAATCCGCCTAACGCCTCACCAAGGTTTTCCTCCTGAGAGTTGAGGTAGCGCTCAATGGCACTTTTGAGCTTATCGGCTTCAACTAGCACAGCTTCTGTGTTGGTACCAGTATTGAATTTTATTTCATCTAATGCGTGCAGATCAGTAGGATCAGTCACCGCTAGGAACAGCCGGTTGCCTCTTTTGGCTATAGGTAAGGTGTGGTGTTTTTTTATTAATTTATCATCTACTAATTTCTGCGGAATCATCTCTTTGTTGAGTGCATCCAGATCAAAAACGGGAGAGCCAAACTCTTCCGACGCGATACGTGCAAGAGTGCGCGCATCAAGGACTCCGCTATTAACGAGATGTTGGACAAATGGGATTTTGTCTTTTTTGGCTTGAGCGACAGCTTTGTTAGCTAGTTCTGCATCTAGCAAGCTGTCGGTAACCAGGCGACGAGCAAGGCCGCTTAATGGTGGTGAGGGATTGTTCATTGATTATTCACGGTCATGAGGGTAAATGAATATGGCTATAACTTTAGCAGCTTGTTGGCATAAGCCAAAATAAATGCCACACAAGTGCATGATTCGTGACAAAAATTGTCATTGATTGCCCTTGCTGGGAAGGTCGGTCGCGACTTTTTTGCGGTGGCTATTCCTAAAAAGTGCTGCCAAACTGGGTTTTGAACATTGGTATGGTCTTTGCTAAAGTATATTTGTGTTGTTCCATAAATTCCCTAGGTTTGGAGAGATATCTATGAAAGCTTCCGTATTAAAAGGTTTTACACTGATCGAGTTGATGATTGTTGTGGCAATCATTGGTATTTTGGCTGCTGTGGCATTGCCTGCTTATCAGGATTACACCGCTCGCTCAAAAATTTCAGAAGTTAATTTGCAGGTGGGTGCTTGTAAAAACGTAGTGTCAGAGTTTATGCAGACTAACCAGGCTTTCCCAGCAGATGCAGATGCTGCAGGTTGTGATGACACCATTACAACTAAATATATGGCTAAAGGCTTGACTGTTACTGGTGCAGGTATTGTGACCTCTGGAGCAATTCAGGGTACTGGTACTGGTGCTGATGGTAAAACTTTGAGTCTGCAACCAACCGCTGATGCAGCTAGAAAAACTGCAGTTTCAATCACTGCTGGTGTTATGACTCCAATTATGGGCTGGTCTTGTGGTACTACAGCTACTGCTGAAAACTTGAGATTTATGCCAGCAAGCTGCCGTCAAGCTCTGTTGGGCGGTCTGTAATATTTGCATTACCGCTTTGTTCGTATAAAAAACGCCCGCACTGCGGGCGTTTTTTTATGGTGCATATACTGGAAATAATTAATCTAATTTACGCTATTAATTGGTGTGTCCTGCGCCCCTTGCTTACAGAAAGGAGTTAATGTTTTGAATAGTACTTTTTTGTCTCGTTGGCTCCCCAACCGTACATACTGGCTGATGATTATTTTTGTCTTCTCGGGTTTTGCCGGGCTTATTTATCAGTCTATTTGGTCGCATTACCTGGGATTGTTTCTAGGGCATGCTGCCTATGCTCAAGCGTTGGTGTTGGCAATATTTATGGGGGGGATGGCTCTGGGTTCTGCATTGGTGGTGCGGGCAGGAGAGCGATGGAAGTATTTAATCCGTATATATGCATTGATTGAATTGATTATTGGTATTTGTGCCCTGTTTTTCCATGAAATATTTATATGGGTGCTTGATGTTAGTTACAAAGATGTAATTCCATCGCTTGGAGATATGTCTCTCGTCTATGCCTATAAATGGGGGCTAGCTGCGTTATTAATTCTTCCGCAGAGTGTGCTTCTTGGCATGACTTTTCCACTTATGAGCTCTGGCATTATTCGGCGTGAGTCGAATAAAAATGGTCGTATTCTCGGGGGACTTTATTTTACTAATAGTCTCGGTGCAGCAATAGGTGTTTTGTGTTGTGCTTTTTTGATTATGCCCGCTGTTGGTTTGCATGGTGCGCTTTTGGTGGCCGGGATAATGAATTTATGTGTTGCCTTTGCTGCATTTGTTGTTGGCGGGGAGGCCACGGGGGTTGTCACAGAAAATAAAAATGATGCCAATCTTTCAGGTGTTGTGTCAGAAAAACGTCGTTTATTAGTATTGATGTTAGGGGGCACATTTCTTTCTGGTGCTGCTTCATTTGTTTATGAGGTGGTTTGGATTCGCATGCTTAGTCTTGCTGTTGGGAGCACGCTGCACGCTTTCGAATTAATGCTTGCTACGTTTATTGCGGGAATTGCTTTTGGTGGCTTATGGATTCGACGCAAGGCTGACGCCAGCTTAAGCCCAATGAAACTATTGGGATGGATGCAGATTATTATGGGGCTCTTGGTTGCTCTGTCATTAATGGTGTATGCATCGAGTTTTGAATGGTCGAGCTTTTTGATTAATCTTCTAGCGAAAACCGATGCAGGTTATGCAGCGTATAATCTGGGAACGGCCCTTCTTGCCATTACGATAATGTTTCCCGCCGCTTTTTTTGCCGGTACAACCTTGCCGTTATTTACTGTAGTTTTATTGCGAAGTGGTGTAGGTGAGTCCGCTATTGGGCGTGTGTACGCATGGAATACGCTGGGCGCTATTTTGGGTGTCTTTGTTGCTATTCATGTTTTAATTCCCTTTACCGGTCTTAAGTTGACTGCTCTTATAGCGGCATTGGTTGATGTTTTAATTGGCATGATTTTGATCAGGATGTCTGTTAATGATGATCGTGAGTTCGCGCGTTATGGATTAATGGGATTTGTAATACTCAGCATTTTCGCTGTTGTTTCATTGAAAGCTCCATTTAATCCAGAAGTATTAAGTTCTGGCGTATACAGGCATGGGATTGTTCATCATGCGAACGGACGGCAAATGCTATTTTATCAGGATGGTAAAACAGCTAGCGTTTCGGTATTTAAGGGGAGTGACTCTGTCGCTATTGCTACGAATGGAAAACCGGATGCATCAATTGCCATTGCGCATAAGGCTCCAACTGAAGATGAATACACTATGACCTTAGCGGGGGCATTGCCTTTTGCTTATGTTGATCAGCCTAAACGCGTTGGGGTTATTGGGTTTGGTTCTGGTATGACAACGCACGTGGTATTAAGTAGTGAGCATGTTGAACGAGTCGATACTGTAGAAATTGAAAAAGTTATGGTGAAAGGTGCCAGGTTTTTTGAAAGTGTGGTGCGAAGGGCATATAGAGACCCGCGTTCAAATATAGTGGTTGATGATGCAAAAAGTTATTTTTCAGGGCAGCAAAAATATAACGTTGTTATTTCTGAGCCATCAAACCCTTGGATTAGCGGTATAGGAAATTTATTCTCAACAGAATTTTATAATCTTGTACCTACTTACTTAACTGATGATGGCGTTTTTATTCAGTGGCTTCAGCTTTACGAAATAGATAACCAATTGGTTGCAACTGTACTAAAAGCCCTGACTGCTAATTTTGCAGATTATCATGCATACATATCGAATAACTTTGATCTAATTATTGTCGCAAGTCCGACAAGGCAATTAAATAATATTAATTTAGAGCGGTTGCTAGAGGGGGCAACCGGAGATGATCTTGCTCGATTGGGCATAAAAACTGCAGAACAGTTGCGTCTGTTTCGCGTGGCAGATGCGGATATCTTGCGCGCGTATGCAAATTTGTATGACGTCAAACCTAACAGCGATTATTTTCCTGTGCTTTCGATGAAAGCTCCTGCTGCACGGTTCAAAGGAAGCCAGGCAGATTTGTTGACAGGCTTGGGTAGTTCAAATTTTCCTTTATTAGAGTTTATGAATGTGTGGTCCCCTCCTGCTGAGGGCGGTGCATCTGGCGAAATTGTGAGGAAGTCAAACCAATTGCGAAGAATTGATCAGGCTCATACTATAAGGTCGATCTTTATTAATCACACTGATATTGAGTCTGGCAAAAATGAGCAAGAGATCGAGTTGGCCATGCAGCTGCGAGGGGTTCTGACTGACTGCACTGATCAAAAATTTTCACTTTATCAAGAAAAAGTTTGGGTGAATAATTTGACGCTTTTGGCGAATTTGACAATTCCCTATTTGCATCCATCCCAACAAAAAGGAATGCTGATAGATGCGCCTTGGGTTGGGTGTGAGAGCCTTCCTGATAATGCAAAAAAGCTTTCACATCTTATTGAAGCAATAACATCGCGTAACTTTGTCCTGGTTGAAGAGCTAGCAAAAGAATGGCTGGGATCAGTTAACGAGCTGCCGACGTTTTACATGGAAGCAAATAATTTAGCATTAGTGTATTTGCAATTGGCTTATGTTGCTCAAGGTGAATATGAAAAAGCTAGAGATGTAGATACTGAATTCGGTACTAAAATTATGAATTCGGATGGCAATGACAGGATCCGTGCATTTATCTTGTCTTGGCTGGATGTGAAAATAAATGGATACAAGCAATAGACGGTAGATTTTTTTGAAGGCGGTTTAGGTATGCGTTTTAGATTGCGATGTTTTTTATTGCATTTAACAATTTCTCTAATATTGGCGCTAGCATCTGTTGGTGTTGTATTTGGTTTTTGGTACCCATCGCCTCTTCATGAAGCTGTGGGGGCTATTAGCATCTTTCTTCTTCTGCTTTCTGTTGATGTGATCATTGGACCATTACTTACGCTGATTCTGGCTGTTGAGGGAAAAAAATACCTTAAGTTTGATTTTCTTATTGTTGCGCTGATGCAAATGTGTGCATTTATTTATGGCATGCACGTTGTTGCTGAAGGCCGGGTTGTTTGGATGGTATTCAATGTGGATAGGTTTGATCTTGTGCAGGCTTATCAGGTTAATGAGAGTTATCGTGAAAAAGCATTACCTGAATATCAAGTGTTAAGTTGGAGTGGACCTAAATTGGTTTCTGCGCAATTGCCAAAAGGTTCAATAGAGCATACTGAATTGTTATTTGAGTCAGTTAAGGGTGGTGTTGATCTTCCGCAGCGACCAGATTTATATGCGGCATATGAAAATGAGAAGGAAAATGTCACTAATGTTGCTCATCCTCTTGCAGAGTTAAGGAAATACAATACTCCGGAAAGAATAAATGAAGAATTAGAAAAATGGCCTGAAGCTGATGCTTTTTTGCCTCTGATGTCACGAACAGAGGCCATGGTGGTGCTAATAAATAAAAGCTCTGCAAATGTGATAGCTGTAGTTCAATTATCTCCATGGTAATATGAGTCTTTAAGCATTCCTGTTTTTGTTAGGATTATTTTAGGGGCTTTTCTGGGCGCTTTGAGTGCGTGAGTCATCGTATCCGCATCGACAAGTCCACAGCGTGACAGTGTTTTGTTAGCGCTCCAATAGAAATAAAATCCACCCCGGTTTCTGCGGTTGAAATCAGGGTGGTTTCGTTAATATTTCCTGATGCTTCCAGCTTTGCGCGTTTTGCCGTAAGTACAACAGCTTTTTTCATATCCGCAATAGAAAAATTATCCAGCATGATGATATCTGCCTGTGCTGATAGTGCCTGCTCCAGTTCATCAAAATTTTCCACCTCCACTTCCACTGGTTTACCGGGAGCTATTTGGTGCGCGCGCGCAACTGCTTTGGCGATTCCGCCGCTGGCCGCGATATGGTTTTCCTTAATCAAAAATGCATCGTAAAGGCCGATGCGATGGTTGTGGCAACCGCCACAGGCAACCGCATATTTTTGCGCGCTCCGTAGGCCCGGGATTGTTTTGCGAGTGTCCAGCAGCTTGACCTGGGTATGCGCTACCTGGCGGGCGTAATGGTTGCTAACGGTTGCGGTGCCAGAGAGTGTTTGAACAAAGTTCAGTGCAGCTCGTTCACCAGTAAGCAGGCTGCGGGCATTACCCTTTAGTGTGAAGAGTAGGCTATTGGCAGCAGCTACCTGGCCATCTTCTATATGCCAGCGTATTTCGACGAGCGGATCTAACTGTTTAAAGACTTCCTCCACCCAAGCCTTGCCACAAAAAACGCAATCTTCCCGGGTGATGATTCGCGCTTCAGCCTGTTCTTCAGCGGCAATTAGCTGGGCGGTAATGTCGCCTTCACCTATGTCCTCAGCGAGCGCCATTTCAACAGTTTTGGTTATATCTTCGCGTAGTGTTGGCAGATTTTTGCTATATAAAATGTTCATAGAAAGTGTCGAATAATTAAACAGGTTGTTTGATAAAAAGAGTCAAAATGGCGCGTTTTTCAGCCTTTAATTACTAAATATACTTAAAAATAGCAAAACAGGCCTAGTGGTTATAACTGTTTGTGATATGCCTCTCGATCCTGTCATTTGCCTATTTGGTGTGTCTTGCCCTTGGTTATACTTCAATTACGCAAGTTTTTACTAATGGTAATCCACCATGTCTGAGCATCTTAAAACTGACCCCAAAAAGGTCGTTCAATTAAATGTAGAACGGAATTCTACCGCGAATTCGCAAGTTGCACTCGCGCGTTTGCCAGCAGCAATGCATACATTGCGCGATAAGGCTCGTCAGCAATTGCAATTATTTTTACGCGAGCTGTTTGATAAGGTGGACGATGCCATGTTTGAGTTGGCCGATAAGGCCAATAATAACCATGATCAAAATATATTCTTTGATTCTATGAGGGAGGTTCGTATTCGTCGTCGGGCGATGGAAACTTCTTTTTTCCGTAGTATCGATATCAGCTTTGCCCGTCTGTTGGATCCCAATGCTTATCGCGATGAAAAACAAGCAGGTGATAATTCTGTTTCGCTGGATGATCTCTCGTTGGTAAAAAATGACGAGTTGGAGGAGATGGTTGCGGTTGATGGGATGGTTAATAAAGCCAATGAACAATTCAGTGAAGCTATCCAGCATTTGACGTTACGTATTGATCATTTGGTTCCTATCAAGGTTTACCAAAAAAACAATCCTCTGGGTGTCGATGTGGTTTGCGGTGCATTTATCGACTCTACCAAAGCACTTAACGTGGATGTGAAGGCCAAGCTGGTATTGTTCAAGCTGTTTGACAACATTGTAATGTCAAAATTGGGTAAGTTTTTTGATGTGCTCAATCAAACACTGATTGATGCCAATATTTTGCCCTCACTGAAACAGGCCTCACGAGCCCCCAAAAAGGCCACCTCCAATGTCGCTGAGAGCTTTGGTAAGGGCTTGAGCGCAGAAGTTGATATGGGTTTGCAAGCTGCTCCGGTGACTGGTGGTTTCGCGCCTAATTACGATGAGCAAACCAATCAGGTACTGAGCCAGCTGCGCAACTTGCTGGGCTCAAGCCGTAGCGCCGCACGCGTGCAATTGCCAGGCGAAGAAATCACTACTCAGGATTTAATTAAAATCTTGTCATTGGCGCAGCAACAAAATAGTTACAGCGCACCCTTGGCAGCGGGTGGAGTAGCAGGAAATTTGCGCTCCATGCTTAATGAGTTACTGCATCAGCAAACCCAGTCGGCGGCAGCTATTAATCAGGTTGATGATGATGTTATTAACCTGGTCAGTATGATGTTTGAATTTATTCTGGATGATCGCAATCTGGCCGCCCCCATGAAGGCCTTGATTGGTCGGCTGCAAATTCCTATGGTGAAAGTTGCTATTGCTGACAAAACCTTCTTCAGCAAGGGTGGGCATCCTGCTCGCCGGTTATTAAATGAAATGGCGATGGCCTGTTTGGGCTGGCAAGAGTCCACCGAAGACAGTCAACGTAAAGATAGTCTTTACAGCAAAATGGAAGAGACCGTCCGGGCAGTGCTCACTGAGTTTGATACTGACATGGGCATTTTTGAGCGCTTGTTGGTGGATTTCCGCTCGTATCTGGATAAAGAAAAGCGTCGCGCACAAATTCTTGAGCAGCGCACCATTGATGCAGAAGATGGCAAGGCAAAATCTGAGCGTGCCCGCGCACAAGTGGATGCAGAGTTAAATCGCATTTGTACGGGAAAAGAACTGCCTTTGGCGGTGACAAAATTATTGCGTGAAGCATGGGCCAACGTAATGTTTATCACCAGTTTGAAGCAAAGTGTAGATAGCGATGAATGGCGCAATTGCTCTGCTACTGCTCAGCAGTTGGTGTGGAGCGTGACTGCTCCAATGGATAAAGATAACCGTCAGCGCTTATTAAAGTTGGTGCCAGACTTACTGCAAAAATTACGTACTGGTTTGGAAAGTATTTCATTTAGCCCTTTTGAAACCACTAACTTGTTTAAGCAATTGGAAGTTGTTCATTTGTCGCGTTTACGCGGCGAACCTAAACAGCAGTCTGAGGAAATTTCTTCCGTTTCTGCTGATGCCCTGGCTGTTAAAGCGCAAGAGTTGGCTGCCAAAAACGCAAGTATGAAAGCGGCGATGGTCGAAGCTCAACAAAAAGCACAATTAGCGGCTAATGCAGAGGCGGCAAAATTAAAAGAAATTGCAGAGAAAGAGATTACTGCAGAGATTGTTGTGGTTGCAGCCAAGGCTGAAGTAATCGAGGCAGTAGACGCTGTTGTAATACCACATGCAGAAGCTGTTGCGGTAGAAACAAATTTTGTT
The DNA here is from genome assembly GCA_021151625.1 of Gammaproteobacteria bacterium. Lineage (GTDB taxonomy): Bacteria > Pseudomonadota > Gammaproteobacteria > Pseudomonadales > Cellvibrionaceae > Cellvibrio. The sequence goes on along the minus strand of JAGKWY010000016.1, from coordinate 54,090 downwards.
GCACCGGTTGAGAGTGTTGTAGCTGTAAATACTGAGACTTTGGAAACTGTTGCTGCGGTAATCGAGCCTGTTGCGGAAGTGGCGACGGAAATCGTTCAGCCTGCTGAGACAATTCTTGAAGATGAGCCTGTTGCGCAGAGTATCCAGGCGGATCCACAGCACCTTGCGCTGGTTAACAATATTACCCAGGGAACCTGGTTTGAAATGCAGGGTGAAGCAGGTGAAAAATATCGCTGTCGTCTGGCGGCAATCATCCGTTCAGTTGGCAAATATATATTTGTGAATCGTTCCGGCATGAAGGTCGCAGAAGAAAGCCGCGAAAGCCTTGCAATTGCACTCCAAACCAAGCGCTTGACGATTCTGGATGACGGTATGTTGTTTGATCGCGCGCTCGAAGCGGTGATTGGTACTTTGCGTGAGCAGCGTATGACTAGTTAAGTTTTACTGTTGTTTGTTCTCCTTGGATGTTAACCCGGCTTTTGCCGGGTTTTTTATTGGAGCTGAATGTGGTGTTGTCCTTGCTCTTACAAAGAGATGTCGACTACTATTTTGGCGCTTTTGAGGTTAGTTATCTATTCGTATTGTCAGGTTGGTTTGGGTTTTACAGGGCGGCAGTCAATTGCCGATGACGTGCTCGATGTTTGTGCATTAACGGTTTTTAAAGCTTATTTCAGTAAAAGTTGTTTGCATCGTTTTCAGTGGGATCTGTCGCTGAGCGTCGGATAAATTTTTTAATATGGAGTTTATATGTTTTCGTTAAGTTGTAGTCGGATTAAGCAGCGAACAGCTCGCGTGAATAATACGTTCATGGTAAGGGGGTTAAAACTACTCTCAATTATGGTTCTTTCCATGGGACTAGTGCATGGCGCGTTGGCTGAAAATAAATCAATGGACCCATATTTTGTATATGGTTTCATGAGTAATGGAGAATCTCTTTCTCTGGGGGAATGGATAAGCAATAAAAATCAGTATCATCAACAAGCGTATAGTAATTGTGTGCAGTCATACCCAAAGGATGGAGAGAAATTTTGCGAACTTTCTCAAGTGAGTGGTATATACAACTACCCAGGTGCATCTACGCGAAATGGCGTGCAGAACCCGCAAGGAATAACATGGGTCAAGACTAAAAACGGTGTTACGACTACGCTAAATGGTAATATTGCCGTTGCAACCAAGTGCTCAATCGGTTTCTCTTTGAAGGTAAATGCTAATGATGATGAATGTGTTAAACAAGAGCCTCAAACTTGTGAGGCCGATGCCGACCCGATCAACATACTAACAGGGGACAAGTTTGAACATGAAATAGATTATCAATCTGCCGACGGATTGTTGCGGGTTGAGCGTACATACATCGACCAATTCAATGGCTGGAGTATGAATGCTCCGGAACATTTATTTGATTCGTTGCAAACTAATTCAGAGGTTTGTTTAGGCACTGCACAGCAAGAGTTGATTCAATATACCTTCGCTAATCCTGCTAATCCCAATGAGGTTGAAAAGCGTACCTATGTGTTTTGCACAAAGGTTTTCAGCGCGAATGATGTGTATGTTCAGGTGGGTAGGCTAAGATATTTATTTAAGAAAATTGGTGGTGTTTATGTGGGGGATGGTCGTGCCGGGTATAAGCTGAAATTGGAAGCAATAGCGCCCGCTCTGAACCCGAATGAACATTGGAAGTTTACATATAGTGATGGTACTGAATCTTACTTTAGTGCCGAAGGATATCTGCAGCGTAAAAAGTTACTGACTGGCACTGAACTAATTTATCAATACAATAATAATAAATTAATCGCAATGAGTGATCACAAGGGGCGGTCGTTGGTATATACCTATGATACCGATGGACGCCTGGTTCAGGTCTTATTGCCGGACGGCAATACAATCAGCTATGAGTATTCAACCGATAACAAATCACCAGAATATAAATTGGTAAAGAAAGTCATCTGGTCAAATGGTGAAAATAAAACCTATCTATATAACGAAGCAGCCCATAAAGATGCAAACTCTATCAGTAAACATTTGCTGACAGGCAAGTTAGACTCTTACGGTCAGCGAATTGATATTACAAAGTATCAAAACAATAAAGCGACTTACAACGAAATAGCGCTGGGCATACAGCCTCGGACCTTTACCCGTAGTGCATCGGTTTCAGTTAAGGATGGCCTGAATTCTACGCGCGTATATTCCTATGGCAATGCGCTGGCGGATGGTTCTCGTTTGCTTTCCAGCACCAACCAACCCGCCGGCAGCGGTTGTGCAGCTGCAACTGAATCCGCAACTTATTACACCGATGGTTTGAAAAAAACCGAAACCAATTTCAACGGACATAAAACCCAATTTGCATATGAGGCGGGGCGTGCGCTGGAAACAGTTCGTGTGGAGGGCATTCCTAAAAATAATGGTACAGATTATTTACCTGCAAATACGACTCTGGTAGCTGGTGCCCGTAAAATCACTACGCTATGGCATGCGCAGCAGCGCAAACCGGTAAAAAAATCGGAGCCAAAATTAATCACTTCGTTTATTTATAATGGTGATGCGGATCCATTTAATGGTAACCAGGTTGCAAATTGCGCCCCTTCAAATCTGGTTTTGCTGTGCCATAAAGTTCAACAGGCAACTACTGATACAAATGGTGCTTTGGGGTTAACAGCGGTGCTGGATAACACCTTGACTGCACGTGAAGAGTTTTACACCTATAACGCCGCTGGTCAGCAATTAACTTTTTCCAGATCCGCAACCGGCATACCTGATGAAACGCGCGAATATTATGGCAATACCACAACAGATTGGACGCTGGGAGATTTAAAGAAAACCACCAATGCACTGGGGCATGCAACAGAATTTACCCGCTATGACCGCAATGGTCGATTGCTGGAAATGGTCGATGCTACCGGTATTGAAACCACATTTACCTACGATATTCGCGGGCGTGTTCTCTCCCAAACTGTGGCGGGTGCAACTAGCACGCATACTTATGATTTAAATGGCAATCGTATTGGCAGCGTGCTACCCAATGGCGTCACCATGACTTATCACTATGATGCAGCCAAACGTTTAACCGCAGTGGAAAATCCACTCGGCGAAAAAATTAATTACGAATACGATGTGGAAAGTAACCTGCGTTATGAGCGCATCACCAGCGCGAGCAATTCGCAGACCTATGTGAAGCAGCATGTCTACGATGCCTTATCGCGGGTACAAAATACATTAAATAGCAGTGGGCAAGGCAGTACCTATTTATACGATGCGAAAGGTAACCTCACCGGTGAGACGGATGCGAATACCAAAGCTACGACACACACTATTGATCCACTGGATCGTTTAACTCGCACTACTGATCCGCTGAGTGGAAAAACGGATTTTACCTACGACAACCAGGGCAATATCACCCAGGTAAAAGATGCGCGCAACAATAGCACCACCTATGCGTACAACGCCTTTGGTGATCTGGTATCCCAAACTAGCCCGGATACCGGGACTACCACGTTTGTGTACGATGCCAATGGGAATCGAATTAGTAGCACCGATGCGCGCAATGTGCAGGTCAATTATTCCTATGATGCGCTGCAGCGTCTAACCGCTGTCAGTTTTCCATCAGCACCGTCGGAAGACATTACCTATAGCTATGACGTGACCACTAACGGTAGTTATGGTATTGGGCGTTTAGCCAGCATACAAACCGCCAGTATTCATTTGGATTTTGAATACAATGCGCAGGGCTTAATCAGTAAAAAATATACGCAATTAGCCAATACATTTTCATCTACCAGCTATTCGTATGATGCAGCGGGCAACATCACAACCATCACCTTTCCCTCCGGGCGCATTGTGACTTATCAGTACAATGCACAAGGGTTAATTGATGCAATTACCACGAAAGCAAATGCGAGTGCTACACAGCAAACATTAGTTAATAGTGTTGGCTATTTGCCTTTTGGTCCTGCCAGTAATTTTGTTTACGGCAACGGTTTAAGTCATACCCAAACCTACGACCAGGATTATCGCCTCACCGCAACACAAGTGGGTGGTGTACTTAGTCGCGGTTACGGTTATGACCCGGTGAATAATATCACCAGCATTGTTAACAACCTGAATGCCGCCAACAACCAAACTTACAGCTACGATGCGCTGAATCGTTTAATCACCGCGAGCGGTGGTTATGGCAACCTCGGTTACAGTTACGATGCGGTAGGCAATCGACTGAGTGAAACTCGCAATGGTGCTACGGATACCTACACCTATCCATCCACCAATAACCGCTTGCAACAAATTGCGCGCACGTCGGGTAATCGTTCATTCACTTACGATGCTGCCGGTAATCCCCAGCAGCGCACCGCGGATGACAACAGCGCACAAACTTTTACCTTCAACAAAGCCAATCGTTTGGAAACCGCCAGCGTTAATGGTTCGCTCGCTGCAACCTACACCTACAACCCGCTCGGCCAACGCGTGATGAAAACCCTGGCGAATGGCACTAAGGAAATTTATCACTACGACGAAGCAGGGCAATTAATTGCAGTAGCCGATGGAACAGGTACAACCCTGCGTGAATATATTTACTGGGGCAACCAGCAAATTGCATTTATCGCTAATGGTGCAACCTATTACATCCACAACGATCACCTGAACACACCACAAGTGATCACCAACCAAAGCCAACAAGTCGTATGGATGGGCAACTACGAACCCTTCGGTAAACTCGCTGCCAATCAATCCAACAGCATCGAAATATTCAGCCGCTTCCCCGGCCAATATCTCGATCCGGAAACGAATCTGTATTACAACTACTTTAGGGATTACGATCCATCTATCGGAAGATATATTGAATCTGATCCGATTGGACTCCAAGGCGGCATAAATACTTATGCTTATGCGCTACAAAACCCATTAAAATATTCAGATCCTACCGGAGAGCATCCAGCGGCTGGTGTTGGAGCCGCTTTGCTTTTATGTCTTCGCTTCCCTGGAATATGTGCGTTAATACTTGAAGAGATATACTGCGCTTTAAACCCACAAGCATGTGCTTTGCCGGCACAATGTCCTCCTCAGCAAAGTCAATCAAGCGAAACTGATGAAGAGGAACAGCGATGTAAGGCAGCTAAAAATCAATGTATTTCAGAGTGCATGCCTGCGTTAGGCGGTAATGGAACGGAATACACAGACTGTATTGCAAAATGTATGGATAGAAAAGGCTGCGATCAATTCAATCCCAATTGGAAAACATAAATTATGAATCAGCTAGGTTACGATTTTGATGAAAATCAAGCGAAGGTTTTAGTTAAGTCGCTCAGAGATACAATCGAGATTCTTAGTAAGTCAGTAGATTATGTAAGCAATAATTGCTCTCAAGAAGCAGCTGATCCTTATAAGCGGAAAATAGCTGAAGTGTTATTCGTTATAGGCTGGGAAATGTTGGAACAGGGTTTTTATAAACGTTACTCTGGGCTTCGCCCAGAGGACTCTGAACTCAGGGAGAAGCATTCAGAATAGGAAGAATTAAATAGGTAACCCAAACCTTCTAAACAAAAAAGCTTAGCAACTAGCTTGCTAGGCTTTTTAATATCTATAAGAAAAACTGGTCAACGCTGTCAGCAGCCTGGTAACACTTTTCCGGTTTCGCTGGTCAGTCATGAGCAGCAGGCTGGTCAATTAAGTCCAGCCCACGTATAGCTAATATTAAATTTCCTCCAGCACCACCAACGTCTGTCCCGCCTGAACTCTTGCCCCATCATTTTTTAGCAAATGAATCACTTTTCCTGCGCAGGGAGCGCTGATGTTGATTTCCATTTTCATGGATTCGAGAATTAATAAAATATCACCAGCCTTCACGTCCTGCCCGACTTTAACTTGTGTTTGCCAGACGCTGCCGGAGACGGAGCTGTCTACGCAAATTGCACCTTCAGAAAACTCCTGTTCGGTTTCGCTTTCTGCAACTTCAGGTTGTTCGTAGTTGAATTGGCCGTTGGCATGCCAGCGGGCGAGTTCTTCGTCGAATGCCTGTTCGCGTTGTTGGGTGAAGCTTGTGATGTCTTGTTGATTAGCAGCAATAAAAGTTTGATATTCCGCCAAACTAAAATGGCTTTCTTCAATGCGGATGTCGTAACGGCCCAAGGGAAAGTCGCGGCGAATTTTTTGCAATTCCTCTGCGCTGACTTCGTAAAAGCGAATCTGGTCGAAGAAATTTAATAACCAGGGTTGGGCAAAGGCTTTGGTGGTTCTATAGCGGTTCCACATTTGCAAGGTACGGCCCACAAATTGATAGCCGCCGGGACCTTCCATGCCGTATACGCACAAATAAGAGCCGCCGATACCCACAGAATTTTCTGCGGTCCAGGTGCGTGCGGGGTTGTATTTGGTGGTGACCAAACGGTGGCGTGGATCAACAGGTGTTGCTACTGGTGCCCCCAAATACACATCTCCCAAACCCATTACCAAGTAAGAAGCGGAAAATAAAATATCCTTCACGTCTTGAATAGAATTCAGACCATTAATGCGACGAATAAATTCCAGGTTGCTTGGGCACCAGGGGGCGTTGGCGCGTACCGATTGCATATATTTTTGAATCGCCAGCTGACAGGCTTCGTCATCCCAACTCAAAGGCAAATAAACAATGCGTGATGGAACACTTAATTGGGTTAATTGTTGGCTCAAGGATTTTTCAGCAGATTCCAAATGCGCTAGTAAACTATCCAGGGATAATTGCTGACTATCATAATGAATTTGCAATGAGCGGATGCCCGGTGTTAATTCGCGCAAACCGGGAAGTGTATTTTTCTCCAGCCATTGCATTAGCGCGTGCGCACGAAAACGCAATTGAATATCTAATTCTAGTGGGCCGTATTCCACCAACAGGAAGTGATCGCCCGCTACGCGATAAACAATATCTTCCCCAAACTCTTGTGCAGATAAGGTTTTAACAATAGGTGAGCTGATAGTCACTGGCTGGGCTTGATGCCTAATTGCGCTAAGTTGCTGTAGTGATTGATCCTGCGCTTTTTCAATGGCGACCGCATCATTAATGCTGACTGGAATAAAGCGAATTTTATCGCCCGCGCGCACTTGGCCGAGTTTCCATAAATCGGCGGTGATAACAGTGGCGGGGCAAACAAATCCGCCGAGTGAAGGACCATCAGGGCCGAGGATGACGGGCATATCGCCGGTAAAATCCACTGTGCCGAAGGCGTAGGCGTTGTCGTGAATATTGGATGGATGCATGCCCGCTTCACCGCCAGAGGTGCGCGCCCATTCCGGTTTTGGTCCAATCAAACGCACGCCGGTGCGGCTGGAGTTGTAATGCACTTCCCAATCAGTTGCAAAAAATGTGTCTATGTCTTTTGCCGTGAAAAAATCCGGTGCACCATGAGGGCCGTAGATAACGCGTAGTTGCCAGTTATTGGTAATGGCGGGAATTAATGATTGCGCCACAGCTTCGTTATTACTTTCACGGTTGCAATCCGGTGCGAGAGATAGCACATCGCCGGCGCGCAATGCGCGGCCATTGTGACCACCGAATTGGCCAAGGGTGAAGGTGGATTTTGCCCCGAGATAATCTGGGCATTGAATGCCGCCGGCAACACACAAATAAGCGCGGGCACCGGTAGTGATACGACCCAATTGCAATTGCTGGCCCGCATTCACTGCAACACTTTCGTAAAGTGGAATTGGATTGCCATCGAGTTTTGCGTCGATACTGGCACCAGTGATAATAATTTTCGTAGCACAGCCGAATTTTAATGTGGGGCCTTGCAAGGTAATTTCCAGGCCGGCTGCTGCAATATCATTCCCCAACAGACGGTTGCCCAAACGAAATGAATAGCTGTCAAAGGGGCCTGAGGTGGGCACACCAACATGCCAGTAACCCTGGCGGCCTGGGAAATCCTGAATGGTGGTTTGGGTTCCGCCTTGAATAACATCAATGCGCGCGGGCTTAAATACAAAGCTATTTAAATAGCGCGTAGTCATTGTGCCCTGCAATAATTTTTCATCTTGCAGGAGTGTGCGCAAATATCCCAGGTTGGTTTCTATGCCGTAGAGTTGGGTATTTGCCAGTGCATTGCTTAAGTTGGTCAGGGCGGATACACGATTAGTACCCTTAACAATAATTTTAGCGAGCATAGGGTCAAAAAATGCCGGTACTTCTACGCCGCTTTCGATCCAGTGATCAATGCGCAAGTTTTCATTGAGTGGTGGAAATGCCACTTTGCTGAGCAAGCCTGCACAGGGTTGAAAATTAAGTGCGGGGTCTTCTGCATAGACGCGCACCTGGATCGCATGGCCTGTGGGAGAGAGTTGGTTGCGCAGCTGGCGGATATCACCCAGTTCGCCGGCTGCTTGCTTTAACATCCACTCAACCAGATCAACACCATAAACCTCTTCGGTGACTCCGTGTTCTACTTGCAGGCGTGTGTTCACTTCAAGGAAGTAAAATTTATTGTCCAGCGAGTCATAAATAAATTCGACAGTACCTGCGTTGCGATAACTAACCGAGGCGAGTAGTTGTTCCGCAACTTGTTGCATGGCCGTGCGCTGTTCCTCGGGCAAGTTAGGGGCAGGGCATTCTTCAACTACTTTTTGGTTGCGCCTTTGACTGGAGCAATCGCGTTCACCGATGGCCACGGCTGTGCCTTTGCCATCGCCAAACACTTGCACTTCAATATGGCGCGCTGCCGCGATAAATTTTTCCAGGAAAACGCCGTCGTCAGCAAAGTTATTTTTTCCGAGGCGTTTTACTGAATCAAACGCTGACAGCAAATCCTGTTCGCTATTACACAGCTGCATGCCAATGCCACCGCCGCCCGCGGTGCTTTTAAGCATAACCGGGTAACCAATTCTGGCGGCGGCGGTTTGTGCATCGTCAATATTTTTTAATAAGTCTGTGCCGGGGCAGAGCGGAACATTGGCGGCCTGTGCCAGTTCGCGCGCTTTATGTTTTAAGCCGAAGGTGAGCATTTGTTCGGCTGTTGGGCCAATAAATACTACGCCTGCGGCTTCGCACTCGGCGACGAAATTGGCATTCTCACTTAAAAAACCATAGCCAGGATGAATGGCCTGAGCACCGGTTTGTTGGGCAATGGCGATTATTTTTTTGCGGTCCAGATAGGTTTGTGCCGCGGCTCCTTCACCCAGGGAAAAGGCTTCGTCGGCGAGACGCACATGCAATGAATCTGCATCGGATTCTGCATATACCGCTACGGATTTGATATTGAGTTTTTTGAGTGTGCGAATGATACGGGTGGCAATAGCACCGCGATTGGCGATCAGGACTTTGGTAAACATTTCCGGCTCCGACGGGTCGTCCCGCTGGTTTTAATTACGACAATGGTCGTCCATTGAAGATATTTAATGTAATTAATTCCAAACAATCACTTCAATCGGTGTCGGGTTGTAACCATTGCACGGATTGTTTAATTGTGGGCAATTGGAAATCAGCATAACAATATCCATTTTGGCTTTGAGCTCTACATATTTTCCCGGTGCAGAAATGCCGTCTTCAAAGGTTAATCCGCCTTGTGCAGTCACTGGCACATTCATAAAGAAATTGATGTTGTGCGTGATATCGCGTTTGCTGATATGGAATTCCGGATGTTCAGCTATGGCGAGCATCCAGCTGTCGCGGCAGGCGTGCATGCAGCGTTTTTCCAAACTGTAACGCACAGTATTACTTTCGGTGGCACAGGCGCCGCCGAGGGTGTCATGGCGACCGCAGGTGTCGGCAACAATTTCCAATAGTTCGTTATTGGCGTTGGATATTAATTTGGTGCCCGCACTTAAATATAAATTGCCCTGGGTGCGAATGGTGTCCATGGCGCTGTAGCGTTCGCTGGGATCTTTGGCGTTATAAAATAAAACATCGGCCGCTTGATTACCTTCCAGGTCAACAATGCGAAAAGTTTGGCCTTGTTTTATTTCACCGAGGAAATAATCGCCAGCTTTTACGTGATGGCGGGCTACAGATGTTTCTGGATGGAGATTGCTTGGTAAAAGGGACATTTTTCTCTGCCTCAACTCAGTTTTCCATTTGTTGTGTTGTTGAAGGGGTTTATGGTTCGCGACACGCCGTAAACCCATCCATGGGGGCTTGTCGTCGACGTCCCTGTCTCCGACAGTCGCGAACCATAAATCCCTCCCACATCACAACCGTGGTTCATAATGAAAATTGTTGGTTATACTTTTGCTGCCAGATAATAAAGTTCATTGTTTTGAAATCCACGCTGATTTTCCGGGCGGAAATTTTTGCAGTAGTCGTCATCGCTGACCGGGTCTGCTTCGCCCAATTCAATCTGCACTGATTTAAACGGATATTTTTCCGCAGTATTTAATGGGTGTGGGCAGGCGTGCATGACTACTAATGTATCCATTTCAAAACGCAAGGTAACGCTGTTTCCTGCGGCCTGATTTTTAGTAGCGAGTGAAATGTTGCCATTATCATCGGCGATAACTTTGCTGAACCAGTTAATGTTGGATGCCATATCGGCACGACCTAAACCGTATTTGGCAAGCTCTACCAAAAATGCGTCGTAACCATTTTGCAACCACTGATTGCGATCAGCTTGGTAGTCGCGTTGGCCCCAGCGTGCAGCAATAATTTGTGCGGTACTATTGCCACAGACTGTATCGTGCCAGTTGCCTTCATCATTAACGGAATAGTCTTCAACTATGGAGGCGAAAATTCGTCCCATGTCCGAGTACAAACAGTTACCGCGTTGCAATTTAAAGGTGTGCTGGCATTTGAGTGTGTCAGGTGCGTTATAGCGCTCCAGTAAATTGCGCGGGTTGTAAAACAACATGCCGACATTGGCGCCGCCTTCAAGGTCGGTGATTTTTAATAAACTGCCACGGCGTAATTCCAGTGACCAGTGGCCGTTGCCGGGCAGGCTGGTGCTATAAGTCATTTTGCTCATTGTATGTCTATCCAAAAAAATTAAAGGTCCTGGGGCTCTTTGGTCAATGTTTGCAATTCGCTGGGAAGTTCACTTTTGCGTCGCGTGACCGGTAAGTCATAGGTGATGCTGGCGCCGTAGGCATTGGGCGCTTGATTGTCGCGGCGCAATTTGTCGAACACCCATAAGCGCGTACCCAAATAAAAACCTTCGCTTAAATCATGCGTCACCATAAATACTGTGAGTTGGTGTTCACGCCATAACTGCAAAATTAATTGATGCATATCCGCGCGGATACCAGGGTCCAGTGCACCGAAGGGTTCATCCAATAATAAAATGCGCGGTTGGCGAATTAATGCCTGCGCAATCGCCAGGCGCTGCTTCATGCCGCCGGACAATTCATGCGGGTAGCGATTTAAGGCGTGAGTTAAACCAACGGATTCCAGCAGTGTTTTTGCCTCGTCGACCACTTTGCGTTTGGCGCTGCCGAATAATTTTCCCAGTAGAGGAGAGTTTTCAAATTCGCGCGCGATAATGACGTTCTGCAATACGGTGAGGTGCGGAAATACTGAGTACTGCTGGAAGACTATGCCGCGTGATTGATCCGGCTCATCAGGAATGGGCTTTCCCTCCAACAATAATTCACCGGAGCTGGGTGATTCCATGCCAAGCAACATTTTCAGGAATGTACTTTTGCCACAGCCGGATGTACCGACCATGGTAATAAATTCTCCGGCGTTAACGCTGATGTTCATACGTTCCAACACGACGTTGTCGCCGTATTTTTTCCACAGGTTTTTGGCCTTGATCAAGGGCATGGCTTTGGCTCTTTTTTCTTCAAGAATTTTTTTATCGAACGGAAGAATTGTCATAGGTTCTGCCATTAGTTTTTAATAAGTTGTCCCGGCTTGTTTTGCATTGGGCCAACTATTTTGCGTTTGGATAGTGCCAGGGGAAACACCAGCGGCTGGTTTTGGCCAGCAACCAGTCCACTAAAAATGCCAGCAGGGTAATCCAGGCTACATAGGGCAATATCACATCCATAGACATATAACGGCGCACTAAAAATATGCGGTAGCCAAGCCCGTCGGTAGAGGCGATGGCTTCGGCAGCGATTAAAAATAACCAGCCTGCACCGAGCGACAAACGCACGGCATTAATAAGGCGCGGCAACAATTGGGGAATTAATACGCGCACCAGGATTTGCCAGGTGGATGCACCGAGGGTTTGTGCTTTTACTAATTGCTCTTGTGGGATTTCCTGCGCGCAGCGCTGAATGTCGCGTGCAATAAAGGGCGCAACACCAATCACAATCAAGGCAACCTTGGACAGCTCACCCAAGCCGAACACAATAAATAAAATCGGCAATAGGGCCATAGGCGGCACTAGCGAGATAATCGTGAGTAGCGGTGCAACTGGCGAATGGATGGATGGAATCGCACCGGTAAGCAAACCAATGGTAAAACCTAAAATCGCCGCAATAAAAATCCCCAGTGCTAAACGATACAGACTGCTGAAGGTATCTTGCCAAAATAAATATTCACCACTGCGCTTGCTGGGTTCAAAGGCGAGTGTATGTATAGCATCGCCCATTTGCGCAAAGCTGGGTAATAGTTTATCGGTCGCGTTTTCCGCGAGACGCGCATCGGAAGCAATGAGATAAATAAATATAAGTGCAATAAACGGAATTAACCCAAGTAGTAGTTTGGTCGGTTTTGATGGTGTGAGATTTATTAATCTTTTCATAACGCATCTTCTTTCTTTTTTGGGGATCGCTACGGTGATTTGGAAATAGCCGCGCCTTTGTATATGGGCGTGACTATTTCCGAGAGCGAGCGCTAGAGTTTTTTATCGGCCGCTAATTGCATGTAAGTGGTATCGAAACGCAATTTCACATTCTTCTTATCACCATAGACGCCTTTAGGGCCTTCTACACCGATAAATTTAGCGTCGGGTGCGCCTTCGCCCAGCAAGCCGTGGTCAAAGGAAAATTCGGCCACTTTCTGCATGGTTTTTAACAGTTCATCGCTGTTAACCAGATCAAGTGCCGAGGCGGGGGTGTAAAACATTTTGGTGCTGGCGAGTTGTGATTCAAAACCGGCGAGGTCAGTACCTGATGCAGTTGCCATTGCGGTCTTGGCGGCGGTCGCAGCTTTATCGCCCGCGCTCATTACGCCCATAATTTCATACCAGGCGCCGACAAGGGCTTTACCCAGCGCAGGATTTTTTTTCAGGGTTTCGGTATTCACCACCATCAAATCCATAATCTCGCCGGGGATTTTGGATGAGTCGAACACTTTGGTGCTGTTGGGTTGGGTGAGAATTTCGCTCAGTAGTGGGTTCCAGGTGGTGACGGCGGTTACGTCTTTAGTGCCGTAGACCGCAACCATATCGGCGTCTGAGGTGTTAACCACTTTAACATCCGCTTCTTTCAGTCCAACAGTCTCCAGCCCGCGGGCGAGTAGGTAGTGAGACACACTGAGTTCAACCAGATTGACGTTCTGGCCTTTGATATCTTTCAGGGATTTGTTGGCCCCTTTAAGCACAATACCGTCGTTGCCGTTGGAGAAGTCACCCACAATCAGTGCTGTTGAATCAACGCCGCCCGCAGCGGGAATAGTGAGTGCATCCATATTGGTCATCACGCAGCCAGCAAATTGACCGGCGGTGTATTGGTTAATGGATTCGATGTAATCGTTGATCTGCACGATTTCAATCTCGATGCAACCTCCAAGGGTATGGTGACAGCGGCGTTTTTTAATAGGGAGCACTCTGGCGGTTAGGCCAATCATCTCCCGGGCTTTTATCCCGCCGTGTAACCCCTGTGGCTGATTTCAGCCGGAGGTCGAAAGCTCTCGGACCAGGCATCGCAGTGGGTAAAATTCTGCGACCGGAACCCTAGCTCTCTATTAACAAATTGTGGTTAACAAAATGTGTGGAACAGTTTGTCGAATAGCTAAAACCACCCAGAGTGCGGATCAGTTATTACGTGGATGCTATCGCAATATGGGTGCCAATTCGCTAATCGACTGATTTTTAAAGGGATTTATATCCTGGCTGATATGTCAGATTATTTTTATTGCACCAATAGGTGTCACGGTAGTGGTGCATTGTGTTTTGTTTTGGTGCGCCACTGTTGCGAGCAATTATGTCGCTTAGGTTTTTTTAAAATGTAATTTTTATCGACACATCAGGCAGTTACAAAAATATCGTGCTATTTTTAATCAAGTGCACTTATTGCGTTTGTGTGTGGAACTATTTTTACAAGCTGATAAGATTGGCGCACAGGACAACCTACTTCAGACTTACTCACGCGTCTCCAGGTTTTGCAGGCTCAGCTCTCCCAGGCAACAAATGATAAAAGTTGGGAGCATCCGGGCTAGGGAAACATGACCATCATGGACAAACACGGAATAACTATGCGCAATTCAGGCTTACCAGGCTCTGATTCCCAAAAAACGTCGACCTACTCGTCGGTCGCTATGTCAGAGCAATTGGTTATCCAACATTTAAAACATTGTCGCGATCTTACGCGCGGCTTTGCTTATCGGGTTTTTCCCAATTTTTGGCGGCAGTGGTGCAAACAGGTTTTGGAAATTGCTGAGCAAGCCAAATCCAACAAAGAACAAATTGCCCTCTACGAAACTCAAAACCTGCTTTCTGCCGTTCAGCAAGCGGCAGAGCAGGAGTTTTGCCAGCACTTGGCCAATGGCTTTGTAAAATTCAAAAATAAATCCCTGAATACACTGACCGGTGAAGAGCGTTTTAGTGGCGATATTCTTTCGCTGGTAGAGCATTCTGATTTGGAAGAAACCATCGCAATTACTTCTATTACTCACCGCGCGGATAATTTCTTTGCCGACCATTTATGGGCATTCCAGCAGCGTCTTGCGTTATTAAATGATGGTGAAAAAATTGACGAGCGCAGCAACCCGGTTAGCCCGGTGCAATTTTGCGAGGCGTTGCGCAAGTTGCTCGCCAATCTGGAAGTGGATGTAAAAACCAAAATCATCGGCTACAAACTTTTTGATCAAGACGTGGTCGGTCTGCTGGATGAGCTCTATCTGGAATTAAATGATTATCTGGTTCGCCAAAACCTGTTGCCGAATTTGCGTTTTGTGCAAAACAATCAGGAAAAGGTAACGGGCGCAGCCAAGCGTGAAGAGGTGGTGGCGGATGATCCTCTGGACACGATTGCAGAGCCGACCGAGCAACAAAACGAGGAAGAGGCTCAGCAGCACCATCGCCGCGCCAGCGATAAATTATTGAGTGGTTCACTTAACCCCAACGATATTCAATACCAAAACAGTTTGCTCAACGCAATTCGCTTGCTACAGGCCCATGTGACCCAGCAGTTGCCGGCGGTTCAGGCAACCCAGGCATTGCATTCGCAACCTGCGCCAGCTGCCGGGGTGCAAGCTGCTACCGGTGCGCCAGTTATGCCTGCGAGCCTGCAGGTTTATTCCCAGCCGCAATTGGTGGGTGTGCTGGAGCACATGCAAACCCAGGCATTAAATTATACCCAGCAGGCGCTCGCCAACCATGAAGCTGGCCCGGTGGCGATTCAAATGCAAAGTGTGGCTGATGTTGGCCGCACTATGATGGAAAAAATCGCCAGCGAAAATGAAAACGGCGCGGTGGAAGCGGGAGATATGCAGACCATTGATTTGGTTGGTATGTTGTTTGAGTACATGCTATCCGACGATCATTTACCCGATTCGGTGAAAGCGCTGCTCAGCTATTTGCACACACCTTTCCTGAAAATTGCATTTATCGACAAAAACTTTTTTGAGCAACCGGAGCATCCTGCGCGTGTATTGTTGAATAGTCTTGCTGAATCTGGCGTGCGCTGGGTAAGCAATGATGGCAGCGATCAATACGATATTTTTACCAAAATCAAAACCACCGTATTCCGTCTGCTGCAAGAGTTCAAGAATGATGTACGTATTTTTGCCGAGTTGCTGATTGAATTTAATGCCTATACGCATAACGTTGCTCGTCGCCAGGAGTTGATGGAGCGACGCGCCTTGGAAAAAGCCCAGGGCGAGGAAAAACTGCGCGAGGCGAAAATCCAGGTGAATAATGAAGTGCGCAGTCGCACTGATAATCGCGAAATGCCTTCGGCGATTTTGTTGTTATTGTTGCAGCCTTGGTCGGATTACTTGTCATTTGTATTGCTGCGTTACGGTGACAAATCTGATAGTTGGAAGCGCGCATTACAAGTAATTGATGATTTGCTCTGGTCGTTGGAACCCAAAACCAAGCAGGCCGATAAAGTTCGCCAAATGGAAGTACAAGAGGAATTAGGCTCTGCATTGGAGCGCGGGTTTGAAACTATCGGCTACGAGCAGGCCAAGGGGCGCAAGCTGCTGGATGCGGTAGTTTCCTTGCAGCGTATGGCGTTGCTTAGTCGCAAAGCAGAACCTGCGCCGGCACCTATGCGTACCAAGCTTGAAAGCCTGGCCGCGGAGAAAGCCGGACATATTTCCGAGCAGTCACAAGAGCCATCACCGGAAGAAGCAAAAATTGTCGATAGCCTGAAGATGGTGGAATTCGGTACCTGGTTTGAATTTGATGGTGGTAAACGCCTGAAAGTGGCCTGGTATAACAAAAAGACCCAGCACTATATGTTGGTGGATCAGCAGGGGCGCAAGGTTTCCCTTGCTGCTGGCCTGCAATTGGCGCGCGACATGCTCGCCGGCCGCGCAAAAATTATTGCGGGTAGCACCAAGCCATTCTTCGAACGCGCGCTGGAAAATATTTACCACACCTTGAATGAGCGTGCTGACGCGCTGAAAACCGGGAGCGGATCATGACCCATAATTGTTCACGTGAACATGACCGGGAGTTAGAGCGTCATACCATCAATGGCGATGTAGATGTGTACGATAACCTGCGCGATTTATATGTAGGCCGTTTGGTAAACATTCACGCCCAGGGGTTGATGGTGGTGGGCGATGTGGCCATGGAAGAAGATCGCATTTACACGTTGGACCTGCATGTGCCTGAACCGGTGAATGGGCAACTGGTTATTCAATTGGGTGTTGATTGTTTGTGGACGCGCGACGCTGATTTGTCTGGCAAGCATTGGACGGGTTTTTCTATTATTGATGTTTCACCCCAGTCATCCGAGTCGATCAGAACTCTGGTGGATATGCTTGGCGAATCGCTGTAATAATTTCTCACAGCATTCGCCATTACTCGTTAGCCTTAGAACAAATCGGTAAATACAATTCCCAGCGCAAAGACTTCCTGATCTGCGTTGTAATCAATCAGGCTATGACCATAGCCATTAAAATATTTAAATTGCCCGCGCAGGTTGGTGCGAACAGGAAAGCTCCAGCCTAATTCCAATGCCCCTTTATTATCTGCATCAAAATTATTGCGCAGCATTAGGTTGAAAATGTTATCGCCTTTTTCATAGGCACCATTAAATTCAAAATGCCCCATGTAGTGGGTGATATCGGGGTTGTCATCGCCATCGGGGTCGCCCGGGTATTTTTGGTCCGGCTCGGGAATGCGGTACCAGGGGCTTAGCGCAAAAATAAAACGCCCGCGCTCAAATACACTGTTCACCATAATCCGGTTCCAGCTGCGTGATTCAATACCGCCTTTACCATTGGATTGGTGCGTTAATGCAAATTCGTTCAGTACATTACGGAAGCCAAAAATTTCCCAGTCATTCGTAAAGCTCAGCAACAGTTCGGGTTGATGATCAATTTCACGAAATGGTGCTGAATCGGCATCGCTATAGATTTGCCAAAACGAATGGTTGGTATAGCCAAGGTACAAATGCCCATTATCATCAAAAATATTTTCGTAGATCAGGATTTTGGTGCTGAATTGAAATTCCGCTTCGGCGTGTTTTAGATCGGCAAGGGCCTTTTCCTCGTCATCATTCTTAAGGTAGGGATCGGTGTTGGGACGGGTGGTATAGCTGATTGGTGAAAAATAATTGCGCTTGTGCGGCGTCAAAATAAAACGGTTCGAACGATTGAGCGCTTCCATGGTCATGCGCCGTTTAAGTAAACGCCCTTCGGGATTGGTTTCCGGGGATTGATCACCTTCTACTTGCTGCTCTTCCAATTGCGGTTCGCTATTCGCATGTTGGTTTAGGTAAAGTTGATGACAGGCTTCGCGCAGTTCGGCGATTGTCATGCTCACATCGGCAGTGGTGACTGAGGATTGCAGGCAGGTATTTATATATTCACTGGTCGGCTCTGCGGGAGCGCTGAAGGCATTGAGTGCGACAAATGGAAGTGTTAGGGAACAATAACGTAATAATCGGGATGGTCGCATCATGAATCCTGAGCATAAGCATTACCATGAAAGGCTGTATTGTATGCGGTCAGGTGCGCGTTACAAGTTTGTGTGTTCAAACTTTGCGGTAAAGAATTAATAAGTCCAAAGATAACAATCCTGATTAATACGCTTGAGCGTGAAAATTAATAGGATTGTACCCACACCTCAATATCTTGCTCGTGCCAAAGCGTAAGCAGGTGCACTCCCTCATCGACTACTTTTAAATACACATCGATGATATCGGTAGCCAGGCTAAACAAGCGATTACTGTCGGCGCTAATCTGGTGAGGGTTAACTACATCGGCTTCCACCATGGAGAGCAGGAACTCCAGTTTAATTTCGTAGCTTTTCAATTGGCTGAGCAAGGTTAAATCGCTGTCCAGCAATCCTTCGAGGCGTTTGGTTTGGTGGCGAAGTTTCTCATTATTCACGCGCGTGCATTGAATGACATAACGCAGCTTGCCCGCAAAATCTTTATCACAGTAGCCCAATGCCGCTGCATAGGTTGCCAGTGCGCGAATACGGCCTATCTGCTCTGCAACAGCGGGCATCAGACGCGTCGCAAAGTGTAATACCTCCAGGTATTTGAAACGATTGGGGTAGAGCGCCTCATCGGCATGGATAACTTTCGGCTCTTGCATGTCTGGCATGCATTGAGAGGTAGGTTGCTCCAGTTGCTTGCCCAGTGCAGCTACCATGCTTAGCAACTGCTCTATCAAGTGGCAGTGCAGTTCATAGTTGTCGATAACGGAGTCTTCCTGCCAGTTGCGGCTAATCGTCAACCAGGCATTGTTGAGATTGTCCTGGTCGCGCGGGCTAAGCAGATTGATCGATCTTGCCGAAAATGCCTGCAGTAGCTCCAGGCGTCGCTCAAGTTCAACTTGCAGATGGCTTAATTCTTCGCGAAATTGCTGGTTACCTCCCAGGGTACCCATGGTCATACCGCGATGGCGCTGTACCGCCTTGATCATATGGATAAGTTGCTTGGCAAGGGTCAGTGCATCCAGACGCTGGTGGTAAAGGTTGCAGAAGTGTGCAAATTGCCCGGCATTATTGCCACGCGATGGTGCAATAGCGACTACGCCCTGAGAGTTAATGGTGCTTGCTGCCATTCTTTGCTTTACTCCAATCATCCAAAAGCTGCGTTCTGCCGTGCAATTCCACCTATGAATAGTGTCATCGCCAATTTGCAGTCTTTACAGCAACTGCTATGCCAGTAGCGCGGCTCCGGCCCTCTATCGCCGTACTGAAATTGTTAATGTATGATTAATGATATTTTTAGTGCCAATAAAACCAATAATACAAAGTGAGTTAGCTCTGGAGTTCATCAATGACCAAGCCAATAAGAAAGATACTTATCGTAGGTGGCGGGACCGCCGGGTGGATGGCAGCTGCATTTCTTGCGCGCTGGATCGCCAAGACAGGTATAGAAGTGACTCTGGTGGAGTCAGAGCAAATAGGAACAATTGGGGTTGGCGAAGCGACAGTTCCGGGGATTCACCAGTTCATGCGGGATCTGGGGATCAATGAAACAGAATTTATTAAAGCTACTAATGCCACCTTCAAGTTGGGGATAGAGTTTGAAGGCTGGGCTAGTCCCGATAAGCATTTCTTCCACCCATTTGCAGGTTACGGTGTGCAAATTGAAGAGCGGCCTTTTTACCAAACCTGGTGGTCGGCCAAGCAGCAAGGCTACCAGGAGGGGTTGGAAAGTTTTTGTCTGTGTACGCAATTGGCTCGACGGGGAAAATTTGCCCAGCCCAGCTTTGATGAGGATAGCCGTCTGGCCTGGTACAACTATGCGTACCATTTTGATGCATCCTTGTTTGCAAAGTATTTGCGTCAGTTTGCCGAGAAGCTTGGTGTAACCCGTGTTGAGGGAAAGGTTAGTCAGATTAATCTGGATGAGTCGAATGGTTTCATCAAGTCGGTGCAAATGGAGTCCGGCCAGTTATTGGAGGCTGACCTTTTCGTCGATTGTACGGGTATGCCTGCGCTCTTGATCAACAAGACCCTGGGGGTTGAATACGAGGACTGGAGCCACTGGTTGCTTAGTGATAGCGCCCTGGCGGTACAGACTAAAAGTGTTGTAGCACCAGACCCTTTTACTCGCTCTTCGGCTCGTTCTGCCGGGTGGCAGTGGCATATTCCGCTCCAGCACCGGGTAGGGAATGGGTATGTCTATTCGAGCCAGTTTATTGCGCACGAACAGGCGCGTGAAGAGTTGGTTGCCAATCTGCGTGGCGAGCTGGTTACTGAACCGCGCTTGATTCGCTTTACCACCGGTATGAGAAAGGATTTCTGGCACAAGAACTGTGTCGCCATAGGTCTATCCAGTGGCTTTCTTGAGCCGCTGGAATCTACCAGTATTTCACTCATTCAGACCGGCATCTCCAAAATGGCCGCCTTCCTGGTGAATTTCGTTCTGGATGAAAAGCTGGTCGCTGAAGCTAATCGGCTCAATCGCCTGGAATACGAGCGCATCCGCGACTTTATTATCCTTCACTACAAGTTAAATGGCCGCTCAGGAGCTTATTGGGAGCATGTTCGGACTATGGGAATACCTGCAACCCTGGCAGGGAAAATAGAAATTTTTAAAGCTTCTGGTGGTATTCAAATGTTGGAGCAAGAGTCATTTCGGGAAGACTCCTGGGTCAGTATGTATAGCGGCTTTGGTGTAGATCCTGCGGGATTGGCGCCCTCAGACAATAATCCCAGGGCGCGCCAGTTGATGGACAGCATGAAGCGAGCAATCCTTAAGGGATGTGATATTGCTTGCAGTCACGATGAGTTTTTGCGGACAGTCACTCCCTAGTATTTCCTTTTGGGGTGGCTAGGTGTAAGTCTTGCCGCCCTTCAATCCCGTAGTTTTCCCTCGCTAAAAGTTCGTGCAGTTGCGCCGTTGAATAGGGGGTGTTTCTTTTCGTATCACCTGAAATGGCACATTTTTTATCATAGATGATATGTGTTGCACGAATAAAAACATTCGCTTAGTATCCTGCCAAATAGTCATATATACCATATTATAACTGTGACACTTTTGATGACACGCTTCTTATTCCCAATGCCTCTGAATACGCTTCTTGTCCGTGGCTGCGGCCTTTGGCTGTTACTTGGCAGCACCTGTTTATGTGCTGCAGATACAGTTATGGAGTCCAGTATCCGCTTTGATCAATCCGCCAATAGCTGGGAAAGCGAAGGTTTGCCGATCGGTAATGGGGCTTTGGGCGCAGTGATTAGCGGTGGCATTGCCAATGATCACATTCAGTTTAACGAGAAAACCCTTTGGACTGGCGGGCCGGGTGCGGAGGGCTACGATTTTGGCTGGCCAGAAAAGCCGCAAACATCAGCGTTGAAAGAGATTCGCAAGGCAATCGCTAAAGATGGTTCAGTTACACCTGAATTAGCCGCTGAGCGTCTGGGGCGAAAAATTACGGCCTATGGCGATTATCAAACCTTTGGCGAACTGGTTTTAACCTTTGCAAAAAATGACAGCGGTGTCAGTCATTATCAGCGCAGCCTTTCGTTAGATAACGCCCAGGTAGATGTGAATTTTGAGCAAGGCGGCGTTAGCTACAAACGCGAGTATCTGGCGAGTTATCCAGACGGTGTCATCGCCGTAAAACTGTCCGCCAACAAGCCGGGAAAAATTTCATTAACGGCAGGGCTGACTGTACCTGATAACCGCACACTGACAACCCGCATTGAAAACGGCCGTTTAATTGCTTCCGGTAAATTGCACAGCAATGGTTTGCAATTTGAAACCCAGATTCAATTTTTACCCCAAGGCGGAGAGCTCGCCGCTATAGATAACCAGCAGGTGCAAATTAGCGGTGCAGATAGCCTGGTGATTTTACTTAATGCTGGCACCGATTACGCGCAACAATTTTCGCAGTATCGCGGTGCCAATCCCCATGCGAAACTGCAACAGCAAATGGATACGGCAGGCGCAAAAACTTTTGCGCAAATTCAACAGAATCACCGTCAAGATTATCAAGCGTTATTTAATCGCGTTCAGTTGGATATAGGCCAGAAGGCGATTACCAAAACTACACCGGATTTACTTGGTAACTACAAAAAAGGCGATGCAGTGTCGGATCGCACACTGGAAGCAACCTATTTCCAATTTGGCCGCTACTTATTAATTGCCTCATCGCGCGCAGGTTCACTGCCTGCAAATTTGCAAGGTGTGTGGAATAACTCTATCACTCCGCCCTGGAATGATGACTATCACGTAAACATCAATCTGCAAATGAATTACTGGCTGGCAGAAACCACCAACATGCCGGAGCTGATGACCCCCTATTTTGATTTTGTTGACAGTTTGGTTGAACCGGGAAAAATTTCTGCCAAGCGTGTTGCGGGTGTCAATAAAGGTTGGACGCTATTCCTCAACACCAATACCTGGGGCTTTACTGGTGTGATCCAATGGCCCACTGCATTTTGGCAACCAGAGGCCAGCGCCTGGCTCGCGCAGCATTACTATGAACACTATTTATTTTCGGGCGATAAAACATTCTTGCGCACGCGCGCCTATCCGCTCATGAAAAGCGCTGCAGAATTTTGGCTGGAGTTTTTAATTAAAGATCCGCGTGATGGCAAATGGATCGTCTCGCCCAGTTTTTCACCCGAACAGGGGCCATTTACTAATGGTGCCGCTATGTCCCAGCAAATTGTGTTTGATTTGCTGCGCAATACTCATGAAGCAGCAGTCTTATTAGGTGATAAAGCATTCCAGAAAAAACTGGATAAGAAACTACAGAATTTTGATAACGGTTTGCGTATAGGTTCCTGGGGGCAGTTGCAAGAATGGAAAGAAGATCGCGATGATCCAAAAAATGAACATCGCCATATTTCCCATTTGTTTGCCTTGCATCCCGGTCGCCAAATTGATGCGCATAAAAATCCGGAGTTACTAAAAGCGGCGCGTACCACCTTGAATGCGCGTGGCGATGGTGGCACTGGCTGGTCACAAGCATGGAAGGTGAATATGTGGGCGCGTGCGCTGGATGGCAATCGCGCCCATAAGGTTCTGGGTGAGCAATTGCAGCGCAGTACCTTAAGTAATTTATGGGACAACCATCCACCCTTCCAAATTGATGGCAACTTTGGTGCAACAGCAGGTGTTGCCGAAATGCTGGTGCAAAGCCACAACGGCGAGTTGCATTTATTGCCAGCACTGCCCGATGCATGGGCATCTGGTTCAGTAACCGGTTTGCGCGTACGCGGCGGTATTACGCTGGATATGAAATGGCGCAATCGCGAGTTAACCGAAGCAACCATTTATGTAAATACCGAATCAAAAACCACAACCACAATACAGCTGAGGGGCCCGCATCCACTAACGAAATATTCGCTAACGGATGCAACAAGGAAAACTACTCTCGAATTAACCTTCGAGGGCAATACTGGAAGTTTTAATGCACAGGGAAGAAGCACATATCTCTTACTAAAAAAATAAAGGGATAGCTTACGGGGTAGACAAATAATGCTAACTGGAGAAAATCATGACAACTCAAAATAAAATGTTTTTGAAGAAAAAATTGCCGCACTACATTAAGTTGGTTTCTGGCTTGTCACTGGCAATTGGGTCTGCTGGTTTTGCAATGCAGT
Source organism: Gammaproteobacteria bacterium (assembly GCA_021151625.1). Lineage (GTDB taxonomy): Bacteria > Pseudomonadota > Gammaproteobacteria > Pseudomonadales > Cellvibrionaceae > Cellvibrio. Next base: position 30,292 of record JAGKWY010000016.1, on the reverse strand, counting down.
CTGTTGCACAAGCGGCGGCTGATGAACAAGTTGAAGAAGTTATTGTTAGTGGTCAGCGCGCGAGTATTCAGTCCGCGCAAGATATTAAAAGAAATTCAGGCGTAGTCGTAGATTCAATCGTCGCGGAAGATATTGGTAAATTACCAGATCGCAGCGTCACCGAAGCACTGCAACGTGTACCGGGTGTAACTGTTGGTCGCTACACCAATAACGATGCAGAGCACCCGGCTGCAGAAGGTAGTGGCGTGGCAGTGCGCGGTTTGTCGCAAGTTCGCGCTGAATTAAATGGCCGCGATGTTTTTTCTGCAGCAAGTGGCCGCGGTCTCAGTTTTGAAGATGTTCCTGCAGAGTTGATGTACGCCGTGGATACCTATAAAAGTCCATCTGCCGATATGATCGAAGGCGGCTTGGGCGGAACTGTAAATCTACGTACCCGTATGCCGTTTGATGCTGATGGTCAAGTGGTGAGCCTTTCTGTTAAGGGCAACTACGGTGATCAGTTAAAGGAAACCAATGGCGAATATTCCGGTTTGTACAGCAATCGCTGGGAAACTGGCGCCGGTGATTTTGGTGTGCTGATCAATGCATCGACTTCTGATTTGGCAAGTCGCTCTGATCAGGTGTACAGCCGCGCATTTTTACCTCGTGAAATTGATGGTGATGATGTGTGGATCTCCAAAGGTGTGGATTGGCGTCGCAACGATTATGAAAGTACTCGTGAAGGTGGTTACCTCGCATTGCAGTGGGCACCTAATGATGCGACAGAAGTTTATTTCACCGCATTCCAAAGCAAGCACGATACTGTTTATGATGAAAACGCATTCTTCCTCGAAGGTGCTAACGGTGATCAAGCGCTGGTTCCCACCGCTGATGATGATTGGGCCTATGATGCCAATGGTGCAATGCAATCGGGTACCGTAACTGTTGCCAACCCAGCGCAATGGGGTTTGGATTTTGGCACTAGTACTCGTTGGGCAAACAATGTTTCCAAAACAACTGATTACTCTTCTGGTATCAAGTGGAGTCCGGATGATCATTGGAAGTTTTCTGCTGATATTCAATACGTAAAAGCGGAAGCAACAGTTGATGATTACACACTAGGTTTAAAAGTAATTCCTGAAGAAGCCCAGATGGATGGTATTGGCACCGAGACTCCAACCATCCTGCTCGACCCGGCATATATGGCTGATTTCTCTAACTACAGCCTAGGTCAGGAAATGACTCACTTCGAACGCAATAATGCAGAGGCAAAAACTGGTCGATTTGATGCGGAATACGATTTTGATGGCGCAGTAATTAAATCTGTTAAAGCTGGTTTCAGATACTCTGACAAAACAGCAGATAATATCAATACTGGTTATGACTGGAATACTCGCTATGCAACCTGGTTGAATGGCTACGATAAAAATACGTTGCCAAAAGTAACTGCTGATCAAGCTTCACAGTTCCTGTCTTTGTATTCTTTCGATAATTTCCAGCGCGGTGATGTGGCTGTTCCTGCAGCGGGTTATCTTTATTCTGCGGCAGCAACCAAAAACTTTAGAGCAACAACCGATGCAGTAAACAGTACTTGCCCGAGCGAACCATTTTCTTGGGCATGTAGTGATGTTGTTTACATTGACTGGGCTCGCTTAGATAACCCTGATTATGCAAACTCGCAAGAAGAAAAAACTGTTGCTGCGTATTTCATGGCCAATTACGGGTTTGACGATCTTGCAATGCCGATTGATGGTAATGTTGGCGTTCGCGTTGTACAAACTGATAGCACTGCACATGGTACTTTAATTATCGAGCGTTGGGCGTTACCTAGCGGCGTTGAAATTGCACCAAGATCAACAGAGCCCTTTGATGCACAAAATAGTTATACCCATGTATTGCCAAGTTTGAATATGCGCTTGAAAGCTACAGATGATTTGTTCTTCCGCTTTGCTGCCTCGAAGGCAATTTGGGCTCCTAGCTTTTCTGACATGCAAGCGCGTATTACTGTAACTCACAATGTTAAGGATGGGGTTACCGGTCAACCTACTAGCCCTGATCAATACAAGCATACTGTCAGTATGGATACTAACCCTTATTTGGAACCAATGACTGCTACTCAATTCGATCTCTCGGCAGAGTGGTATTTTGATGATAACGGCGGCATGGCTCATCTATCCGTTTTCAGAAAAGAAGTGGAAGATTTCTTTAGAAAAGGTGTAACGCCATTTGCTCTCGACTCGGCTACAAATGGCTCTTACACGGGTGATGCAACCTGGTTAGCGAACATTGGTTCAGGCGAAATTAATGGACTGGAAATAGGTGCAAACAAATTCTTTGATTCGCTACCTGCTCCATTCGATGGTTTGGGGGTTCAAGCGAACTACACCTATATCGACAGTAAAGCAAAAATTCCGTTACCGCCCGCAGGGTCGACAACCGGTGCCGCGCCTGTTGATACAGATCGCTCTTTGTATGGGCAATTACCTATTGATCAGTTGTCTAAAAATGCATTCAACCTCGTTGGTATGTATGAAAAAGATGGCTTCTCTGCGCGTTTGGCTTACTCATGGCGTAGCAAGTATCTGATCACTTGGGGGGGCAACGGATTTGATCCAGACTTTAACGACGGAGCAGGTGGCAAGGCGCGCATTCCAGTGTACAACGATGATTACGGCCAATTGGATGCGTCTATCAGCTACACCTTCCTGGATAACTACACTGTTTCCGCTGAAGCAACTAATCTGCTGAAAGAGAAAACCGTAGGTATCATCGATCAAAACGGAGCGGGTGATCATGTGGCATATTCCTATGCGCAAGATGCTCGTTTCGCTATTGGTCTGCGCGCCAAGTTTTAATCGGTAGTGCGTTTAAAACCTTGCTCCGAAAGGAGCAAGGTTTTTTCATTTTTGAAAAACCGGTTTTGCAACAAAAAATGCAATGTAAACAAGGGTAAAAGCTACACTTATTGCCGATGTATACAAAGTAATTTCTTATGGTTTATATGATAATAAGCCTCCTTTTTTAACCCGCTATTCCTGCTTTTTGGCTTTTATTCACCTATAAAAAATAACGAGAAAATCGTTCGGGATTTATTTATGGCAAACACCTCCTTGTTCAAATCATTCTCGCGTTGGTTGGGGCTGGTATCCGGCACCAGTTTAGTGGCGCTGTCAGTACAGGCGGCGGAGCTGCCGCAGTTGGTCACTAACAATGGCAAGCATGCACTGATGGTGGATGGCGCACCTTTTGTGATGCTGGGCGCACAAACCAATAACTCCAGTAACTACCCCGCAGCGCTAAAGGATGTGTGGCCCTCGTATAAAAAAATGGGCGCAAATACCCTGAGTATTCCGGTTGCCTGGGAGCAAATTGAACCGGAAGAGGGCAAGTTTGATTTTTCATATCTGGATGTATTGCTAAAAGAAGCGCGCGAACAGGATGCAAAGCTGGTACTACTGTGGTTTGCCACCTGGAAAAACAACGCGCCACATTATGCCCCTGCCTGGGTAAAGCTGGATAACCAACGTTTTCCGCGTGTGGTGAAGCAAGATGGTGACACCTTAAATTCCATGTCGCCGTTTGGAAAAAATACGCTCGCCGCTGATAAAAAAGCCTTTGTTGAATTGATGAAATATTTGGCCAAGCGCGATAAAGAACACACAGTGATTATGGTGCAAGTGGAAAATGAAGTGGGCACCTACGGCAGCGTGCGCGATTTTTCTGCAACGGCGCAAGCGGTGTTTAATGCTCCGGTACCGGACGAATTAATTAACACACTGAAATTAAAAACAGGCACCTGGTCACAAGTGTTTGGTAAAGATGCGGACGAGTTTTTCCACGCCTATTACATTGCAAAATATTGCGATGAAATTACTGCTGCAGGCAAGGCAATAAAAAATCTACCCATGTATGTGAATGTAGCGCTGCGCAATCCATTTAACCCCGGCTTGCCCGGTCAGTATTCCAGTGGCGGCGGTACCGACAACGTATTGCATATTTGGAAAGCAGCAGCCCCCAATATTGATTTAATCGCGCCGGATATTTATTTCCGCGATTACAAAACTGCAACCAAAGTATTGGATTTGTATGCGCGCCCGGACAACGCATTATTTGTAGCGGAAATTGGCAGCGCCCAACCTTATGCACGTTATTTTTTCCCAACCCTGGGCAAAGGTGGAATTGGTTTCTCACCCTTTGGTATGGACGATACGCCCTATACCAATTATCCGTTAGGTGCCAAAGATTATAACGACGAGACCATCGACAACTTTGCACAAGTATATCGCCTGGTTTCGCCCATGATGCGCGAATGGGCCAAGCTGGCCTATGAAAGTAATGTGTGGGGCGTAGCCGAACCATTGGATACTGCAGTTGATGCACAAAAAATCTGGAATGCAGAAGCAACGCCGGCCGAAAAAGAGCAGTACACCAAAGATCGCGCAGCGGCTTTAACCCAACAGCTTGATCTAGGCCTGTGGGATGCTGAAGTAACTTATGGCCGCCCGATGTTTTGGATCGAACCACCCAAAGGCAATACCCCTGCATCTGGCGGAGCACTGATCGCACAATTGGATGAAAATGAATATCTGGTGACGGCTTACAATGCGCGCGTTGAATTAAAGCCTTCTAAAGAAATCGCGAATAAAAAATACATGATTGTGCGCGTGGAAGAAGGGCATTACGACAGTGGTAAATGGGTAATGCATCGCGTATGGAATGGTGACCAAACTGACTGGGGTTTGAATTTCCCCAATCGCCAGATTTTATTGCGCATCAAAATGGCGACATACGAAACCAATTAAATCCCCCCGGCCCCCTTTTTCAAAGGGGGAGTTGGGACTCCCTCTTGGAAAAGTTGGATAGAGGTAGGGGTTGTGTAAGCACAAGCAATTGGAATGTAAAAAATATTTTTTAAATAAGCCAGGTTAATCAAACCTCTCTGTACTTTTTTTGAAAGGGAGTTATTCCCCCCTTTGAAAAAGGGGGGCTAGGGGGGATTAAAAATTTTAAAAAACGCAGAACGAGGACTCAGACATGTTATCTGCATTCAAAGGGCTTTCTAAAAAAGCCGTGATCACGCATTGCGTTATAGGGATGGCTTCGGTCGCTCTGTTGCAAGCCTGCTCAAAACAATCCGGCAGTGAAACTGCAACCGCGACACCAGCACCGGCTGAACAGGTTAAGGCGCTGGCACAAGTTGAAAAAACTGCTGACGGTGTGATTTTAACCCTGCCGGAAGGCCAGGTTAAAAAAGTGCGCTTGCAAGTGATTAGCGAAAAAATTATTCGTGTCACCGCATTGCCGGGCGTCGATTTCAATGTGGTTCCAGAATCTATTCAAGTGGTTGCCAAGCCAGCGGGCAATGTGCAGTTCACTGCAGACCAGGCCGGCGACAAACTGGTATTGAAAACTGCGCAAGCCAGCGCAGAAGTATCTCTGGTGGATGGCACTGTGAGTTTCCGCGATGCGCAGGGCAACGTTCTGCTGAAAGAAGAGAATCGCGGCACCTTTAGCGAAGTGATTGGCGATCCCATCAAGCCGGATGCAGATTCATTTGCTTTGCGCCAGGAATTTAACCGTGGCAGCGATGAAGGCTATTTCGGTTTGGGCCAGCATCAAAATGGCCAGGTGAACTACTCCGGTGAAAACGTGGAGTTAACCACCTACAACCTCGCCAAAACTATTCCTTTTGTTGTTTCCAGCAAAAACTACGGCGTGCTTTGGGATAACAATTCCATTTCGCGTTTTGGTGATCCACGCGAGACGCAGCCATTAAACGTTTCGTTGAAATTGTTTGATGCTGAAGGCAAAGAAGGTGGTTTGACCGCACGTTATTACGATGGCGACAAATTATTACTGACGCGCGTTGAAGCGGATTTGAATTACCAATTCTTTAGCAATAACAGCGTGCGCGAAATTCCGTTCCCGGATGAAGTGAAAGATGCAAAAAATCTGCGCATCGAATGGGAAGGTAGCGTGCTGACCGATGAAGCTGGTATCCATCGTTTCAAAATGTATAACTCGGGTTATGCAAAACTTTATGTGGGCGGCGAGTTGGTATTGGATCGCTGGCGCATGAACTGGAACCCCTGGTGGCACACTTACAACACCGAGCTGAAAGCGGGTGAGAAAAAATCCATTAAAGTGGATTGGACTGTGGGTGGTGGTTTCTTCCGTTTGACTCATCTGGACCCAATGCCAAAAGAAGAGCAGGGCGAGTTGTCGCTGGCCTCTGAAACCGGTAAGGCGATTGATTACTACTTTGTAATCGGCTCCAACAAAGATGACGTGGTTGCCGGCTATCGCGACCTGACCGGCGCAGCAGTAATGTTGCCAAAATGGGTATATGGTTTCTGGCAAAGCCGCGAGCGTTACAAAACGCAAGATGAAATCGTTAACACCTTTAAATACTATCGCGATAAAAAAATCCCGATCGACAACATTGTTCTGGATTGGTCTTACTGGCCGGAAAATGCCTGGGGCAGCCACGATTTCGATAAAAAATTCTTCCCCGATGCCAAAGCTATGAACGATAAGATTCATGCAATGAACGGTAACATTATGATTTCGGTATGGCCGAAATTTTACCCGACTACCGACAACTACAAAGAGTTGAACGCGAAGGGTTATATGTTTAATAAAAATCTGGACGAGAAAAATCTCGACTGGATCGGCCCAGGTTATTTGAATGCTTTCTATGATCCTTACCCGAAAGAGTCGCAAGAAATTTTCTGGAAGCAAATTAACGAGAAGTTAAATTCCAAAGGTTTCGATGCCTGGTGGCTGGATGCGGCAGAGCCGGATATCCACTCCAACCTGTCATTCACCAAGCGTAAGGAGTTAATCAGCCACGAGCAGGGCATTGGTTCCGGTGCAGAGTATTTCAACTCCTACGCGATTCCAAATGCGACGGCGGTGTACGAAGGTGAGCGCAAAACTGATCCGGAAAAACGTTCATTTATTTTGACGCGCTCCGCATTCGGTGGTTTGCAGCGTACTGGTTCTGCCTTCTGGAGTGGTGACACTTCATCGCGTTGGGAAAACCTGAAAGAGCAAGTAGCTGCGGGTGTAAGCGTGGGTATTTCCGGTGTGCCTAACTGGAGTTTTGATATCGGTGGTTTTACGCCGGAAGATAAATATCGCTGGGGTACCAAGAACGGCGGTGAAGCGCACAACATTCACGATTTGAAACCAGAACTGGTTGCAGATTGGCAAGAGTTGAACGTGCGTTGGTTCCAGTTCGGCGCATTCGTGCCTCTGTTCCGTTCACACGGCCAATTCCCGTACCGCGAAATTTTCAGCCTGGCAGATGAAGGTACCGAGGTGTACAACACCCTCGAGAATTACATCAAGTTGCGTTACCGCTTGATGCCGTACATCTATACATTGGCGGGCGATTCCTATCACAAAGACGGCACCATTATGCGTCCATTAGTGATGGATTTCCCGAACGATAAAGCGGGTTGGAACATCAACACCCAATACATGTTTGGCCCAGCGTTTTTGGTAAACCCAGTGTATGAAGATAAAGCGCGCGCGCGCGATGTGTACTTGCCGGCAGGCGCAGACTGGTACAACTTCTACACCGGTGAAAAATTAACGGGCGGTCAAACCATTAAAGCCGATGCACCTCTGTCGCAAATGCCGCTGTTCGTAAAAGCGGGCTCAATCGTTCCAACTGGTCCGTTGATCCAACACACTGACGAAGGCTTGAATGCTCCAATCACCTTGAATATTTACACCGGCGCTAACGGCAACTTCGAAATTTACGAAGACGACGGTCGCTCAGTGAAATACGAACAAGGTGAATGGTCACGCATTCCTGTAAGCTACGACGACGCCACCGGCACAGTCACCATCGGTGACCGCGTAGGCGGCTTCACCGGCATGGCTAACGAACGCAAAATCAGCGTCCGCTTCCACTCCGGCCCAAGCAAAGACGCAGCAAACTTCGATGCAGCTCCACAAGAGACTATCGACTATGCTGGAAAAGCTATAGCGGTGAAATTAGCGAAATAATTTATTTCGTTGTTTGATCTGTTGTTAGTAATAAAAAAGCCCACTCGTTGTGAAACGGGTGGGCTTTTTTGTTGAATGTAAATAGTTGTTGGGTGTACCTCGTGAAACAGGCTTCCAAGCGTCGGACTTTGTCGATAACTTGGTAAGTCCTCTAAAAAAACATTAAGCATATCGTTAATGTTTTTACATGTCTTCGTTGGTTGTCAGACGTTTCGCTTATTAGGCGGAATTACCTCTAGTTCCATTCCCCCAATAATACCTAGCTCTTTTAACGAGCGCATATCAGGTGCAGGTCGCCCAACAGGAATTTTTTCAAGTACACGCCTACTAATAATAACTTCTTTCGTTTCTTTGTTGCGAAGCAACCAATCATAACCGTAAGCAAAGGGGCGTACATGGCCTTGAAGAACAAAGAAGATTTCATCAGTGAGATCATTAAGTGTGTCATATGCTGCTATGGGTAGCGTGATTTCACCCATGTTTTTTTCAAACTTGGAAAGGTCGATTGTAACAAATGTGCCTTTTAGTTCCTTACTGATTCGCTCAACCTCTTCAGCAACAATTACATTGCGTTGTGTTGGATCGCTAAGCTCTGGTCTCATGGTGGCTGAGCGCACGCCTTCCTCTACTGTGTGCTGAATGTTGAGAGCTGCTTCAGAGTAACGCTGTATTCTAATGGCTCGAGCCTCTTTCATGCTTTCCAAGTAAGATGCATCACCGGCGAAATCTTTTGGTGCATAGAAATTTTCAGGTCGGTGGTAAAGAATATAGAAAAAAGCTGCAGCTACGCCACTTGGAAAAATGCAAGCAAATACAGCCAAAACAACTTGAATCCATGAGTTTGTTTGCGAAATTCCAACGCCCAAAATGGCCTCAGATAGAGTCACAAAAAGAAATATAATTCCAAGTGGAGTTAGTATTTTTGGTGGCGACTGCATGCTTTTTCCCTAATCTTTCTATAGGTGGCTGTGATCCTGCAATTTTGGCAATGATGCCAAAGTTAGTGGGGTTGATTCTTATAGCACTCACTTCTCTTGTTTTTTGGATCTGATATTTTTTTCTTTGTTCAACACTTCAGTGACTAAGGTTGCAATTTCTTTGGCTAAAATAACTTCTTTATTATCCAGTGTGATTTTTTTTGAATAGCCGATTGCCGAAACCAAAACGGCAATTGCTGATATTATTCCAACTGGATACATATCTTGAGATATGCTTGCAAATATAGCAGCTGAACTTATTGCTCCTAAAGATATGAACGAAGATATTTTTGAGGTTTTGTCTTCTTGTTTTTCAAGGGCCTCAAGAGATAACAGTTTTTCTTTTAAAATGGTAACTTTATCGTTAATCTCTTCTCTGTCTTTAAGAAATCCAATAAATTTTGATACATTTTCTCTGTATTCAAAATACTCGGCGGAATGTATCTTTTCTTCGTTTAAGATAGATACTGCTAAGGAATTAATATCAACTTCAGTTGTATTATTTTCTTTGTTAGCCATAAATCACCTACTTGGAAAAGCTACCGATCAACCCAGTCCATCCAAGTCCTGCAGCAATAGCTTGTTGAGGATTAACCGGCTGAGCAATAATGGTTCCCAATAAAGCGCCTAAAGACGCAAAAAGTAAAGCTTCTAAGACTCTCCCAAAAGGATTGCTCTCTAACGGCGGATGGATATAACCCAAAATGGAAATTCCAGGTTTGGATCGCCCACTTTGCATCTTGAAAAATAAGACTAGTGCACCCGCCCCACTTAAAAGAAAATAAGAATATTCTATTCCAAACCACTGCATATAATTAATCCTAAAAGTTGCATCACTCTGGCGCCCAGTTAAACTGCAGTTTATAAATTGACCTTTCACGGAGTATATTTACGAAGAAGAACTAAAGTTACTGGGGGCACGAAGTGCTGAGGCGATTGCTAGATTTTTTTTCTCATATTCCAGCTTTATTCGCTCTCGGAGTAAATGTTCTTTATTTGGGCGTAAAAGCCGCACTCAATTTATGACAAAAACCATACAGGCACATACTCGATCTGAGGTGCGTTCTTTGTCTTTCCATTCAGTTGAAAGGATTTTCATTTACGACTCCTGATGTTTATTGCGTGTGTAGCGCAGTAGTTTATTACATAAGTTTTTTTACTAATCTTTGATTTTTATGTTTCTATAAAATTGAAAAAGATCAGTCTATTCAGGGTAATATACAGCGCCAAGTTCGTATGGAAGGCATATAGCTCTACTCTTTATATCTTTTCGCTTTGCTCATTTATTAAACCTACGGTGGTTTGCTTCGCGACGCGCACCTTACTGGTGCTCATATAATTGAAGCTCAGGTAACTTAAATAACAAATATCGGCCATCTCTGTAATTACCTCTTATTACACAACAATTCAATAATCCAAAACCCCAACCAATAAATTGCTCGTAGAATAGGGCGATTGAATAGTGGGTGAGGTGATTATGTCGGTCGAATTTTCATTGCTTGAGCTCGCGGCGGTGCGGGTTAATGAAACGCCGTGCGATAGTTTTACCCATGCGGTGGCTTATGCGCAGGCGGCGGATGCGTTTGGGTTTAAGCGATTTTGGTTGGCAGAGCATCATAATATGCAGAGAATTGCCATATCTGAATAAATCTAATAGCCCGGTTATGTGAATTGATCGATATGGTTTCAGTGTATCTATCAATGCCTATGATGAATACGGAATCCAAAAACTAAACACCATTGGCCGTTTTCAATACACCGGCCAAACCTGGATTCCTGAAATAGGTTTGTATTACTACAAAGCCCGTTTCTACAGCCCGACACTAGGTCGCTTTATGCAAACGGATCCTGTTGGTTACAAGGACGACATGAATTGGTATGCGTATGTGGGGAATGATCCCGTGAACATGGCAGACCCAACTGGCGCGTATGGTCAAGGTGGTGGATGGACTGATGAGAAATGGAAAAAGTTTGATAAGGCTCAACAACAATCTGCTGCAAAAATGGAAAAACGCGCAGAAAAGTTAGAGAAGGCAGCCGCAACACTTGCTTCTGGAAAAAAACTGGGTTTTTTTCAAAAGTTTGGCTTGGGCGGTTTTGGAAGAATTGCAGGAAAATATACCGCAGAAGGTCTTAATAAAGCTGCTGGTAGTTTGCGCTCAGGAGCAGGGGCATTAAGAAGTGATGGTAGTGATGGGAAAATAGCTAATGCAGTTGATTCCTCAACATATCAAAACATGGGGGGATCTGCTAATGGTGCTGCGTTTGTGAGAGGAAATGGACCTATTATGGTCGTAAACACGGGTAATTCAGCAGGAATGTCCGATTTATCAAGAGTGGTTGGGCATGAGTCTCTTCACACAGCAGGGTTGCATGATATTGAGGGTTCAAATGGTAAAGATGCATATAAACATGGGTTGCCCGCAAATAGAGATTCTTATCAAGAGCTGATGGGTACAGATAAAGCGCTCGATAATCCCGATCATTTAATGGATTTGGTATATTAATTATGAAAAATTTTACTATTCTATTTTTTTTCGCTTTTTTGTTTGGTTGTGTTACTAAATCTAAAATGATTGTTATCGATTATAAATATATAGATGATATTAAACAGCAAAGAATAAATCTTAGTTTTAAAAACGATGCCAATTTTACTGTTTGCTTAACCCCTGAGGATTGGCCAAATAAAGGACACAAAATTAACCAGGCTAGTGATGAAGTTTTTTTGATTGTAGGAGATAGAAAATTTCCAATACAGGATTTTAACACCGGCTATTGTCCTAAAGGTTGTGAGATTCATGTGAAGCCTGGAGAAGAAGTTTTCGCCACTATTCCTTATGAAGAGTTTAGCCTTCCGAAAAGTCTCTATGAAGAAAGAAAAATACTAGATTTTCACCCTAATGGTCATGCATGTACTCATAGAAATAAGTAATTAGACTATTTTTTAGTGGAAAATGAAAAGCCCCCGAGCAGTTCGCTGTTTGGGGATTTTTTTAGGTTTCAATGTTAGGCAGTCCTGTGTCCTTAAGCGCTGAAGGAAGAAGATCGATCTACTCGAAATGAAACCAAAACAGCTAAAAAATTAAGGGAGCCCACAAGAAAAAACTACGAAGATGGAAAAGTAAAGGTTAGGACACCTAGTTCTACCTACTTCTGCAAAAAAACAAAAGATAATGCTTGTAATTGAGAATGCTCTTATGAAATTAACTATTCCAACTGTGTCATTATTTATAGCAACCATCTTATACGTCAGTACACTATTCGCTGTAGAAAATAGCCCGCAAAAAAGTTCAGGTGGTCAAGTGTCTATTGTTTTCACTGACACCAACGTTTTTCGAAGATCTTTAGATTCTGCACCAATAATTGGTGAAGGTATGGAGGATTACACGGTAAAAATTGGTTGTATGGGGAAAAGCGATTGTATTGCGAAAATAAGATTAATTTATGATCTTGTTTCAATTAAGAGTCGTCCTGTTAAGTCTTGCAAAACTCCGATATATGCAAGAGTTACTTTAAGTCCAGACTCTGTTGGTTATGGTGAAAGTGATAAAAATGAAGTGGAAATATATGATATCGATCACACAGGAACATGTGTAACCTATCAAGGCAATTCATATAAGATTCGAAAATCAATTTTTTATATATTAAACACAAAGCCTATTAATAAATGGAGCGAAGAGGATAAAGGTTGATGAGATATGTGACTTGGCCTACCTCTATAAATGAAAACCAAACAAAAACCCGATTGTAACAATCGGGTTGTTTCCGAAAATGCAGATACATATGCATGTGTCCCATATTCAAACAGTTGCGGGTACTAAAAATGAAAATGAGGTTTTTAGGGTTCATTTTTATATGTTGTTGTATTTCTAATAACCTATTTGCTGAAACGGACTCCAAGTACATTTTTGATGTGTACCAAACAAGGATCCCTGAAGGTAGGTTAATTGATTTTGTGTATAAGAATACTTCGTCAGAGGCTCACTGTATCCGCAATGAAGATATGGAACTTAAGCTGACAGGGGATTCGTTATATGTATCATTGAAAGATAAAAAACCGGTAAAGTTTATTGGAAAAAATTTACCTTCTGATCCAATGGTTCCATTTGTGTTTATTGTATTGCCTCCAGGAGCTGAGGCTCGAGGCAATATATACTTGGATAAATATTATGATTCAAAAAGACGCGACGTTTATGTTTCATATAAAATCCCGGTTGTTTTCTGCAAAAGGGTGCTGCAAGGATATATTGAAATACCCCCAACAGATGTTTTAAAAGATAAGTTAACCAGTGAAGACTTTTCGCTTAATGCCAGTGGTTCAATTGAGGAGGCATTAAAGAAGCGATATCCTGAATGGACTCAGGATGGTTTTATAGCAGAATCTGAAACCATATTGGTGAACTAGATTGTGCCTCTTAGATGTGGTTGCTGGTTTTTTCTAATTGTCAGTTCATTTGGATTTGAGCTAAACCCCCATCAAAACCCCGGATTGTATATTGTCCGGGGTTTTGTTTTTATAGTAATTGAGTTTTCCCCCTTCGTTGTAAGCACAGTGCGGATGCCTACTCATGTTTGATTTATTCAAGCGCATGCGGTATTAGGGGAACCCAGAGGGAGCCAGTAGGAATACAAAACAGGTTGAATAGTTTTCAGCGGGCAAGATGATTTTCAATAGGTTTTCAATATGAATATAGTTAAATATATAATTTTAAGTGGGTTGCTAGCATGCATTCTTTCTTGTGCGAACAAGAGCCTCTACCAAGTAGAAGATGTGAATAGTCAAAAATCTAGCCTTCTTAATAAGGAAATTTCACTAGTGGGGGTTATCCATCTGAAAAACTCAGGGGTTTTTATTTGTCCTGAGAAAAGAAACGAAAAATGTATTGCAATTGAAGCTACCAAAAAAATCTATGTAGATATTGCTGCGCTAGAAGGGGAGCTGATTCAACTGAAAGGGAAATACGTTGATCATGAGTTTACTGAAGATGGTGTTGGTTTTTTACCCTCTCGCTTTGTAGTCTCAATGATTATAAAAGAATAAGCTTTTTTTGATTGTGTAAATGCCATGATAACCCATGATCAGTTTACTGATCATGGGTTATTTTTTTAGATTGGCTTATCGCATGGTCATTGTAGGTGGTCATGGGGAAATAGATGCGTGAGTAACTAATTAATCCAAAGACTGATAATTTCTCGCATTTTGAAGATTGGTCGAACGGAATCGCTGAGCACATAAAAATTCTGCAAATTGCTTATCGTACGTAATTGCAACTTCCATTATCCACGTAAAGAATCAATAATCCAAAACCCCAACCAATAAATTGCTCGTAGAATAGGGCGATTGGATATTGAGTGAGGTGGTTATGTCAGTCGAGTTTTCATTGCTTGAGCTTGCGGCGGTGCGGGTTAATGAAACGCCGTGCGATAGTTTTACCCATGCGGTGGCTTATGCGCAGGCGGCGGATGCGTTGGGGTTTAAGCGGTTTTGGTTGGCGGAGCATCATAATATGCAGGGAATTGCCAGCTCGGCGACAGCGGTGTTGATTGGGCATATTGCGGGGCATACGCAGCGGCTGCGGGTTGGTTCCGGCGGGATTATGTTGCCGAATCATTCGCCGTTGGTGGTGGCGGAGCAATTTGGTACGCTCGCATCGCTTTATGGTGAGCGCATTGATTTGGGCTTGGGGCGTGCGCCGGGGACTGATCCGGTGACCAGTCGTGCACTCAAGCGTGATGATTTGGCTGCAGAAAATTTTGCGCAGGAAGTGCAAGTCATCCAACAATTATTGCAACCGAGCCAACCGCAGCAGCGGTTGCGTGCAGTGCCGGGCGAGGGGACGCAAGTGCCTATCTGGATTTTGGGTTCCAGTCTTTATAGTGCTGGTTTGGCAGCGCAACTGGGTTTGCCCTATTCATTTGCAGGGCATTTTGCGCCTGCTTACATGCGTGCTGCACTCAAGCGCTACCGCGCGGAATTTCGCCCGTCAGCGCATTTGGATAAACCCTATTTTATGCTGGGCTTACCAATTATTTGGGGTGAAACTTCTGAGCAGGCGGCGTTTAATGCGACTACCAGTTTTCAGCGGATTACAGCGTTATTTCGCGGTGAACCTTTGTGGTTGTGTCCACCGAAACCCTTTGAGCAGTTGGATTGGTCTGCTGGCGAAAAGCACAGTGTGCAAGAATTTTTAGGGCTCGCACAAGTTGGCGATGAATTGGAGATTCTGGATGGATTACAGCAATTGCGCGATGAGCTTGCAGTCGACGAGTTTATGTTTACGATTGATGTTTATGATCGAGACCTGCGAATTCAAACCTTATCAACATTGGCGCGGATTCAGCAGCATTTGCGTTAGTATTTAAATTCTTGGTGTTTTGATTGCTTGTGACGATTGGGAGTTATGGAAACTGGGTTTCATTGAACTAGAGGCTGCATCTGGAATTCAGTAATTGTAAATTGCCCGAGGGTGTGAATTGGTTTTAGGGCTTCGCTGATGCAAAAGCAACCTGCTGCAAATGCGGGTTTTCTATAGTCACTTCCAGTGTTGTTAGTTGATCCAACACTACTAATTGTTCACCAGTTTCTGTGGTGAGTTTTATACATTCCTCGCGTGCCTCATTGCGCGCAGTATCAACCGCAATTCCTGCAATGACTGTGCCGGATTTTAAGGTCAGTTTTACCGGGTAGTGGTACATGCACACAATTTCAATGTAGTCGTGCTGGTTGCAGCTGATCATTTCATTTTCTCCTTTAATCGCTCTAACCCCGATTTACTGACTCCCAGTTTAATTCCATTTTTTAGTTGTACTTCATAAGCGTCCTTTGGGGAGCGAATTAATTTATCCAGAAAATTCAGGTTGATTAAAATCGAGCGATGGATGCGAACAAAATCGGCCGGGTTTAATTGTTTCTCCAGTTCACTGAGCGACTGGGTTTTTAATAGCGAGGTATTTTGGTAGTGGATCTGGATGTAATCATCCTCGGCCTGGACATGGGTGATATTCGGTACGGGGATAACATGGGTGTGACCGCGATCTTTTACTGTTAACCGCTCCAGATATAAGTGTTTCTCTGCTAATAATTCGGGAATGGCTGTATCTGCTTTTTGCAGTTGTGATTTTACTTTGGCGATGGCCTTATCAAAACGCTCTTGCGAATAGGGTTTTAATAAATAATCTGTGGCATTTTTATCAAAGGCGGCAACCGCATATTCATCAAAGGCGGTGGAAAAGATGATGCCTTGTTGTCGTCCGGTTTTAGCCAGTACTTCCAGACCGCTGAGCAGTGGCATTTGCATATCCAGAAACACCAGGTCCGGTTGTTGTTCCAAAATAGCCGTGACTGCATCGGCACCGTTTTCGCACTCGCCGATAATCTGTATATCCGGATGATGACTTAAATACTCGCGAATAAGATGACGCGCGAGGAATTCATCATCGACAAGCAGGCAGGTTAGTGCTGGTGATGTAGATGCTGTTGATGGTGGAGTGCTCATGATTACTGTCCTTCCGTGAGCGGAAAAATAAGTTCAACCTGAAATTTGGAATCTGTTTTGCTCCAGGCACAATAGGCATCTTCACCGAATAGCAGTGCAATGCGCGCGCGTAAATTTTCCAGCCCGGTTTGTGTGCCTTCCGGCTTTTCGCCTGAATGCGGTTTATTGGTGATGTCGTTGCTAACCAGCAAATATAACTTGTTGTGCTGCACGTCGATTTTCAGGTTGATGGGTTCAGCGTTGGTGAGCTGGCTAATGCCGTGTTTAATTGCGTTCTCTAATAACGGCTGCAAACACAAGGGTGGGATTTGATAATTGAGTGCAGTGGGGTTGCAGTCGATGGCAAGTTGCAATTTGTCACCATAACGAATGGATTCTACGGCGATAAAATGTTTACAAATACTGATCTCCCTTCCAATAGAAATAAAAGGCAGGTCTGACACCAGCAGTGACTCGCGATAAAATTGCGAAAGCTCAATCACCATCGCACGTGCTTTTTCGGCGTTAATACTGGTAAGCGCACTGATGGAGTTGAGGCTGTTGAATAAAAAGTGCGGATTAATTTGTGCGCGCAGCGCTTTTAATTCGGCGTGTTTAGCCCATAACTCTTTTGCAGCTTCGCGCTGTTCCACACCTTTGAGTGAACGTGCCGAAATCAGTGCGTCGTAAAGCACCAAAGAAAATGCATAGACAATGGCTCCTACCACAAACACCGGCAATAATATTCCCGGGGTACTGGTGGCACTGCCAGTTTGTAACCCGGCATTTACCAGGCCTATATCCAGTGCTTTATACAGCAGCAAAAATACGCAGCCAATAAAAAATGCACTGCCTCCAACAATAAATACACCGGTGATAAAGCCCTGCTGGGTGATACGCGCGTTGGCACTCACAAAATAGGCGGATGCAGATACAAATCCCAATAACAATCCCGTTAACAGGTTCAGTAGCAATGTATCCAGAAAATCGGTTTGGTAGAGCTGCGCTAATAAAACACCGAGCAGCCCGCCCAGGGCTGCCCATAATAAGTAAGCAACAATTAATTGCTTGAGTGTTTTAACAAATGGATTCACGTTTCACTCAATCCTTTATTAATTCATGCTGAAAGCAAGTGTTAATTTTTAATCTCAATGCCACCCATAATAGCGGAGCCGGTAATAACCAGGCGCTTGCTGGCATCGACCGCAGGCATACTTTTATCTTCGGTGCCCCCCATAATCGCCGTGGTTTGGTTAACCACTATCCATTCGCGCGGAACAATCAGTACTACACCGCCCATGATCGAGGTTATATCCAACACCGCTTGATCGGCAATATTTGCCTGGCGAAAATCCAGCTCAGCCGCACCCATAATTGCGGTGATATCACCGAAGCGGAAATTTTGGGTGGTGATCTTGTTTTTGCTTTCACCCATGATCGCCGTTACATCCAGCATTTCCTCAGAACTATTGGTGAAATCAACTCCTTCGCGCGCATCGGCATTTTTGCGGTCAAAAAATATAATTTTGATTCCTATGGCAATGAGTATAGCGGGCCACCAATCGCTGAGGTGGAATTGGATCAACCCCATATTATTCAGCGTCATGAGTACGCCGAGTGCGATAAATCCAATTGGCCACCATTTTTGTTTACTGGTTTCTGCTTCTTTTAATTTCAATGCACCAAACACAATAAAAACTGTTGGCCAAAATTGCAGGACATTGCGTAACTCAAACAGGTTGAGGTTATCAACCAGCGCCAGCACACCCAGGATAAGGATAAACAAACCAATAAATAATTGGCTTTGTGCATTGTGTTTCATGGGCTTCTCCCTTATTCACTTTTGGTTTCGCTATTGATACTGCGAGTTGCGGATGGCTTTGTTTCAGCCTCTTTTCCTGATAGGGATTTCAGCATAATGCCTGTTCCCGCCAAAATTAAAAATACTGGCCAACTATTTCCCGGGGTAACACCCCAGAGCCCTGCGAAGGCTACATAAAACCAGGCACCTAAAACAATTTTAGAAAAACCTTCAAAGATTTTATGCGCGCGCCTGGCAAGCAACATTTCCATACCACCCATGACTGCAAATGCGATTGCCAGAAATGTATACCAATGCCATTCCAGTTGAATAATATTTAATTTCATGCACAGAAATACTGTGCCCAATACAATCAATGCCACACCGGTTTCAAGATGGCCTTTGTGCGAACACTGTTGTTGAGTAGTTGGTTGCATAGCTCGCTCCTTTAATAAAAATCTTGATGCATAGCGCAAGCCTTAAGAGGTTGCGCAAGGGTTAATGATTAACGACAGGTTTAGACTAAAGCGGAACGGACGGGAATACACGCGCTGGTCGGTGAGTGGCGGGGAATGGTCGGTGAATGCCGGAATGTGTGCTGGCGAGCTGCGAAAAATAGAGCCTGTGGCCGGAGCAGCGCCGGGTGTAGAGCGCGTGCCCCTTGATCTGGCATCAGGCTGGCTAGAGGAGGTGAGCTGTCGTTGCGCTTACTGCTTGATGCCAATCCCAAGCAAACTGAGCACTTCTTTACCGGGGAAGCCGTCGGCAATCATGCCCTGTTGATGTTGGAATTCACTGATGGCACGACGAGTTCCCGGGCCGAGGATGCCATCGGGTGTGCCAGTGTTGAAGCCTTTTTGGTTAAGTTGTTCCTGTAAGGCAATCACCTGATCGCGATGCAGGCGCGGTGCATCTTCCGGTGGTGGCTGCAATAATTTTCCGCCACCGGCAATTTGATCCGCGAGTTGGCCCACGGCAATCGCATAAAATTCCGAGCGGTTCCAGCGCATAATCACATTGAAATTGTCATACACCAAAAATGCCGGGCCTTGATGACCGGCAGGCACCAGCAGTGAAGCATTGAGTTCCGTGGCGGGGAGTGCGGTGTTATCGCTGCGGATGACGCCGAGTTTGTTCCAGTCGGCAATCGCTTTACTATTTTTTAATCCCGCTTCCAGAAATGGAAAATCGCGCGGCAATTTTACTTCGCGCCCCCAGCGCTGATCTGCTTGCCAACCGAGGTTGCGTAAAAAGTTAGCGGCTGATGCAAAGGCATCGGGTTTGCTATTCCATAAATCGCGTTTGTGATCGCCATCGAAATCCACGGCATTTTTTAAAAATGATGAGGGCATAAATTGGAAATTACCCATGGCGCCCGCCCAGGAGCCAATCATTTTATTGGGTGCTATATCGCCGGCATCCAGAATGCGCAATGCATTGATTAATTCGGTGGTGAAAAAACTACTGCGGCGCGCGTCGCAGGCGAGGGTTGCAAGTGAATCTACCACCGGGATATTGCCGAAGTAATTACCAAAGTTGGTTTCCAGTCCCCAAAACGCGAGTAAATAAGGCGCAGGTACACCGTATTCTTGTTCAACACGCGTGAGTAATTCGCGGTGTTTGCTTAGCAGTGCGCGGCCCTGGTTAACGCGCTGTTCGGTAACGCGGCGATTAAAATAATCGGCAAAGCTGGTGCTAAATTCCGGTTGTTTGCGATCCAGCTGCACTACCTGCATGTTGAGTTGTGCATTGGCCAAACTGCTGCTGATGGTTGTGCTGGAAATGCCGGCCGCTTTGGCTTTGGTGGTGAACTCAACAATGCACTTGGAAAAATCTTTTTGTGTCAGCAGGGGCAGTGCAGGTGCTGCTTGTGTTGTTTGTGTTGTGGGGATTAGGGGCGTGACGACTTTCTTTTCGTTAACGGTACCACTTGAATTATTTGCGGCATGTTGATCGGTTGTTTTGTCAGTAACTTGCGCGCAGGCGACGAGGCTCATACAACAGGTGACGGAGACTAAATTCCGCAGATATTTCATAACAACTCCACATTTTCGGGCAGCAACTGTTCAGGCCGCACCAATACCACTTAATTAATTATCTTTACCGGCGGCATGATACCGCTAAATGGAATTAAATCCTCCCTGTCTACCTTTGTGAAAGAGCTGAACTTGCTCCCCTCTTTATGTAAAGAGGGTTTGGGGGGAGATTAAGTTCATCTCCGTCAACCTTATAGTTAAAATAACCAAAACTCTGACTTTCTGGCGATTTTTGCTTGCCGAGCTATAACAGATATAAGCATGCAGGCTTCATGTGCCAGATCGATGATTTGTTAATCTTTGGCACATTTTTCAACATACTAAACTACACTCATAACGATGGACGCAAGAGCATGGCAGCTTGATAAATCGGCACACGCAACTCATGCAGGTCATCTATGAAACTTACCCCGGTATTGGCCCTGTTGGTCAGTAGTCTTTTAGCGCTTCCCGCCAGCGCGCAAACTGTTATTAAAGTTAACGAAGCCACCGATGGTAATGGCCGCTATGCCATGCTGATGGTGAACCTGGCGCTCAGCAAAATCGATACAAAATACAAGCTGCAGGTGGACAGTAGCGTGGTAACCCAGGCGCGCAATATCGATGACGTGGCCACCGGTCGCTCGGACTTACTCTGGGCCGCTACTAATCAGGAGATGGAAGATAAGCTCTTACCGGTGCGCATCCCGCTCTACAAAGGGCTTTTGGGGCATCGTATTTTTATTATTAATCCCGCTTCCCAAACCAGGTTTGACCGCGTGAAAACCTTCGCGGATTTAAAGCAATTTACTTTTGGACAGGGCACAACCTGGGCGGATTCTGCGATTTTGGCCAGCAACGGTTTGACGGTGGTTAAGGCTAATAAATACCAAAGCCTGTTTTACATGGTGGATGGCGGTCGTTTTGATGCCTTCCCGCGCGGTGTGCAGGAACCCTGGCAAGAGCTGGAAACCAATGCCAACCTGCCGTTGACGGTTGAGAAACGCATTATGCTGGTCTATCGCATGCCGTTTTATCTGTTTACCGGCAAGCAGAACAAAAAGTTGGCCGCTGATTTGGAGTTGGGCTTAAACCGGGCTATTGCAGATGGCAGCTTCGACAAGATTTTCTACAGCGACCCTATGGTGAAGGCGGTGCTGGAAAAGGCCAACCTGGAGGAGCGTTTGGTGTTTAATCTGGATAACCCGACCCTGCCTAAAGAGACGCCCTTGGATCGCCCTGAGTTGTGGCTGGATATTAAAAACCTGCGCCAACCAGCTCCAGCTGCTGAGCCGGTGGCCGCCCCCGTTGCTGAGACGACTACTCCGGCGGCAGCTAATTAATTGAGCGGAGCTGGATTATAAGTTAGGGCGGTTTTCCAGCATTCCGGCATTGATGTCCTGTACGCGCGCGCAGCCAGATAAAGCCATGGCTACGCGCATCTCCTTGGCGAAAATCTCCAGGATTTCTTTCACCCCGCGTTTTTGACGTGCGGCCAAGGCGTATACCCAGGGGCGGCCGATCATCACCATCTTCGCGCCCAGCGCCAGGGCGCGCACTACATCCAGCCCCGAGCGCACGCCTGAGTCCAGGATCAGGCTGAGGTCATCGCCCACTGCATCAGCAATACGCGGCAGGGCTTTGATAGAGGAGAGCGCCCCATCCAGCTGGCGGCCACCGTGGTTGGAGACGATCAAGCCATCGCAGCCGATGCTTGCGGCTTGTTTGGCGTCATCGGCATCGAGAATACCTTTGATGATGAAGTTGCCATCCCATTCAGCGCGGATGCGGTCGATATCGGCCCAGGTCACCGTGGGGTCAAAGTTGTTGCCCAGCCAGCTCCAGAACTCATCGATGCCCGCATTTTCGCCGAGGATAGGGGCAATATTGCCCAGGTTGTGGGGGCGCCCCCAGAGGCCCACATCCCAGGCCCAATGGGGTTTGGTGAGCACCTGGCCAATGCGGGTGAGTTTGCGTTGCAGCAGGCTACCACCCGATAGACCCGAGCGCATGTCGCGGTAGCGAGTGGCGGGCACGGGCATATCTACGGTAAACAACAGGGTATTGGTGCCGGCTGCTTTGGCGCGCGCCAGCATATCGCGCAGGAAGCCGCGGTCGCGAATCATATAAAGCTGGAACCAGACGGGGTTGTTAACCCCAGCGCGGACTTCATCAATGGAGCAGGCTGACACTGTGGACAGGCAAAAAGGCACGCCGGCTTCTTCCGCTGCCTGGGCTGCTTGTACTTCGCCGCGCCGTGCATTTAGGCCGGCAATGCCCACAGGCGAAAGGCCTAGCGGCATGGAAAAAGTCTGGCCAAACAGGCTGGTCTGGGTGGACACATTGGAAATATCGCGCAGCACCCGCTGGCGCAGGGCAATTTGCTGCATATCCAGTTGGTTGTTGCGCAGCGTAGTTTCGCTAAACGCCCCGCCATCAATATATTCAAATAAAAAATGCGGCAAGCGTTTGCGCGCAAGGGTGCGGTAGTCATCGATATTGGCGAGAATCATGGCGGGGAAACCTGTAAAAAGCTGTTATTGTTTGTTTGACTCTATGGTAGCATCTTTTATTAATAAACCATCTTTTACTTGTGAAGATGTGGTTTGTAAAAAGCGTTTGTAGAAGCGGTTTGTAAAACAGTTTGTAAACAAGTTTGTAAAAAATAGCAGCTTGCATTCTCGCAAGCCGATTCGCCTGACTAATAACAATAACTAGGGCAGCGGTTAATCTGGCCGCGCCCGCTGGAGAACTCATGAACAATAACGATAAATCCGTGCCCGTGCTGTTGCCGCTGATTCTGATCATCAGTCTGTTTTTCCTCTGGGGCATGGCCAATAACCTCAATGATATTTTGATCACCCAGTTTAAAAAGGTATTTACCCTCTCCGACTTTAAGGCGGGGCTGGTGCAATCGGCCTTTTATACCGGTTACTTTGTGTTTTCCATCCCGGCGGCTCTGTGGATGAAACGCTATGGCTACAAAGCCGCCGTAGTGTTTGGCTTGCTGCTTTATGTGATTGGCGCCTTTCTGTTTTACCCGGCAGCGGCGCAGCGTGAATATGTACTTTTCCTGGGGGCGCTCTTTGTTATCGCCAGCGGCCTGGCATTTCTGGAGACCTCGGCCAACCCGCTGATTGTGGCCATGGGTGATCCGGCCACCGCCGAGCGGCGCTTGAACTTTGCCCAATCATTTAACCCTTTTGGTTGTATTGCGGGGATTTTGATCGGGCGCGAATTTATCCTCTCCGGCCACGAGCCCACCACTGAAGAGCTGGCGGCGATGAGTGCAGCGCAGTTGGAGCAGTTTTATCAAACCGAATCCCATGCGGTGCAGGGGCCTTATCTGGTGATTGGGCTGTTGGTGCTGGCGTGGGCGCTGTTGGTATTGGCGGTGAAATTTCCCGCTATCGCCACTCAGGCGGCTAAAGATGAAACCACTGGCACCTGGGGTGATTACAAGCAATTGCTGGGCAAGGGGCCATTTATGTTCGGTGTTGCTGCGCAGTTTTTTTATGTGGGGGCGCAGGTGTGTATCTGGAGTTTCCTGATTCGCTATGGTCAGGAAGCGGTGCCCGGTACCGGTGAGAAAACCCTCGCCAATTACCTGTTGGCCTCGCTGGTGATCTTTATGGTTGGTCGCTTTGTAGCTACGGCGTTAATGAGCCGGGTGAGTGCGGCCTGGTTGATGTGGGTATACGCCTCGATTAACGTATTGCTCTGCGCCTATGCCATTGTGCAACCCGGCCACCTGGGGTTGTTGGCTCTAACCGCAACCAGCTTCTTTATGTCGCTGATGTTTCCTACTATCTTTGCATTGAGTTTGAAGGGGCTGGGGCCGCTCACCAAACCCGCGGCATCATTTCTGGTGATGGCGATTATTGGTGGGGCAGTACTCACGGCGCTGATGGGGCTAGTGTCTGACTTAACCTCGATTCACACTGCGGTAATAGTGCCGCTCAGTTGTTTTGTAGTCATCGCGATATACGCGCGCTTTAGCGATAGGGCAGGGAGTTTCAATGATTGATGCACATCAGCATTTCTGGCAGTTAGGCCGGCATGACTGTGTTTGGCCAACGGCCGATTTGCGCGCTATATACCGCGACTTTGGCGTGCAGGACTTGCTCCACCAGGCCCAGGCCTGTGGGGTGACCGGATCAGTGGCGGTGCAATCGCAAACCAGCGATGCTGATACCGATTACCTGTTGCGTCTGGCGGACGAGTCGGATTTCATCAAAGCGGTAGTTGGCTGGGTGGATCTGGCTTCGCCCACCGCGCCGGAGCGCATCGCCCAATTGGCTAGCCATCCCAAATTTCGCGGCATCAGGCCAATGTTGCAGTCCATGCCTGATGATGCCTGGATACTTCGTGCTGAACTTGAGCCGGCCATAGCCGCGATGAAAGAGCATCAACTCAGTCTGGATGCATTGGTCTATACCCGCCATCTACCTCATCTTTACCGTTTTGCCCGCCGCCACCCTGATTTACCTATCGTTATCGATCACGCTGCCAAGCCGGCCATTATCGTAAATGACCAGCCTGCCGATGATTGGCGCGAGGCTATGCGCCTGATGGCAAGCCTGCCACAGGTTCACTGCAAGCTCTCCGGGTTGGTCACTGAGGCGGGTAAAGGACAGGGGAATGAGGTCTTTGTCGCCTATGTTAAGTTCCTGGCCTCGCTGTTTGGGGTAGAGCGCTTGATGTGGGGCAGTGACTGGCCTGTCATAGGTTTGGCGCCAAACCCTCAACTCTCCATCTATAAAAACTGGCTAGGGCTTGTAAATCATGCACTTGCTGAGTGCAATATCACCAATTCTGAAAGTGTTTTCATAGGTACAAGTTTGCGTTTTTACCGAATTACGTAAAGTGGAACGCCTTGGGGCTAGGGCTGTGCGTAGAATCCATCCTGCAGCGATAAAAAACCCGCTTAGGGGATT
This sequence comes from Gammaproteobacteria bacterium, assembly GCA_021151625.1. GTDB lineage: Bacteria > Pseudomonadota > Gammaproteobacteria > Pseudomonadales > Cellvibrionaceae > Cellvibrio. The sequence goes on along the minus strand of JAGKWY010000016.1, from coordinate 5,089 downwards.
CATACTAATAACGAGAAAACACTATGACAGTAACTATGACCAAAGAACTTGATAACGCCTTACTTGAGGCACAAGAAGAAAGCGAACGCAAATACCGTGCTCCGGCTCTGGAAAAAGGGTTGGATATTCTGGAATTGCTTGCGCGTAACTCCCATCCTATGACTACCTCGCAAATGGCCGCCGCCCTGGGGCGCTCGGTGAGCGAGTTGTTCCGCATGGTGCTGGCCCTGGAGTATCGCGGCTATATTGCGCAGATGCCCGATGGCCGCGATGGCTATATGCTCACTAACAAGCTGTTTACCCTGGGTATTTCCCAGGGGACGGCAAAAACCCTGCTGGAGGTTTCCCTGCCAGTGATGAAGGAATTGAGCCGCGAGCTGGGCCAATCCTGTCACTTGGTTGTGCCCTCCGGCGACCAAATCGTAGTGGTTGCCCGCCAGGAAAGCCCTATGGATTTGGGCTTTTCGGTACGTGTTGGCTATCGCCGTCGCTTGATCGACACCAACTCAGGTGCATTGCTCTATGGTTTTGCCACCCCGGATGTGCAGGCTGGCTGGTTGCCGCAGCTTTCTGCCACTGTGGATCTGGAACGCATTGAGCGTTTCCTGGCCAAGGCGCGTAAAGGGGTTGACCAGGGCTGTATCCAGTTGGCGAGTGATTTTGTAGATGGCGTGATCGATTTCTGTGTGCCCATTATTGGGGTTCACGGTGCGGTGGCGGTGTTAATTATTCCGTTTATCCACATCAAGGCGCAGTCAATGACTCAGGAGCGAGTGCTTGAGCGCCTGATGCAGGCGGCGGAAAAAATCTCCCAGGGGTTGATTGATTAAATTTTAGCGTTGTTAAAAAAGCCGATCCATGATCGGCTTTTTTTATGGTTGAAGATTGTGTTTACAGGCCATAAAAAAGTTCAAGTTTGTATTCCGGCATAACTTTGTACTAAGCCTTGACATAAATTTATTCAAAAAGTCTAAATAACTATATGTGATTTCAACAGGGCTTCAGATAAAATTAATTTTATTGGCGATTCCAATTTTAATTATAAAAAAAGAGGTTCTGTGGCTGAGTCCAAATCTTTGTCTTTTCGTGCCTTGGGGGCTACGGAGATTAATCTTTCGCTTTTGGGGTTCGGCGCAGCACCCATTGGCAATTTATATCAACCCTTGAATGATATTCAGGCACAAGCTGCCGTGACTTCTGCACTGAATGCAGGTATTCGCTATTTCGATACTGCGCCTCATTATGGCTTTGGCTTAAGCGAGCAACGTCTTGGGGCCGCACTCAAGCAATCCGCCGAGCCGGTGGTTATTTCTTCCAAGGTGGGGCGGGTACTTGTGCCCACCAGCTCGACTGCCAGTGTTCGTCACGGTTTTGCCGATGCGCCGCCGCTGGAGCCAGTGTTTGATTACAGTTATGACGGTGTTATGCGCTCATTCGAGGAGAGCCTCAAGCGCTTGCAGGTGGAACAAATTGATGTCCTCCTTGCCCATGATTTAGGTCCCTTAACCCACGGTGCCGACCACCCGGAAAAATTTCGCGAGTTTATGGATGGCGGCTACATCGCCATGACCAAGCTCAAGGCAGATGGGTTGGTAAAAGCAATTGGTTTGGGGGCTAACGAATGGCAAATTTGCGATGCAGCCTTAAAACATGGTGACTTCGATGGCTTTTTATTAGCTGGCCGCTACACCCTGCTGGAGCAAGCCCCCTGCGAACATTTCCTGCCGCTGTGCGCCAGACGCAAAGCGTCGGTCATTCTCGGTGGGCCGTTTAACTCGGGCATTTTGGCTACTGGTGTTAAAGCAGCCCTGAGCGGCCAAAACAATCAACCGCTGTATTACAACTACGAGCCTGCCCCTGTGGCAGTGGTGGACCGCGTTGCACGGCTTGAGGCTGTATGCGATGAATTTTCCATACCACTCGCCGCCGCCGCCTTGCAATTTCCGGCGGCCCATCCGCAAATTTGTTCAGTGCTGGCGGGTTTGGCAAATAGTGAACAGGTAGAGCGCGCGGTAACCCTGATTAATAGTGAAATCCCCGCTGAGTTTTGGGATGAGTTGCGCGAGCGCGAGTTGTTGCATCCTGCAGCTCCCGTACCTATGCCGAATTGATTGAGCCAATAACATGACAGAAAAAGTAACAACCAGTATCGCGCCGCTGATTTTGCTGCACCCGGATGACAATATTCTGGTCTGCGTAAAACAAATTCGCGCCGGCGATGAAATTCGTATTGAACAAGAAACTATTGTTAGCCCTACCGATATAGGCGTGGGTCACAAGGTTGCACGCTTTGCGTTGGCAGCGGGCGACAAGGTGTATCGCTACGGCGCACCTATAGGCTCAATGATTGACGCAGTTGCCCAGGGGCATCACGTACATATGCATAATATGAAGAGCGATTATATTCCCAGCCATACGCGCACTCGCCAAACCCAATACCGGAGCGAATCATGAATTCCGCAGTAAATTTTCCCGCCTGGTTGCGTGCCGATGGGCGCAAGGGCATTCGCAATGTGATTGTGGTGGCCTATCTGGTTGAGTGCGCGCATCACGTATCGCGCATGATTGTGAATCGCGCCGATAACATCGATGTTCATTTAATCGGCTTTCCCGGTTGTTACCCAAACCAATACGCCTACGAAATGATGCGCGCGGTATGTACCCATCCGAATGTTGGTGGTGCGCTGTTAATTTCGCTGGGTTGCGAAAGTATGAACCGCGAAAAATTATTAAAAGATATTCTTGCGAGTGATCGTCCTGCTGAGCTGTTAGTGATTCAGGAGACCGGCGGCACCAAGGCAACAATTCAAGCGGGGTTGGAAGCGGTTGCACGTTTGCAAACGCAGGCAGCGAAAGTTGAACGGGTGCCCATGTATTTAAATGAGTTAATTGTGGGAACTATTTGTGGCGGCTCCGATGGTACCAGTGGCATTACCGCAAACCCTGCTGTTGGGCGCTGCTTTGATGCGTTGGTTGCTGCTGATGCAACTTGCATCTTTGAAGAGACTGGTGAATTAATCGGTTGCGAAACCATTATGGCCGATCGCGCCATTACGCCCGAATTGGGGGCGGAAATTGAAGCCTGTGTGGCCAAGGCAGAACACTATTATCGTGTGATGGGCTTTGGCAGTTTTGCGCCGGGCAATGCCGATGGTGGTTTAACCACACTGGAAGAAAAATCCATGGGAGCCTATTCAAAATCCGGCTCTTCACCAATTAGTGGTTTAATCAAACCGGGTGATGTACCTCCCGCAGGTGGTTTGTATTTATTGGATGTGGTTCCCGATGGCGAACCACGTTTTGGTTTCCCCAATATTTCGGATAACGCTGAAATTATTGAACTCATTGCCTGCGGTTCCCATGTGATTTTATTTACTACCGGGCGCGGCTCGGTAGTGGGTTCTGCAATTTCGCCTGTTATTAAAGTTTGTGCGAATCCGGAAACCTATCGTCGTTTGGCAGAAGATATGGATGTGAATGCTGGCCGTATTCTGGAAGGCGAAGCAACGCTCGATGAAGTCGGCGAAGAAATCTTGCAAAACGTAATTGATGTGGCTTCGGGCAAGCGCAGTGTCTCGGAAGATTTGGGGCACCAGGAATTTATTCTGACTTACAAAGCCTTTGAGCCTATTGGCCCAAGTTGTTTGCCGGTGCGGCAGATTGCTTAATCTAGTTAAATAATGAATGGTAGTCTCACTTCGTAAGTAAAAGCGAGCGGCGGAGAACCGCCCTCTGAAAACGCATTAATACATCCATGTAGCTCCCTTTCGCCATCCATGGCTCGAGGGTTTCAGAGGGCGGTTCTCCGCCGCTCTCTGTGCCACTAAGAAAATTCAGTTCTCATTTCTAACAGGCAAACAATTATTTATGAAACGATTGGAAGGCAAAGTTGCGCTGATTACCGCTGCAGCACAAGGTATTGGTCGCGCCAGCGCAGAATTGTTTGCTGCAGAAGGTGCACGTGTTATTGCAACCGATATTAATGTTGATGGTTTAAAAGATTTGCAGGGCTGCGAGGTCTATGGTCTCGACGTATTGAAATCTGATGAGATTAAATTATTCAGCGAGCAAATTGGTGCGGTAGATATTTTATTTAACTGTGCGGGCTTTGTGCACAGTGGCACTATTCTGGATTGTGATGAAAAAGATTGGAACTTTTCGTTTGATTTAAATGTGAGTTCCATGTATCGCATGATCCGCACCTTTTTACCGGGCATGATCAGCAGGGGCGGTGGCTCCATTATTAATATGTCATCTGTCGCCAGTTCAATTAAAGGCGCACCCAATCGTTTTGCTTACGGTATGACCAAAGCTGCCGTCATTGGTCTGACTAAAGCAGTGGCAGCGGATTTTGTTACCCAGGGCATTCGTTGTAATGCGATTTGCCCGGGCACTGTGCAGACTCCATCGCTGGAGCAGCGTCTGCATGCAACAGGCGATTACGAAACAGCCTACAAAAATTTTGTTGCGCGCCAACCCATGGGGCGTTTGGGAACCGCGCGTGAAATGGCGGAGTTGGCGTTGTATCTGGCGAGCAATGCATCTGCATTTACCACTGGCACTATCAATGTGATTGATGGTGGGTGGAGTAATTAATATTTAAATCCAAACCCCTCCCTGCCAGGGGAAGTGGTGAGCGGTAAAAAATTCCATTGAAAGAGAGATCACTATGAAATTATTACGTTACGGAATTGCAGGTCAGGAACGCCCCGGTATTTTGGATGCACAGGGTAATGTGCGCGAATTGGGTTCAGTGGTGTCGGATATTAATGGCAAAACCCTGACCGAAGAATCGCTGAAAAAAATTGCCAGCGTAAATATTGAATCACTGCCAATTGTTGAATCCCCCGGGCGTTTTGGTCCCTGTGTAAACGGTGTGGGTAAATTTATTTGTATCGGTTTGAACTATGCCGATCACGCCGCTGAATCCGGTGTTGCTGTGCCATCTGAACCGGTGGTGTTTATGAAATCCACCAGCGCTATTACTGGCCCTAACGATAATATTATTAAACCGCGCAATTCCACCAAACTGGATTGGGAAGTGGAATTGGGAATTGTTATTGGCAAGCATGCCAGCTACGTCGAGCTG
>JAGKWY010000209.1 GCA_021151625.1 Gammaproteobacteria bacterium | reverse complement strand
ATGATAGTTACCTTCTGTGCTGCACGCGTAAAAGCATCAGGCTTTTTGCAGCTTGGCGATGACACTGCGAATGTGTTCAATCGCAAATTCAATTTCTTCCGCAGTGGTATAGCGACCAATGCTAAAACGCAGCGACGCCTGCGCTGCTTCATCACTTAAACCAATGGCCTTTAACACATAGCTGGGCGACATACTCGCCGAGTTACAGGCAGAACCACTGGACACAGCCAAATCGCGCAAGGACAACAACAGCATTTCGCCATCAATATTGCCAAACGCAACATTTAAAATTCCGCTGACACATTCAGTCGCAGAACCATTGCGCTGAATGCCGGGCAAATCCATTAACCCCTGCCATAAACGGTCACGCAATTGCGCAATGTGCTGCGAATCAGCATGTAACTCTTCTACTGCAAGGCGTGCCGCTTCACCCATACCTACTAACTGGTGAGTAGCCAACGTCCCCGAACGCATAGCGCGCTCGTGACCACCGCCGTGAATTTGCGCGGCCACTTTTACTTCACCAGCGCGACGCACATAAAGTGCTCCCACGCCTTTGGGACCATAAAATTTGTGGGCTGAGAGCGACATCAAATCCACATTTAACGCTTTTACATCCAGCGCAATTTTTCCAGCGCTTTGCGCTGCATCGCTATGAAAAATAATACCGCGCGCTTTGCATAGTTCACTTAGCTGTTTTACATCGTTGATGCAACCCAACTCGTTATTGACCTGCATGATACTGACTAAAAACGTATCCGCCTGTAACGCCGCGGTTAATAATTCCGGGGTAATAATTCCGTTCACCGTCGGAGCAACTCGTGTTACTGAAAAACCCTGCGACTCCAACCAGGAAACCGGGTCCAACACTGCCTTGTGCTCAATGGACGACACTACAATGTGCCCACCCGATTGGTGTTGTGCGCGATAGGTTTCAGCAATTCCTTTTAACGCCAGGTTATTGGCCTCAGTCGCACCGCTAGTCCATACAATTTCACGCGGATCCGCGTTAATTAACGCGGCAACTTGCGCCCGCGCTTCTTCAACCTGTTCCTCTGCCTGCCAACCATAAAGATGTGAGCGCGATGCAGGATTGGCAAAGGTACCCTCCAGCGTCAGGCACTCAGCCATACGTGCAGCGACCAGTGGGGCAACGGGCGTAGTCGCGGCGTAATCTAAATAAACAGGCTTGCGCAAAACCGTGAATACCTTGAACAAAAACGATTAAAGAATTTCGCTAATAGCAATATGGGTTTCATCGTGATGATGACCACTGGCAACACGCATGTCCTGGCGCTGGCGCACCGCTTGTATATCATTGCGTGCAACCAGATCAGCGAGGGTAATTTCACTTAGGAAACGATGAATCTGTGCGCTCAGGTCTTCCCAAAGGTGGTGCGTCAAACACACTTCACCCTCATGGCAATTGCCCTTGCCTTCGCAGCGGGTTGCATCCAGGGATTCACTCACCGCATCCACAACCTGGGCAATAGAAATGTCCTTTGTACTGCCTTCCAAACGATAACCGCCACCGGGGCCACGCACACTTTTAACCAGTTTGAAATAGCGTAACCGGGCAAATAACTGCTCCAGATAGGACAGGGAGATTCCCTGACGTGCAGAAATATCGGCCAGGCTTACCGGGCCCTGATCGCAGTGCAGCGCCAAATCCAGCATGGCAGTCACAGCATAGCGGCCTTTGGTGGTGAGTCTCATAAGCGAAAACGCCTCGCAAAATATCCCGGGAGCAATTGGTAGTCGTGGTGAACAGCCAGCCATGATCCTGCCATGGCCTTAATTCCGAGTATTTTACTCAAGTATTCTGTCTTTTCCAACGCCAAAACTGATCCGGGCTTTACCATCCTTATGAATTAAGACCAATTAATCCGGCTTTTTCTCATCTTTTACCAAGTCACGCATGGATTCCAGACCCGGCTTTAAGCCCAGCTTGGTCATCACCTTACTGCTGTAATGGACGTAATTTTGCATTGCGGTCAGTACGCCACGCAGGATATTCAGCTCCATCTGATCCATACGGATACGGTTATAGAGGCGACGCAGGCGGGTCATGGTCTGTTTGGGGTTATCGCGATCCAGGAAGTCCAGCTCAGCGAGAGTTTGTTCCAGATGGTCGTAGTACATCTCCATCGCTTTGGGCTCTGCGGGCGGCATATCCCATTGATATTGCGGAAGAGTGTTGCCTTCGGCGGCCAATAAATAGGCCATACGGATCTCATAACAGATCACCTGCACCGCAGTCGCCAGATTCAACGAGCTGTACTCGGGGTTAGCCGGGATGTGGACGTGATAATTACATTTATACAATTCTTCATTAGTCAGGCCGCGATCCTCGCGCCCAAACACCACTGCCACCTCATGATTCGCCGCTTCCGACCACACACTTTCGCCGCACTTGCGCGGGTCCAGCAGCGGCCAGGGAATGCGACGCTCGCGCGCACTGGTACCTACCACCAGGCCGCAACCGGCGATAGCTTCATCGAGAGTGTCGACCACCACGGCGTTATCCAATACATCAGTCGCACCGGCAGAGCGCCATACAGCCTTGTCCGACGGATAATCTTGCGGAGCTACCAGATACAGGCGCGATAAGCCCATATTTTTCATCGCCCGTGCGGTGCCACCGATATTGCCGGGGTGACTGGTGTTAACCAAAACAATACGAATATTGGAAAAAGGTTGGGCAGACATAGGATTCTCTCGCGTGAGGCCGGATATGAAAGTCGGATAAGCCGGGGTTACTTAAAACGGCGCGCAGTATACAGACACATGTGATTTGCCTCCAGTTATGGCTAGCCGGCGCACGCTCTTGCCGTTATACTGCGCGCCCTTGGTGTGAGGCGCTTATGCCGCCTGCGACCCCCGCTCTTTTACAACCCCTGATCTCGAATGAGTACCGCAAGGTCAACTCA
>JAGKWY010000015.1 GCA_021151625.1 Gammaproteobacteria bacterium | reverse complement strand
TCACCTGTGAGCAACACGAGTCTGTGGCTCACAGGCTATCGGCTGATTCCCGCAAAGCTTAAAGACTTATTTTCGTGTTAAGACCAAGGCCGTTATAACCACAACGGCCAATACGCCGATGAAGATTAGCCCAAATTTGCCCTTTCCACCCTCTTCTGTACCAGATTGAGGGGCGGTGTTTGCCGCAGAACGATTGATTGACGAGGATCGAGTCGCCGAAGGCCCTTTGGCAGGAGCTACATTGGGGCGCTTTGCCTCAATCGATTCAGGTTTTGCCGGAGCTGCTTTGCGCACTGCTGTTTTTGCCAAGTCATCTGATGGGCCCATCACACCAAAACTCAGGGCATCAAAGCGCAATTCATCGCCGCGCTTCACGCGCGCCTCTGCCACTCGCTTGCCATTGAGGTAGGTGCCATTGGCGGAATCCAGGTCTTTAACAAACAACATGCCATCAATAATTTGCAATTGTGCATGACGACGGGACAGGTGCGCAGCGGAGAGACTGATATCACATTCACTGGCTCGACCAATGACATTGATTTCTTTCAGGGGAAATACACGATTGGCCAAGGCTGCATGATTTGCTTTTAATGACCAGCCTGTCGCTTTGGGCGCACGCAACTGGGTGACATTAGCGGACTCTTCAGCAACCGCACGAGCTTCTTTTTTAGGATCAATTACAACCAGCTCAACACTACCCAGGGTAATTTGGTCGTCAGGCTTTAGCTCGCAAGCGCCATTTACTGGCTGACCATTCACAGAAACCGGCTGGGTAGGGACTAAATTGCGCAGGGTAAGGTGTTCATTATCAACTAACACCTCAAGGTGAACATCACTCGCCAGCGGGTCATCAATTACCAATGCATTGGTGGCAGAACGGCCAATGGTAATCTTGGGTTCAACCAACCATACCGCGTTGTATTTATTATCTTTAAAGCGGATTTTAAGCATAAATTTTAACCTTGGCGCCAGTTCAAAAACGGGTTTGAATAATGCAATAGCCTTGCAGCGATTTCAACACTTGCACTTCGGTTACAAAACAAATGATTGCTAGCTCGAATTACGGCAAATAGAGTTTTAAAACTCCGCCCCCTAATGGACCATTATTGGCGATCGTCATATAACCTTGCCCTTTTTTTGATTTGTGCAATTCCAATACTTTTCGTGCAAATAACAACCCTAAACGCGTGTTACCAGAACTAAACGACACGGCCGTTTGCGGCAGCGGCCCAAGCAGCATCGCTTCAGGGTATCCCTGGCCATCATCCGCAACCGCAATACACAAAAAACCATTCTCTTCTGTTGCGCTCACCTGTAAGCGATTGCGACAGTAGCGTGCACAATTAACCAGCAGGTTATTTAGCACACCGCCAATCAATTCATTATCAAAATACCAGGTCAGGTCTAGGTCGCAGTCAATCTGAATTTGAATATTGCGTGAGCGCAGCAAGGTATCGTTGCGCGCAATTTGCTCTTCAATGATATCGACAACATGGTGCTCATCAATCACCACAACCAATGTTCTTTCATCCATCCGATAGAGCGACAACAGTTGCACCAACTCGCCATTAATACGTGCGGCTTCATACTCCAATGTGGAAAAAAATTTAGCCTGCTCAACATCTTTGGGAGGCGAGCTTTCCACCATGGCTGCCAGGGTATTAAGCAACATCCCCAGGGAGTTTTTCATGTCATGCACACTGGAAGCCAACACAAATGAAAAATCAATGGGCATTTGACCATAGTCAGCCGGCGGTGTTTTTTTCTCGGAAGATGAGTCCACTGTTAACCTCACTATTTTTTTTCGTTGGCGCGAACCAACCCGTTATACACGTCATTTAACTGGCGATAACGTTGATACTGGGGATGCGACTGGGAAATAATGCTGGATGTTTTGGTAAAGGTTTGCTGGATCTTTTCACTGACTGCCACATTAAAATTGGCCTTAAGTTTATCAATCATGGCTTGCACGTAATTCAAGCGTAAACCGATATGATTGGGCAATTTTTGCAGCGCTGTTTTAAATGCGTCTGCTGCTGCAGTAAAATCCTTAGCGTTATACAGGGAAATACCCTTCTTATTAATCTCCGCTACCATCAGCTTGTTCTTCTCGCTGCGCGGCTCATCCAACAACACATCAAGCTTCTGCAACTTGTCTTCACTACCAGCATAACGCTGCAATAGATCACTCAATTGCTGTTGCGCTTCATCTGTTTTACCCAGCATACGTAGCGCGCGAACCATTTCGATTTGCACATCCAGCGCTGAATCATCTTTAGTATTACCCAAGGTGGTTTGGGCGGAACTCAAAGCTTCCTGCGCACGCCGCTGGTCGCCATTGCACACTTGCAACTGGCTTTCTAACAACAGCGACTCCACCTTGCGCAAATTGGATTTGCCAAAGTTTTCCTCAAGGTTAGCCACGCAGGAAATTGCCTCCCGCACCAGCGGTTTGGCTAACTCCTTATCTATGGAATACAAATCTATAGTTGATTGCGCAAATAACGAATGAACACTCGCCTTGTCAAAACACGAATGCTCACCCAATTTGACCGCACGCTTCAAGGCATTGGTTGCTGTCACCAAATCATTATTTTGCTGCGCAACATCGCCCAGGCTTTGCTGACGCAAGATTGACAAAGGAGAAAGCTCCGTGGCTTTTTGCAAAATATTTTGCAACCCTTCTAAATCATTTTGCAGTTTGTACACTTCCGCCTGCAGGTCATAGGCTTTCATGCAGAGAGGGTTAGATTGCAGTAAATTTTCTAACCATTGCTGCGCGCCGAGCAGATCATTCTGAGCGAGTTTGGTTTTCACCATACCGATTAGCGCCCACTCTAATTCGCGCACATCCAACACACTGCGGTAAATTTCTTCAGCACCGGTGACGTTTTTATTATCGAGATACAATTGGGCCAGAATTTTCTGGCAGGCGTTGGTATAGCGACTACCCGCCGCGATACGCTCCTTACAGGCAGCTATGGCCCCCTGGGTATCGCCTGATTTTTGCGCCGTCTGTACGGCTTTTAGCTCAACACGCTGCTCCATTAACCTGCTCAAACGTTGATCCAACGCTTTGGGCGTTATGGGCTTAGCCAAATAAGCATCTGGCTCATAATCGTAAGCCGCCATAATAATGCTCTTACTACTTTCGGCGGATACCAGAATGAACAGACTATCGGAGCAGGGATTTTCTGTAGTACGCAACTCTTCCAGCACTTGCTGGCCACTTTTACCCTTTCCTAAATTGTTATCGCACAAAATCAAATCATAGGCCCGCGCCTTGCAAAAACGCAGCGCCTCTTCGCCGGAAGCAGCGGAATCGACATTGCCAATACCCAAATCCATTAGCATTTTGTAGAGTGTGCCGCGAAAATTCTCAAAGTCATCAATGATGAGTGCGTGCATCTTGTAATAGCCAAGATCAGCCATTAGTCCGCCTCCTTAGGGGAAATCAGACTAAGAATAGCCCAGTATTGACGGGTCGCTAGGCGTTTAGGAATAAGAATCGAGCCAGATAACGGGGTATTTATACCTGGGGTTTGCTGCGGCGCGAATAAAACAACTGGTTGCCCCCCAGCATTTTGGCGCTGTGCTTTGCATCAGCCAGCAGTTGCGAGACCTCATGGTGGGTTCTACACAGATTGATATCCGGGCTCACACAGCCAATCGCCAGGGTTAATGGACCAAACTTCTGGCGCTGTCCCTGACGGTCCACACTCCAATAATCCAGTTGCTGGTCAGGGAGGAGGCCAGCACTGGCAGCAATAAATTCACCCAACATCGCTTCGCAACGCTGCCGCCAGTCTGCACTGCGAAACACCACAATAAAATCATCGCCACCAACATGACCAATAAAATCCTGCTGCTCATTGATAGCGCCACACAAAATGCGACCCAGCAACAGGATAACCTCATCCCCTGCTCCATAGCCAAAAGCATCATTAAAGGGTTTGAAATGATTAATATCGCAGTAGGCCACAACAAAATCTTGCTTTTGCAGTAACAGATGATCAACCCATTCGTAGAGTGGCACGTTGCCAGGCAGCTGTGTTAAAGGGTTACTATGCCGCGCGAGACGCAACTTTTCCTCAGTAATTGAGCGCAATAAATCACGCACCTTACCAACACCGAGATATCGCCCCTGATCACAGACGATAAAGTCTACGCTTAAATTTTGCTGTGGATCTTCACTAATAAGCTGGCCAACCGCTTTTAGATCAGTGTTGATATCAACAACAATTGATAACGGATTTATAAATTCCCTTACGGTTTTTTGCGCGTACAACTCATGTGCAAAACGATGAGAAAAAATATTCAGTATTTCCGCGCGACTTACCATCCCCAGTGCTGCCTCGCCATCTACAACCGGCACACAGGTCAAGCGCACATCGGCGCGAAACATTTTTACCAGTGTTTCAGCGGAGGTTTGTGGAGAAACACTTGCGCAGTTCACTACAATCTCACCCGCGGTGCGCACAAAATGATCCTGATAGCGTCGCTGGGATGAGACCGATAAGGTCATCACCCGCCCTGACAATTCGGTAGCCGGTGCTGCTGAGGGGCGCGCAATAAAATAGCCCTGGGCATACTCAACGCCCATGGCCACCAGGGTAGAAAATTCAGACTCTGTTTCTATACCTTCAGCAATTGCCTTGTGGCCAATACGATGAGCGATATCCAGCATAGCGCGAACAAATTCGCGCTTAACCGGGTCTTTATCAATCCCGGAAATAAAATGACGATCTATTTTTACATAATCAGGGCGCAGCTCACTCCACACTCGTAAACCTGCATAACCCGCCCCAAGATCATCAAGTGCTACCGCAAAACCTTGTCGCTGGAAGTGATCTGATGCAGCGCGCAATAAATCCAGCTCATCCAGCGGCTGGCTTTCCGTCAATTCGAAAACCACCCGCTCTGCACTTAGGCCAACACGTTGCAATATTTCGCGGGTCACACCATCACGGTATTGGCTGTCGGTAAACGCGATTGGACTCATGTTGAGAAACAGCTTGCCAGGTAAATTTAATTCGGCAAATTGCTCACAAGACACTTCTCGACAAGCAAACTCCAAGCTCGCCAATAACCGCGACTCGCGTGCAACCTCAAAGAGTTTATCCGGGTACTTAAGGGGGCTATCATCCGGCCCGCGAATCAGGGCTTCATAGCCAATAATACGCGGGTTCTCCAGCGCCATTATGGGCTGGAATACCGGTTTTAGCAGTTTGAATTCAATCAGTCGGCGTAATTCCTTTTGCAGCGTGATTTGGGTAAACACAGCGCTCTGCAAAGACATAGAAGTAACAACTTGTTAACAAATGGAACGACTGTGAATAATCCAGCGAAAAGATGACAGTTTTATGAATTCAGGAATTTGTTGTCATTCGCAGCGAGAGGTACAATGCAAACCTGTAAATATCTTAACCAATTACGTCACCAAGCAGTCATCAACATGCAAAAACACCAACCAGACACCATCTACGCCAATCCCCTGGCAGAAGTCAGCCAATTCGCATTCGACCAACGCGTTGTTGATGTATTTCCGGATATGATCAAGCGCTCAGTGCCAGGCTACGCCACTATCATCAATATGATTGGCAACCTTGCCGAGCGCTATGTGCAAGCCAATAGCAACTGCTATGACCTGGGCTGCTCCCTGGGCGCAGCAACCCTGGCTATGCGCCACCGTATTCAGGCAGCAGATTGCAAGATTATTGGTGTGGATAATTCGGCCGCAATGATTTCACGTTGCAAGCAGGTTATTGCAGCAGACAGCGGCGAAGTTCCCGTCGAACTCATTGAGGCACCTATTCAGGATATCAATATCGAAAACGCATCCATGGCAGTGCTTAACTTTACACTGCAATTTATTGCGACAGATGATCGCCTTAACGTATTACAAAATATTTGTTCGGGTTTGAATTCAGGTGGAGTGTTAATTCTTTCGGAAAAAGTGGTATTTGATGATGAACCACACCAGCACCTTATGACTGAACTACACCATAATTTCAAACGGGCGAATGGTTATAGTGATCTGGAAATTGCACAAAAACGCACAGCAATTGAAGATTATTTAATCCCGGAAACGCTCGACACCCATCGCCAACGTTTGCGTGCTGCGGGCTTTAGCAGTGTAGATGTCTGGTTTCAATGTTTTAATTTTGCCTCGCTGATCGCGATCAAATAATCCTCTCGTTTAAGCAGCTTGTTCGTTTAAACAATTTTCTTGTAAAAAAGGTTTTACTGTCTGTGACTCGCATTAATTATGATCAACTGATCAACGCCTTAAAGACCACACCATTAGCAAACTGGGCTGAGCAGCTACCCGAACAAATTGCAAATGGTTTGTGCGAAAAACGCTATGGCGACTTGGGCGGCTGGAAACAATCCCTGGAAAAACTGCCCACTGTTACGCAAAGCTTCATTGAATTAGAAAGCGAAGTTCGTATCGGACAGGATGCGGATTGCACGGATAACACCCGCGCGCAAATTAAATCCGTACTGCAAGAATTAATTCCCTGGCGCAAGGGCCCCTATTTTGTTCACGATACACATATAGATACTGAATGGCGCTCTGATTGGAAATGGGATCGGGTATTGCCGCATCTGGCCCCATTGAAAGATCGCTTGATACTCGATGTCGGCTGCGGCAATGGTTACCACTGCTGGCGTATGCTGGGCGCAGGCGCTAAACGCGTAATTGGAATAGATCCTTCACCGCGCTTTATTGTGCAGTTTTTTATGATCAAACACTTTGCCGGGATGAATTACCCGATTGATGTATTGCCACTGGGCATCGAGGATTTACCGGAAAAACTACAAGCATTTGATACGGTGTTTTCGATGGGTGTTTTTTATCATCGACGCTCGCCAATGGATCACCTGCTTGAATTAAAAAACACACTACGTCCTGGCGGACAATTAGTGTTGGAAACATTAGTTATTGACGGAAAATTAGGTGATGTACTAGTGCCAGAGGGCCGCTACGGCATGATGAATAATGTCTGGTTTTTGCCTAGTTGCGACACCATGTTGTCATGGATGCGTAAAATGGGATTCAACAATCCCCGTGTGGTTGATGTGTGCACTACAACTACCGAAGAGCAACGTGCAACAGAGTGGATGCGTTTTCATTCACTACCGGAATTTTTACATCCTGACGATTCATCACTCACCGCAGAAGGGCACCCCGCCCCGCTCCGCGCCGTATTTGTGGCCGAAGCCTAAAAAAACAAAGGGCACCAGAAGGTGCCCTTTGTTTTTACGCAACAGCCAGGTCGCAATACCTACTCATACTCAGGTGGTGCAACTCATTCCCTAGAGCTTATACCCATCCTCTTCGTGCAAACTCAGATCCAAGCCAATTGTTTCTTCCTCTTTGCTCACACGCAAACCAGCAGTCAATACACCAGTTAACTTGAGCAATACATAGGTAACAATTGCTGTATAAATGAAAGTAACTACAACACCCAGCAATTGAACCCCCAATTGCTCACCCATTGAGTTAATTCCTGCTGCAAACCCTTGACCACTGAACGCGCCCAATTCAGTAGATGCAAAAATACCAGCCAGTATCGTACCCAACACACCGCCTATACCATGAACCGGAAACACATCGAGGGAATCATCAATCTTCCATACGCGCTTTACCAAATGGGTCATGATGAAACAAATTACGCCGGCGGCCAATCCAATAATCAATGCCCCACCAGGGCCAACATAGCCTGAAGCCGGAGTGATAGTACCCAAACCAGCAACCATGCCAGTCACAATACCTAAAACACTTGGCTTGCGGAAACGCACCCATTCTATCGTCATCCAGGCTAATGCACCTGCCGCCGCTGAAATGTGGGTAACCAGCATAGCCATCGCCGCATTTCCATTAGCAGCCAGCGCGCTACCTGCATTGAAACCAAACCAGCCAACCCACAGCATACCCGCGCCAGTTACTGTCATTGTCATGTTATGTGGAGGCATTGCAGTGGTAGGAAAACCGCTACGCTTACCAATAACTACCGCAGCAACGAGTGCCGCAACCCCTGCCGTAATATGAACAACTGTACCGCCCGCAAAATCCAGTAAGCCCTTGGTAAACAACCATCCAGAACCAGCCCATACCCAATGACATACAGGGATATAAACTGCAAACAACCATAACGCAGAGAAAAGCAACATAGACGAAAACTTCATTCGCTCTGCAAAAGCACCAACGATTAGCGCCGGAGTAATAATTGCAAAGGTCATTTGGTACATAGCATGAAGACTCAGGGGAATATCGCCAGCCAACGCGTCTTCAGTAATATTGGCCATAAAAACCATGCTCAGGTCGCCAATCCAGGCATTGCCAGTGCCAAACGCCAAGCTGTAACCAGCGATTAACCACAGCAACGACACCAGGCAAGCAATCGCAAAACACTGCATTAGTACTGACAAGATATTTTTAACGCGAACCAGACCACCATAAAACAAAGCAAGGCCTGGCAACGTCATAAACAGGACCAGCGCTGTAGAGGTCAGTATCCATGCGGTATTCGCACCGTTCAACGCCGGTTCTTGAGCCATTAGTATCGGGCTCAACAGCGCCAGAGCAGCACCAAACACAGTAAAAATTAAACTTCTCTTCTTCATATCTACCCCATAATGGTTATTATGTTTACATGAATCATAATTCACATAACAAATGCTTCATTTTGAAACAGCCACTTAGCTTTACGGCCAATATTTAGATAAAAAACCTCGATCATCACACGCAGTTCGCACTAATTATGGGCAAAAAAACGTGATTTATCGGCCGAAAATAAAAATGAACCCCTACAAAGCAATTATCAGTCCAAATAAAATAAATTTATTATTTTTCAAGTAGATACCATTATTACAGCACCATAGGAACGGAAAAATTGCACCATATAAAAACACTTAAAACAAAATGGCACCACAATTGATCACCACAGAAAAATAGCGCCACTACTGATATAGAGTAGAATGGCGCCCTTAGCCCCAATAGTACTTGATCAGTCTATGACTCACTGGATACCTATAGCTTTACTATCAACAGCGATTTCTTTCTTTGCAACCCGGCTTGTTATGATCCAGCTAGGCAAGCACTTACTAGACACCCCAAATAATCGCAGCTCTCACAGCCAACCAACTCCAAGGGGAGGAGGCCTGGGCATATTGATATCCTGCATACTCACTTATATCTGTGTATGGGTCCTCATCCCCGATCAAGCACCTGATTTTTTCCTTGTAGCAATACCCGTGACAATGGGAATTCTGGGACTGCTTGACGATTTTTTTAATCTGGGCATCCGATCTCGCTTATTTATCCAGTTTGCCCTGGCATTGGCTGGCACCTACTATTGCATTACTGCTACCAACTGGTCGCCAATACATCTGATATTGATCAGTGGATTGCTGGTACCGTTACTTATCTGGTCCACAAATCTATACAACTTTATGGATGGAATTAATGGAATAGCAGCATTGCAAGCAATCAGCACATGTACCGCTATGAGCGGAATTCTGATCATTCAAGGAGTTAATGCAGAGGAAATTACACTACTGGTAATCATTGGTTTCGCAGGCGCAGGATTTCTTTACTGGAATTTCCCGAATGCCAAAATATTTATGGGCGATACAGGAAGTTTGTTTTTAGGCTGTGCATTCGGATTATTGGCGGTGAAAACCAGCATTCAAAATCCAGAACTAGCCACGGCATGGCTAATCATAATGGCGTTTTTTATTTCCGACGCAACCTACACACTTTGCGTACGCCTTTTCAGTGGACAAAAATTTTATCTGCCGCATAGAAGCCATAGCTATCAAAAATTAGCACTGCGATTTGGTTCCCACAGCAAGACTTCGCTATTGGTTTTTGCAATTAATATGTTGTGGCTTTTTCCATTAGCACTACTAAGTACATCAAGCCACATGCATCCAATATTGGCTTTAGCTCTTGCTTATTGCCCGCCAATTATAATGTCCATCAAACTAAAAGCAGGGAAAACAATTAACTAACGCGACTCAGTGCGGCTGGAATTTCCTCATCCACCAATTCCCAATTGTACCCAAGCGGCATTTCTCGCAGCATAAGCTTAATTTTGTTTGCCTCATCCAGATCACAAGCGGACTTTAAATTTTTCAAAAAGAGATCCATTTCTTTCCATGATACCGATTGCTCCAACGCCTTGAAAATGCGCGAGTGATCTGTCGCAAAAACATTATCTCCAATCAATAATTCTTCATATAGCTTCTCACCAGGGCGCAATCCGGTGTATTGAATTTCAATATCACCATCAGGATTAGCTGCATCGCGAACAGACAACCCGGACAAGTGAATCATGCGCAAAGCCAGATCAACAATTTTTACTGGCTCCCCCATATCCAATACAAATACATCCCCACCTTTTCCCATAGCCCCGGCCTGAATAACAAGCTGTGAAGCCTCTTTGATTGTCATGAAATAGCGAATAATTTCCGGGTGTGTAACTGTAACCGGCCCACCACTTTTAATTTGCTTACGAAACAATGGAACAACAGAACCAGATGAGCCGAGGACATTACCAAAACGAACCATTACAAACCGTGTAAGTTGCTGTCGCTGGGCAATACTTTGCAGGATAAGCTCCGCCAAACGCTTGGAGGCCCCCATGACATTAGTTGGACGTACAGCCTTATCAGTTGAAATAAGCACAAATAATCCAACGCCCGCCGCGACCGATACCTCCGCACAACATAAAGTTCCAAGCACATTATTCTTAATCCCTTCAACAATATTAGCTTCGACCAAAGGCACGTGCTTATAAGCAGCAGCATGATATACCGTATCAACTTGATATCGCTTGAAAATAGATTTCAAAAAAGCGCCATTCTGCACTGACCCTAATAGCGGAATGATGGATACCAAGGGCAAGTTGCGCGCGATCAACTCCTGCTCCAACGCATACAAACTGTATTCATTGTGATCCAGCAGGATTAATTTTGTCGGCTTACAATCGATAATTTGTCGGCACAACTCACTACCGATTGAGCCTCCAGCACCGGTAACCATAACCACCTTATCGGTTATAGATCCCTCCATCAAATCAGGCAAGGGTTGCACAGAATCGCGCCCCAGCAAATCCTCAACATCTACATCACGCACATTTTCTATATGCGCCCTACCAGACAAAATATCACCCATATCAGGAATAGTTTGAACATTAACGTGGAGCTTTTCCAGACGCTTGATAATTTCAAGTCGCAGGCTGTGAGGGGTGCGACCTAGCGCAAGCAGGACTTTAACGGCGGAGAAGGATGCAATTAGTCCAGGCAAAACTGCAGATGAGTGGATTTTAATATTTGCTAAAAGGGTTCCGTGCAATGAGGCATTGTCATCAACAAATGCAACTACCCTATAACCCGTATCTTGCAGCGCAAGCATCAACTGATGCCCAGTTCGCCCTGCCCCATAAATAATTACAGGCACCATATCACCTGGAGGCAAGGCACCCATTTTCAAAATAACATGGCGAATTAGCAGTCTGGGCCCACCAATCAAAACCAGCATTAACCCAATATAAATAAATGGAACAGAGCGTGGAATTCTGGAGTAAGTGAGAAAACCGGAAACCGCCAGGGTCACACCAGACAGCAGCACACAGATAATTATTGTAACTATGGCTGGTTGAGTCATATATCGCAGAATGGCGCGATACATTCCTGATCTAATAAAAATTGCCAGACTAGTAATCAGAGTTATAAATAACGCAGTTAACTCCTTGCCCGTTATAGTGAGATCAAACGTTCCCAACCTAATACAATTAGATAGGTAAACCCCAAGAACTATAGCAAAGGAATCATAGCAAAGAGATATTGCACGCTTAGTTGCACGCGAAGCCTCTAGCAACTTAATCAACATAAATAGGCCTCGAAAC
The DNA here is from genome assembly GCA_021151625.1 of Gammaproteobacteria bacterium. Classification (GTDB taxonomy): domain Bacteria; phylum Pseudomonadota; class Gammaproteobacteria; order Pseudomonadales; family Cellvibrionaceae; genus Cellvibrio. The sequence continues at coordinate 28,647 of JAGKWY010000015.1, read as the reverse complement.
AACAGCTCGCAATCACCCCAAAGCAGCTAAAGCAGAAGAAAAGAAAACGACCGCTATTTATTAATGCTTTCGTTTACCCGATCACGCATTTCTTTTCCGGGCTTAAAGTGAGGGACGTACTTACCCTCTAAAACAACTGCCTCACCCGTTTTAGGATTCCTACCTGTACGAGGAGCGCGATAATGAAGGGAAAAGCTACCGAATCCGCGAATCTCTATCCGCTCTCCAGAAGCCAAGATGTCAGACATATAATCCAATAACAACTTAACGGACATTTCCACATCTTTAATAGTTAATTGATTTTGCTTTTCGGTAATGTATTCAATCAATTCTGACTTGGTCATAACCTGCTTCTCTTTTGATAATAAAGATTACACAACACAATTTTTCAGAAATACACAACTCGCGAATAACAAATATAGCTCAACAAACTATAGATTAACTTGGCAAAAGCAGCTGTGGCTAGCAACTGCTAGCCACAGCGCCTCAAAGATTACTCTTTGTTTTGCATTTGAGCCTTGATCAGGTCACCCAAAGTTGCAGGTGCAGCTTGATCTGACTGCTTGCTGGAAAGCTCTTTCATAGCTGCTTTCTCATCTTCTACGTCTTTAGATTTCACTGACAGATTGATGCTACGATTCTTGCGATCTACAGCAATAATCTTGGCTTCAACTTCATCGCCAACTTTCAGCAAGTTGCGTGCGTCTTCTACTTTCTCACGGCTCAACTCTGATGCTTTCAGTACAGCTTCTACATCATCAGCCAAGGTGATTACAGCAGCTTTAGCTTCAACTTCTTTCACGATACCTTTAACAACAGCGCCCTTGTCATTCACTGAAACGTATTCAGAGAATGGGTCAGCTTCCAGTTGTTTGATACCCAAAGAAATGCGCTCACGCTCTGGATCGATAGCCAATACCACGGTCTCCAGCTCGTCGCCTTTCTTGTACTTGCGAACAGCTTCTTCGCCTGCTTCATGCCAGCTGATGTCCGATAAGTGAACCAGACCATCAATGCCGCCATCGAGACCGATGAAGATACCGAAGTCGGTGATTGACTTGATCTTACCGCTGATTTTGTCGCCTTTCGCACAAGTACGAGCAAATGCATCCCATGGATTCTCCTGGCATTGTTTCAAGCCAAGGGAGATACGACGACGCTCTTCGTCAATATCCAAAACCATAACTTCGATTTCATCGCCCAATTGAACAACTTTTGAAGGATGAATATTCTTGTTGGTCCAATCCATTTCAGAAACGTGGATCAAACCTTCAACACCCTCTTCCAGCTCAGCGAAGCAACCGTAGTCAGTCAGGTTGGTCACTTTAGCTTTCACACGAGCGCCTTCCGGATAACGCTTGGTGATAGCTACCCATGGATCTTCGCCCAATTGCTTCAGACCCAAAGATACGCGGTTACGCTCGCGATCAAACTTCAATACTTTAACGTCGATTTCATCACCAACGTTTACGATCTCACCTGGATGCTTGATACGCTTCCACGCCATATCGGTGATGTGCAACAGACCATCTACACCGCCCAAGTCAACGAAAGCACCGTAGTCGGTAAGGTTCTTAACGATACCTTTAACAGCTTGACCTTCTTGCAGGGTAGCCAGCAACTCATCGCGCTCAACAGAGTTAGCTTGTTCCAATACTGCACGGCGAGATACAACCACGTTGTTACGCTTTTGATCCAGCTTAATAACTTTGAATTCCAGCTCTTTGCCTTCGAGGTGGGTGGTTTCGCGCACAGGGCGAACATCAACCAGAGAACCAGGAAGGAAGGCACGGATACCAGCAACGTCAACGGTGAAACCACCCTTAACCTTGCCATTGATAACACCTTTGATAACTTCTTCAGCAACATGAGCTGCTTCAAGAATTTTCCAGGCTTCAGCACGCTTGGCTTTCTCGCGGGACAGTTTGGTCTCACCGAAACCATCTTCCACACTTTCCAGGGCTACCTGAACTTCGTCACCGATCTGGAGATTCAACTCACCCAGTTCGTTACGGAATTGTTCTGCGGGAATAACACCTTCAGATTTCAAACCAGCGTGTACAGTTACCCAATCTTTATCGATATCGATAACTACACCAGTAACGATGGTACCTGGAACCATATCAACGGTTTTCAGGCTCTCTTCAAATAACTCAGCAAAACTTTCGCTCATACTCATGGTATTACCTATAAATTAAAAGCAGAGTCGCCAAAGCACGACCTACTCTATCCGCACGGTCTGTCATACGGGTCAGTTAATAGAATGGAAAAGCTTCCTCAGACTGGATTTAACAGCTTTTACCGCTGCCAATAATAGGATTCAATGAGACTAATCAGAGAGGACACAAAAATCAGCAGGAGCGGAATGCTAGCAGAATGAGCTATATTTTTCAACAGCTTAGAGGGAAAGTGCCGGCAATAAGCCGGCACAATATGACCAATTTAGCGCTTTACGACACTCAATCCACGTCCAACAGCATAATACTTGACCCCCAGTCCAGCCATTCGCTCTGGCTCATAGAGGTTGCGGCCATCAAAAATCACTGGCTCTTTTAAGGTTGATTTGATGAGTTCGAAGTTGGGAGCCCTAAAGTTTTTCCATTCTGTACAAATGATCAATGCATCCGCACGCTCAAGTGCAGCCTCCTTGGTACCCACAAGTTTCAAATCATCTCTAAGCCCATATATATGCTGAGTTTCATCCATCGCTACCGGATCATAGGCCTGCACTTTGGCCCCCTGGGCCCACAACGCCTCCATCAGGTTACGGCTGGGCGCCTCGCGCATGTCATCAGTATTGGGCTTGAATGACAACCCCCATAACGCGAAAACCTTACCACGCAAATCACCGCCAAAATGACCGCTGACGTACTCAAATAGCTTGCCTTTTTGGGCTGCATTGACCTCGTCTACAGCCTCCATAAGGCCCGCGGTATAACCAACACCCTTGGCAATATTAATCAGGGCTTTAACATCCTTTGGAAAACAGGAACCACCATATCCACAACCAGGATATATAAAGTGATAGCCAATACGAGGGTCGGCACCAATACCATTACGGACCTTTTCAATATCTGCACCCAGACGCTCAGCCAAATTTGCCATCTCATTAATAAAGCTGATCTTGGTTGCCAGCATGGCATTAGCTGCATACTTGGTTAGCTCAGCGGAACGAATATCCATAAAAACCATTCGATCATGATTTCTATTGAATGGCGCATAAAGCTCACGCATCACCGCCTCTGCTCGCCCACCCTTGCTTCCCACAACAATACGATCAGGCTTCATAAAATCATTTACTGCCGCCCCCTCCTTTAAGAATTCAGGATTGGACACGACATCAAAATCGATTTGAACTCCGCGCTTTTGCAGCTGCTCTGCCAGAGTGCTTTCCACTATTTCTGCGGTACCTACCGGCACTGTCGATTTATTTACAACAACTTTATAAGAGTTAACACGCTCACCAATAGTTCTGGCAACCGCAACCACATATTGCAGATCTGCCGAACCATCCTCACCCGAGGGAGTCCCAACAGCAATAAACTGCAACTCACCATGATTTACTGCCTGATCCATATCAGTTGTAAAGTTCAGCAAACCATTTTGTACCGCTTGCTTGACGACAGGCTCAAGACCAGGCTCATAAATTGGAATAATCCCCTGCTTAAGGTTGTCCACTTTTCGCTGATCAATATCTACACAAAGAACCTCGTGGCCAACATCAGCCAAACAGGCCCCAGTAACCAGACCAACGTATCCGGTACCAAATACTGTTACTTTCATCTATTACTCCCTAGCAAATTAATAAAACCTTTTAAGATCGCCCATAACTATCCTCGTAACGGATAACATCGTCTTCTTTAAGATAAGGGCCAGATTGCACCTCAATTATTTCTAGCGGTATTTTACCCGGGTTACTAAGTCTATGTTTCGTCCCCACAGGAATATATGTGGATTCGTTTTCAGAAAGCAGCATATTTTGGTCGCCTTTCTGAACAAGCGCCGTTCCCTTTACAACAATCCAGTGCTCTGCACGATGATGATGGACCTGCAAGGATAAACTTCCCCCTGGCTTTACTCGAATTCGATTAACCTGATAGCGATCTCCCGTATCAATTGCATCATAACAACCCCAAGGGCGGTATATTTCACGATGCTGCAAATGCTCAGACCTTTTTTGCTTTTCAATCTGCGCAATAATTGCCTTAACCTGTTGCGCTTGAGACTGATCAGCAACCAATACCGCATCAGGGGTATTCACAATCATCAAATTGCTGACACCCAGAGTTGCCACCAATTTATCTTGGGAAAATACCAGTGTATTTGAAGAACCTATATCGATACCGTCCCCAATAATACTATTACCTGCCGAATCTTTATCCGAAAGATCCCAGAATGACTTCCAATCACCCACATCGCTCCAACCAGCATTAAAAGGCACACAGACCACATTATTGCTTTTTTCCATTAGCGCATAATCTATTGAGATATTAGGCGCTAATGAAAATGAATCCTTATCAACACGAATGAAATCGAGATCTTGCACTGACCATACCTTGGCTTGCTCGGCAGCAATAACCACCTCAGCGCTCTGCTCTTGCAGTTCCTTTAAAAAAACCTCTGTTTGAAAAACAAACATCCCGCTATTCCAGTAGTAACAACCTTCAGCAAGATATCTTTCAGCTGTTGCCAAATCGGGCTTTTCCACAAATCGGGCAACCGGGTAAAAAGTTGCCTCTGACTGTTGCGATTCATGGAGCGTTTTAATATATCCATATCCCGTTTCCGGTCTGGTTGGATTAACACCAAAAGTTGCCAAATGCCCAGCCAGCGCAGCACCAATTGCATCCTCTAGAGCCGCGTGAAAAGCCCCGACATCCTTAATCATATGATCTGCGGACAGCACCAATAATATTGGGTTGTCCGCTAGAGTCCGCGCATGAAGGGCAGCTAAAGCCAAAGCTGGTGCGGTATTACGTGCGACTGGCTCAAGAATAATAGAGGCCTTTGACTGGCCAATTTCGTGCAGCTGCTCAGCCACCATAAATCTGTGTTCCTCATTACACACCACAATTGGTGGGGCGAGATTAGAAACACCATCAAGTCGAGCTATAGTCTGTTGCAGCATTGTTTTATCGCCAAACAATTTTAACAATTGCTTGGGATAATGCTGGCGCGACATCGGCCACAAACGAGTTCCTGAGCCACCTGCAAGAACGACGGGAATAATCATTTAGCACTCCTTATTCTCTAGCTGAGTCAAAACATATTGAGCCAAAATGAATTAATTCGAATAACGTTTTTGCAAAAATGATTTGAAATTATTGCCGACATCATTATGCCTTTCACCGTAAATAACATTGGCCATCAAATAACCCAGTTTGGTACCACAATCATGACTGCGACCCACCAATTGATAAGCTTCAACAGTTTCCAGACCCAATAAGGCATCAAGAGCATCAGTCAGCTGAATCTCGCCACCAGCACCAGGCTGAGTTTTTGCGAGCAAATCCCACACAGTTTTTGAAAGAACATAACGCCCAACAATTGCCATGTTTGACGGAGCCTCATCAACCGGGGGCTTTTCAACCATCGCTTTAATAGCAGCTGTTTTGCCAGATGGGATCTCAACACCAGAACAATCCACAACACCATATTTATCAACCTGGTCATTGGGTACTTGCTCAACAAGAATTTGACTATTGCCAGTTTCCTGAAAGCGACGAGTCATGCCCGCCAAATTATCTTGCTTAAGGTTAGACTCCGCGTTATCAACTAACACGTCAGGCAAAAGCACAGCAAAAGGCTCATCGCCAACAACCGGCTTCGCACACAAAATCGCGTGTCCCAAACCCTTTGCCTCTGCCTGACGCACAGAAATAACTGTTAAGCCGGGAGGGGTAATTGAGCGAACTTCTGCAAGCAATGAACGTTTTAAGCGAGCCTCCAACTGAGCCTCCAACTCAAAGCTGGTATCAAAGTGGTTTTCAATTGCATTTTTACTTGCGTGAGTAACCAATACAATTTCTTTAATACCTGCCGCCGCTGCTTCCTCAATAACGTATTGAATAAGTGGCTTATCAACCACAGGAAGCATTTCTTTGGGAATGGCCTTGGTTGCGGGAAGCATACGAGTTCCCAAGCCTGCCACTGGAATCACCGCTTTCTTAACTTGCATAGTTGTCGCCCTTCGGGTATTTGTTAGTTAGCTATTAAGTAAATTAAGGACTTCTGCTGTTTTTTCATCAACCAGTTGTTTATTGCCCCTGCTCTCTACATTCAGGCGCACAACTGGCTCCGTATTAGACATCCTTAGGTTAAATCTCCATTCATCAAACTCCAAACTAATGCCGTCAGTTTTATCAATTAATCTGGCATCGCGCTCATAATGAGCAAATACTTTTTCAATCGCCAATTTGGCATCCGCCACATGGCTATTAATTTCACCTGGAGATGGAAATTTCGCGATACGATCAGCCAGCATTGACGACAACGTCTGTTGCTTGCGACACAAAAGTTCGCACACCAACAACCAGGGAATCATACCGCTATCACAATAAAAGAAATCCCGAAAATAATGGTGCGCACTCATTTCACCGCCGTAAACCGCATCTTCTGCACGCATACGCTCTTTGATAAAGGCATGCCCGGTTTTCGATTGAATTGCCTGCCCACCATTTGCGTCAGCGATATCCAGGGTATTCCAGGTTAAGCGCGGGTCGTGGATAATTTTTGCACCGGGATTTTTCAATAAAAAAGCTTCGGCCAACAATCCAACAATATAATAACCCTCGGTGAAATCACCCGCCTCATCAAATAAGAAGCAGCGATCAAAATCTCCATCCCAGGCAATACCCATATCAGCACCATGCTCAATTACTGCCTCTGATGTGGATGCACGATTTTCAAACAATAAGGGATTTGGAATTCCATTGGGAAATGTGCCATCAGGCTCATGATTAATTTTAATAAATGTGAAAGGCAAATATTTTTCAATTGCATCGATGACATGACCGGCAGCTCCATTGCCAGCGTTCACCACCAAACGCAAAGGCTTTAATGCGGAAACATCTACGTACGACAGGAGATGCTGAACATAAGCATCCAAAACACTTACTTCACTCAGGGACCCCCGAGCGGAAAAATCTGCTACTGCAAACTGATTGGCTTCAGCAAGCTTTTTTATATCATTTAAACCAGTATCACCGCTAATGGGTTTTGATCCAGCCCGCACTAATTTCATGCCGTTATAATCGATCGGGTTGTGGCTGGCAGTAATTTCAATTCCACCGTCAGTTTTAAGATGGCTGGTTGCGAAATAAATCTCTTCCGTACCTGCCATACCAATATCGATTACATCAACACCCTCATCACGCAAACCATTACTTAAGGCAGTTTTCAATGCTTTGCTTGTCAGTCGAACATCACCACCTACAACCACGCTTTTCGGTTTTATGTATTGGGCATATGCACGACCGATTCTATAAACAATATCTTCATTGAGTTCTTCACCCAACTTTCCACGAATATCATAGGCTTTAAAACAAGTTAAGGTCATATATGAGTCCCATCTGAAAAATAACTATATCTAAGCCCGCTGTTGTGATTTAGTTATTCACTATCTACAAAAATTCCAGCCTTGGCTAACCAGCATTTAAGCAAACTAAAGAAGTTGTTTTACCGTTTGTTGACAAGATGTAACATCGTCAAACGGCTTGCTTGACCAATGCTAACATCCTAGCAAAAACCTGTTCGATACTCATATCAGTGCTATCAATAATTGTGGCATCGACCGCAGGTTTAAGTGGTGCAACCGCACGTTTTGAATCACGCTCATCGCGCTCACGGATATCAGCAATCAAAGTGGCTTTGTTTACTGACTCTCCTTTGTTCTGCAGCTGCTTAAAGCGGCGTTCAGCACGAGCCTCTGCACTTGCCGTTAGGAAGATCTTGACAGGGGCTGCCGGAAACACTTCCGTACCCATATCTCGACCATCGGCAATTAAACCGGGTGCAGCCACAAATGCGCGCTGGCGTTCCAGTAAACCAGCGCGAACTGCAGGATGTGCAGCAACCTGGGATGCTCCCATGCTAACCACCTCCTGGCGAATTGCATCAGTTACATCTTCATCATCAAGAATGATACGCGTTGCATCCTCCGCAACTCGAAATTGAACATTCAAAGCCAAGGCTACAGGAGCAATCAACCGCTCCTCAGCCAAATCAAAACCTCTTTTCATACTGGCTAGCGCCACCAAACGATACAAAGCGCCACTGTCAAGCAGGTTATATCCCAAATGGCGAGCCAACATTTGGCTGAGGGTCCCCTTTCCTGAACCACTAGGCCCATCAATTGTAATTACAACTGGACGTTGCTGATTGGTCATATTCTGTTCCTTACACTTGTTGCTCAAGCAAGCGACTGGATAATCGCTTTACAAGTCGCAATGGGGTCAGGAGATTGCGTAATTGGGCGGCCAATTACCAAATAGCTGCTACCTGCAGCAATTGCCGCTACGGGAGTTAGAGTACGACGCTGATCATCTGCGGGAGAAGATTCAAGACGTATACCGGGCGTGACGAGACAGAATTCCCGACCAAACTGATTGCGCATCATTTGAGCCTCCTGAGCCGAACATACAATTCCATCCAAGCCACAGCTATGCGTTAATCGTGCCAATCTCATTACTTGCTCTTCAGGGCTACGATCAATACCAATACCTTGCAAATCAGCGGCCTCCATACTGGTCAAAACCGTTACTGCAATCAGCAAAGGCTTATGACTTACACTTTGCTCCACAGCATTTCTTGCTGCGTTCAACATGCGCTCGCCACCAGAAGCGTGCACATTCACCATCCAAACGCCCAAATCTGCGGCAGCTTTTACAGCCTTGCTTGTAGTATTTGGAATATCATGGAACTTCAAATCGAGAAATATAGAAAAGCCGAGTGCCATCAGTTGCTCTACTATTTTGGGACCGCATGCAGTAAACAACTCCTTACCAACTTTCAACCGGCAATCAGCAGGTGAGAGTCGTTTTGCCATTGCCAAGCATTGATCTGCATTATCAAAATCCATAGCCACAACAATTCTGGGACCCAAAGAGGACATTTTTTAACCTCGCAAAAATAAAAAAGCCCGGATCAAATCCGGGCCACTATTAAAGCAAATATTGCCGCAAAATTCATTCTCTAACGCTGAGCGGCGCGGGCAATCTATCTAGATACTGATATTTTCACGATTGGCTTCTAGTGTTGCCTCACCAATCCCTTTAACCTCCAGTAAATCCTCTACCGTTTTGAACCCGCCATTCTCATTCCGCCAGGCAATAATTGCCTCGGCCTTCTTTTCACCTACACCTTTCAACTTGGTTAACTCCTGAGCATCAGCGGTATTGATATTCACCACATTTTTGGGGACCACGGCCTCTGCTTTTGCTGGTTTCGGGGTAGGTACACTATCAGCAGCAAAAGCCGTTGATACTCCACCTAACATCAACACCACCAAAGAAATAACAGTCAACAATGCCTTCATGGCTAAACTCCTTGTTAGAAATAAATTTATAAACCATTTTTGCGTTTACCGAATCTGGCAAACGCAAGCATAAGATAGGTCGAATAAAAAATTGTAAATAGCAGAGATCCACTATTCGCACTGTAAGACATTTCTTACATTTTCTACTCAAAAAATGTGAAATAAAAAAGCCCTGGCTGAAAAGCCAGGGCTTTTTTAGAAGTAAAAACCTAGATAGCTATTTAAGCAGGTTTTTTAAATCGGCTGCACCCCAGTGCGGGAAGTGCTTGCGAATCAGTGCATTCAACTCTAATTCAAACTCACTGAAATTGGTCTGCGCTACGGTTTTGGAGGCCAGCTGATCAATAACCATTCCCGCACCAACTGTCAGGTTAGTTAAGCGATCAATGACTATAAATGCACCCGTAGCACGATTTTGCTTGTACGCATCAGCAACAACAGGCTGGGTAAGCAAGAGATCCACAATAGCAATATCATTTAACTGCAGCTGATTAACGCCAGTTTGTTCTTGTGTATTTACATCGATGCGACAACCAATCGCTTCAACTTCACCAGTTACCATTTTGCTGGCAAATTTGAACCAATATTCAGTGCCGGGTGTCAGTGCTTTTTCTGTCATCCATACCAAGTGCGCATGCAAATGGTTTGATTGCGGAACATTGTCGCCAGCCAACACCAGCATATCACCACGACTAACATCCACTTCGTCTGTCAAAGTCAGAGTAACAGCCTGTCCACTAAATGCTTCTTTAAGATCCCCATCAAAGGTAACAATGGATTTTACGTGGCTGGTTTTACCTGACGGCAAAACTCGAACCTGATCACCCACTTTTACAACACCAGACGCGACGTTACCGCAAAAACCACGAAAGTCGAGATTTGGGCGATTTACGTATTGAACAGGGAAGCGGAAATCAGAAAAATTTTTGTCGCCCGCGATTGGGGCAGTTTCAAGAATTTCCATCAGCGTTTGCCCCTTATACCAAGGCGCACGCTCAGAGCGATTTACAACATTATCACCATCCAACGCAGAAATAGGCACGAAAATAACATCTTTCATACCCAGCTTATTGGAGAACTCCTGATAATCCTTTTTAATTTTTTCGAAGGCTGTCTCATCAAAATTCAGCAAATCCATTTTGTTAACAGCAACAACGATATGCTTAATCCCCAGGAGTGATGCAATGTAACTGTGGCGACGGGTTTGAGTAACCACTCCATAACGAGCATCAATCAAAATAATTGCCAGATCGCAGGTAGATGCACCGGTTGCCATGTTGCGCGTGTACTGCTCATGACCAGGAGTATCGGCAATAATAAATTTGCGCTTTGAAGTCGAAAAATAGCGGTAGGCAACATCGATAGTAATGCCCTGCTCGCGCTCGGCCTGCAAACCATCCACTAACAATGCCAAATCAATTTTTTCGCCAGTAGTACCATGCTTTACACTGTCGGACTTAATCGCTTCCAACTGATCTTCATAAATCATTTTGGAATCGTGAAGCAAGCGACCAATCAAGGTACTCTTACCATCATCCACGCTGCCGCAAGTTAAAAAACGCAACAGCTCTTTTTGCTCATGCTGTGCAAGATAAGCATTAATATCTTGTGCAATTAATTCAGACTGATGACTCATAAAATTCTCTATTCATTCGCAATGCGTGAAAAAAAGGGCCACAGAAAATCAGAAATAACCTTCCTGCTTTTTCTTTTCCATAGAGCCGGAACTATCGTGATCGATAACCCTGCCCTGACGCTCTGATGTGGTGGTCAACAGCATTTCCTGAATAATTTCAGGCAACGTAGTTGCCTCTGACTCCACCGCACCAGTCAACGGATAACAACCCAGGGTGCGGAAACGCACCATTTTTTCTTCTACTTTTTCATCCGGGCCGATGGGCATACGATCATCATCAACCATGATCATTACACCATCGCGCTCCACAACCGGGCGTTTAGCTGCAAAATACAGAGGAACAATGGGGATATTTTCCAAGTGGATGTACTGCCAAATATCCAGCTCAGTCCAGTTGGAAAGCGGGAATACACGAATGCTTTCACCTTTATCAACCTTGCCGTTATAAATATTCCACAACTCAGGACGCTGGTTTTTCGGATCCCAACGATGATTTTTATCGCGGAATGAATAAACGCGTTCTTTTGCGCGAGATTTTTCTTCATCGCGACGAGCGCCACCAAAAGCCGCATCAAAACCGTATTTGTTAAGCGCCTGCTTGAGTGACTGGGTTTTCATGATGTCAGTGTGTTTGGCACTACCATGAGTAAAAGGACCAACCCCCATATCAACCCCTTCCTGATTGATATGCACAATCAGATCCCAACCGAGATCTTTAACGCGCTGGTCGCGAAACTCGATCATTTCGCGAAACTTCCAGGTGGTATCCACATGCATCAGTGGAAATGGTGGCTTACCAGGAAAGAACGCCTTCATGGTGAGGTGCATCATTACCGCGGAATCTTTACCAATGGAATAAAGCATTACCGGATTATCAAATTCAGCCGCAACTTCACGGATGATATGAATACTTTCAGCTTCAAGTTGCTTGAGGTGAGTCAAGTTGTAGTTTGACATTCAATAAATACCAATTAGAAAACAGCGTCAGATTTACACAGGTGTTTAAAAAACAACAGCAATTATATAGATCTGTAACGCAAGGTTTAATGACTAAATCTTTCTAAGTTTATTCCCAAAAGTTTGGATATATAAAATTGCCTAACTAATCCTCTTTTGGAGCTGCCTGACGTTTGGCCAACATCAGGGTGAACTCATCGCGCGCCTCTTTGGCGCGACTGAAAACATCGAGCAAATAATCACTGTCGCCCTGTTCAATTCCTTTGCGCAACCGCGACAAATTATCGATAAACAAGTCCATGGATTTTAAAATGGCCGACTTATTGGCCTTCATAATGTCATGCCACATTACCGGGTCACTGGAAGCTATACGAGTAAAATCGCGAAATCCCCCAGCGGCATAACGAAAGATATTGGGATTGTTAATATCCTGTGCAAGGGTATCCACTAACGAGTAGGCAATGACATGCGGCAGATGACTGGTAGCACCGAGCACTTCATCATGCTCTTCCACCGACATAGATAGAACTTCGGCACCTACCGCTTGCCACATGCGTGCAACCAAATCCAGATGTACATCACTGGTGGATTCCAGCGGAGTCAAAATAATGCGATGCCGCTCATACAAATTGGGATTGGCAGCAGTAACACCGCTCTTCTCTGAGCCAGCGATAGGATGACCCAACACCAGCTGCGGAGGAACAGCTCCAAATACAGCCTCTGCAGCAAGCTGCACACTACCCTTAACACTTGCACCATCGGTAATGGTTACGTCAGAAGAAATATGCTGTTTAATTTCTTCAAAAACTGAATTTACCGAAAGCGTAGGAACAGCGATAAAAATAATATCGCCGGCCGTTAGCTCATGAGCAATTTCCTGCAGGGATGTGTAGGCACGATCAACAACACCGTAATTAACTGCCTCAGTACAGGTTTCCGCTTTGCGAGCAATACCAATGACTTCAGCACAGGCACCACGCTGCCTCAAACCAGTCGCGAGACTACCGCCAATCAGGCCAATCCCTACAACAACAAACTTATTGATTAACGGTGATGTCATAAAAGTTACAGCACCGCTTTGGGGTAAGAGCCAAGCAATTTCAAATCTGCACAGCGCGATGCAACTTCCTTCATCACATCATTAATTAGGGGATCATCAACATGCCCCACAAAATCGATGAAGAAAACATAGGTCCAAACACCAGTGCGAGACGGACGAGTTTCTACACGAGTGAGGTCAATATTGTGGCGATGAAAGGGTTCCAGCAAATTATGCAAAGCACCTGGCTCATTGCGCATAGCCACAACAATAGAGGTTTTATCAACACCACTTTGTGGAACGGCTTGCTGGCCAATAATTAAAAATCGTGTGGAGTTGTCCGGCTGATCTTCAATTTTTTCCGCAATCATTTTCAAGCTGTACAACTCTGCAGCCATAGAGCCAGCAATAGCCGCTGCGTTCCACTCACCTTTTAGTCGCTTGGCGGCTTCAGCATTGCTACTTACTGCAATACGCTCCGCTTTTGGATAGTGCGCATCCAGCCATTTGCGGCACTGTGCCAGCGATTGAGAATGAGAGTAAATGCGGCTAATGCTATTTACATTAGTGACATCAGACACCATCAGATTATGGTGGATGCGCAATTCCACTTCGCCGCAAATTTTCAGGTTTGAGCCCATAAAATTATCGAGCGTATGATTAACAACACCCTCGGTAGAGTTTTCGACAGGCACGACACCGTAATTCACCGCACCCGCCTCAACTTCGCGAAATACTTCATCAATTGCTGCGAGCGGTGTTACCACTGCCGAATGACCAAAGTGTTTTAACGACGCCTGCTGAGTAAAGGTACCTTCTGGCCCGAGGTATGCAACCTTAATTGGATTTTCCAATGCCAGGCAAGCAGACATAATTTCGCGGAACAAACGAGCCATTTCTTCGTTACTTAATGGCCCGTTGTTGCGCTCCATTGCTTTACGCAGAACCTGAGCTTCACGCTCCGGACGATAGAAAAGAATAGTTGTATCGTCCGGCAAGCTTGCCTTTTTAACTTCCGCAACTTCTTGCGCACAGGTTGCCCGCGCAGAAATCAAGCGACCAATCTCTTCATCGATCGCATCAATTTTATTGCGCAGTTCCAGTAACTTTTCCGCTTCAGTTTGTTCGGTTGACATGAACAATCGCCTCGCCTGATTACTCGTCAGAAGAATCATCGCCAGCAGAATCTTCTGCGGCTAAATCATCTGGCAACTCTTCGGTTTCACCACCTTCAGCGTTGGCAAGTTCGCGCTTGGCATTTTCATCTGCACTCTCTTCAATGCGCTCCAAACCTTGCATGCGCTCGCCTTCTTTCAACTTAATCAGGCGCACACCCTGGGTATTACGACTTAGCACAGACACTTCGTCGACACGAGTGCGAACCATAGTGCCCTGATCAGAAATCAGCATGATCTCTTCGCCATCAAATACCTGAACCGCACCAACCAGCTGGCCGTTACGCTCAGTAGTTTGCATACCGATAACGCCTTGCGAGCCACGGCCTTTAGCAGGGAACTCGCCCACTTCTGTGCGCTTGCCGTAACCATTTTCACTCACAGTCAACACCTGGCCACCAGCCAACGGAATTACCATGCTTACAACACGCTGACCTTCTGCCAGGCGAATACCACGCACACCGCGTGAGGTACGACCCATTGCGCGCACTTGTGCTTCACGGAAACGCGCTGCTTTACCGGAACTGGAGAAAAGAATTACATCAGATGCACCATTGGTAATTGCAGTACCCACCAAGGTATCGCCTTCATCCAATTCAATTGCACGCAGACCAACGCTGCGCGGACGAGCGAATTGGGTCAGTGCAGTTTTCTTCACTGTGCCATTTGCAGTCGCCATGAAAATAAAATGATCATCGTCATATGACTTCACCGGCAGAATCGAGGTGATGTGCTCGCCCTCTTCCAACGGCAACAAATTCACCACAGGGCGGCCACGAGCCTGGCGACCGGCAACCGGAATCATATACACCTTCAGCCAATAGACTTTACCGGCATTGGTGAACAACAACACAGTATCGTGTGTGCTGGCGATCAACAGATGCTGAACATAGTCTTCATCTTTCACGGCGGTTGCGGACTTACCCATACCACCGCGACGCTGCGCTTGATAATCCGCAAGCGGTTGGCTCTTCGCATAACCACCATGGGAAATAGTTACGACGCGATCTTCTTCATTGATCAGATCTTCAGTAGTTAAATCGAGCGTAGATGCAATAATTTCAGTACGACGCGCATCACCGTAATCGGCAATTACTTGCGTTAATTCTTCGCGAATAACTTCCATCAAACGCACAGCGTTACCGAGGATTTCGAGGAACTCAGCGATTTGCGCCAACTTCTCTTCGTACTCAGCGAGAATTTTGTCGTGCTCCATACCGGTAAGGCGATGCAGACGCAAATCCAGAATTGCCTGTGCCTGTTCAGCAGACAAATAATATTTGCCATCGCGAATACCGAATTCAGGACCGAGATCCTCAGGGCGACATGCATCTTTACCGGCGCGCTCCACAAACGGCGTCATGGCGCTCGCATCCCAACCGCGGGAAATCAACCCTTCTTTTGCCTCTGCGGGTGATGCAGAGCGCTTGATCAAATCAATAACTTCATCAATGCTGGAAATGGCAACCGCCCAACCTTCCAGAATGTGTCCGCGCTCGCGCGCTTTACGCAACAAATAGACAGTACGGCGCGTAACCACTTCACGGCGGTGCTTGATAAAGGCTTCCAGCAATTCTTTCAGATTCAGAATTTTTGGCTGACCATCATCCAGGGCAACAATGTTTACACCGAAGGTGGTCTGCAACTGGGTCTGGGCAAATAAATTGTTCAGCAGCACATCGCCAGATTCGGTTTTCTTAACTTCGATAACAATGCGCATACCGTCTTTGTCAGACTCATCGCGCAATTCGCTAATGCCTTCGATTTTCTTTTCTTTAACCAGCTCGGCAATACGCTCAATTAATTTGGCTTTGTTAACCTGGTAGGGAATTTCGGTAACAATAATGGTTTCGCGACCAGATTTATCATCGCGCTCGATGTCGGCTTTCGCGCGCATCACCACGCGGCCACGACCGGTGCGATAAGCTTCAACAATGCCAGCACGACCATTGATGATGGCGCCCGTCGGGAAATCAGGGCCGGGAATAAATTCCATCAACTCTTCAATAGTGACATCCGGATTATCAACAACGGCCAAACAGCCCTGCACCACTTCTTTCAAGTTATGTGGCGGAATATTGGTTGCCATACCCACGGCAATACCAGAAGAACCATTGATTAACAGGTTGGGGATTCGGGTAGGCAATACTGCCGGGATTTGCTCGGTGCCATCATAGTTAGGCACGAAGTCGACAGTTTCTTTATCCAAATCAGCCAGCAAATCATGGGCGATCTTGGCCATACGGATTTCGGTATAACGCATAGCTGCCGCGTTATCGCCGTCAATCGAACCGAAGTTACCCTGACCGTCAACCAACATGTAGCGCAACGAGAATGGCTGGGCCATACGTACAATAGTGTCGTATACCGCCGAGTCACCATGCGGGTGGTATTTACCGATTACGTCACCCACCACACGGGCAGATTTTTTGTACGGCTTATTCCAGTCGTTGTTAAGTTCGCTCATCGCAAACAACACACGACGATGTACAGGCTTCAATCCATCGCGCACGTCGGGCAAGGCGCGGCCAACGATAACGCTCATGGCGTAATCGAGGTAGGACTGCTTGAGTTCGTCTTCGATACTTACCGGTGATATTTCTTTGGCGAATTCGACCATGGGAATACAGCTTTCCTTTTTTATTAAGGCTTCGGCTAGTTTTAATTCGGTTAGTTAAATTGGCGGTCTCGACTTACGATTGTTTCGCTAAGCGCTTTAACAGGGCGTTAATCGGTTTAGAGGCAAAAACAGCTACCCCACTAGCGGGTTGGCTAAAAATGCGTCTAAGGCACAATTCAGGGGCGCGATGGTACCACAAAATCTGTGGGTTATGCAGATAGGAAATCAATTCTCTCCCAACAATCTCAAGCGCAGGAATTCCAGCAATTTGAAGACCTTATATTTCAAAACCCGAACCCACAGAATGGCAAAATCAGGCGTGGCCGAACCTGGTCATTCCAGTATACTGTGCACCCCTCTTTTTCATCCTGACTGCTCATTATGCCTAGTACCCCGCTTAGCATCGACCTTCTCATCAAAGCGCGCTGGATAATACCGGTAGTTCCCGAAAATCGTATTCTGGAGAACTGTGCACTGGCAATTCATGAAGGAAAAATCCTGGCCATTATTCCTTCCGAAGGCGCTGAGCAGCGCTATAGCGCGCGCGAAGTTATTAACCTTGGAAGCCACGCCATCATGCCCGGGCTTGTCAACGCTCATGGCCACGCGGCAATGAGTCTGCTGCGCGGTTATGCCGATGACCACCCCCTACACACCTGGCTTAATGACCACATTTGGCCCGCTGAAGGCCGCTGGGTGAGTGAAGAATTTGTACGAGATGGTACCGATCTGGCCATCGCCGAGATGATTAAAACCGGCACCACCTGTTTTGCCGATATGTATTTTTACCCTGAGCAAGCCGCGCAAGCCTGCCTGGACGCACGTATCCGTTGCCAGTTGGCCTTCCCTATCCTGGATTTCCCTACTGCCTGGGGTTTGGGTCCAGACGAATATTTGAGCAAGGGCCTGAACCTGCACGATACCTTTCGTAGCAACCACCTTATTAATGTCGCCTTCGGCCCCCATGCTCCCTACACAGTGTCCAATGCACCAATGCAAAAAATTGCGATGCTGGCCCATGAAATGGATATGCCGATCCATATCCATTTGCATGAAACTGCACAAGAAGTAAGCGACTCCATCAAACAATATGGCTGCCGACCAACTCAGCGCCTGATGGATTTGGGCCTGCTTTCGCCATTGACGCAAACAGTGCACATGACTCAAATCGATGACAGCGACATCAGTCTGCTGCAAGCCAGCGGCGCTCATGTTGTTCACTGTCCGGAATCCAATTTAAAACTGGCAAGTGGTTTCTGCCCGGTTGATCGCTTATTAAAAGCTGGCGTTAACGTCGCCATAGGTACTGATGGCGCCGCCAGCAATAATGACCTGGACTTATTTAGCGAAGTAAAAACTGCTGCCCTGCTCGCCAAAGCAGTAGCAGGCGATGCTACTGCACTGAGTGCCCACGCGGCCTTACGCATGGCAACGCTGAACGGCGCCAGGGCGCTTGGCCTGGATGAACAGATTGGCAGCCTGGAAATTGGTAAGTCGGCAGACATTACCGCTATTGATCTGGGCGAGCTCGCCATGCAACCGGTTTACAACCCGGCATCACAGCTTATCTATACCCACTCCGGGCAAGCCGTCACCCACGTGTGGGTAGAGGGAAAATGCCTGCTCAAAAATCGCGAATTGCAAACGCTCAATGAGCGTGAAATTCTAGGCAAAGCCAATTGGTGGCGAAAACAAATCGCCACTCACTAATTTAAAAAGAGATAACTATCATGGCCAATGTCGATACCGCTGAAATCGCAAAATTCGAAGCGCTAGCCAGCCGCTGGTGGGATAAAAACAGCGAATTCAAACCGCTGCACGATATAAATCCACTGCGCGCCAATTTTATTGACCAACGCTCACCGGTTGCGCAAAAAAAAGTCATTGATGTTGGTTGCGGTGGCGGCATCCTCGCCGAATCACTCGCATTGCGCGGCGCTGAGGTTACCGGCATAGATATGGGCGAAGCGCCTCTGTCAGTCGCACGCCTGCACGCGCTTGAAACCGGCGTCAACCTTAACTATGAACAGATCACTGCGGAAGACAAGGCAACACAAATGCCCGGTGAATTTGATGTGGTTACCTGCATGGAAATGTTGGAACATGTACCCGATCCTTCATCCGTAGTAAAAGCTTGCGCACAATTAGTGAAAGATGGTGGGGATGTTTACTTTTCAACCATTAACCGCAATCCAAAATCCTATGCTTTCGCAATTCTTGGTGCGGAATATATTTTGAAACTATTGCCTAAAGGCACGCACGAATACAGCAAATTTATTCGCCCATCAGAATTGGCCCAATGGTTGCGCGCGGCAGGATTGGAGCTACAAGAAATCACCGGCATGACTTACAACCCGCTCACCAAACACTACAAGCTCGATGCCAGTGATGTCAGCGTTAATTATTTGATCCATGCGAAAAAGGTTATTCAATAATGGCAAAGCCAATACGCGCCGTAATGTTTGACCTGGATGGCACACTGCTGGACACAGCGCCGGACTTCGTGGTTGTAGTCAATCAACTACTGACCGAAGAAAACAAACCCGCATTAGCAGCAGAAACGATTCGCGCCGGCGTTTCCAACGGCTCCAAAGCATTAATTAAACTTGCCTTTGGGATCGAGGAAAACAACGAACAGTTTGAACCGCTGCGCCAACGTTTACTGGAATTATATTTGGCCCATATCGCGGTCTACACCAAACCCTTTCCAGGCATCTCTACACTGCTGGACAAGCTGGCGGACAATAATATCGCCTGGGGTATAGCCACCAACAAACCTGCCACTTACACTTTGCCGTTAATGGCAGCACTCAATATGCAGCCCGCACCTGTCAGTGTGATTTGCCCTGACCATGTTTCACGCAGCAAACCTGATCCAGAGTCTTTATTTCTGGCCGGCAAACAACTGAATTGTTTGCCGGAAGAAATTATTTATATCGGTGATCACAAGCGCGATATCGACTGCGGCAAAGGCGCTGGCAGTATCACTATTGCTGCGGCCTACGGTTATGTCGATGAAGGTGATGACCCTGCCAGTTGGAATGCCGATTACTGCGTAAGTCACGCCGATGAAATCTGGCCTATTGTTGAAAAATATTTGTGATGGGAGAAAACACTATGCACATCCCACAAGATTATGTAATTCACCCGAACTCACTCGCCGATAAAATTATCCTGGTTACCGGAGCCGGTGATGGCATTGGCAAAATCGCCGCTAAAACATTTGCGGCCTGTGGTGCAACTGTTATTTTATCTGGCCGCACCATGAGCAAGCTGGAACAGGTTTACGACGAAATCGAAGCCGAGGGCTATCCACAACCGGCAATCTACCCAATCAACTTTGAAAGCGCGGTAGAAAAAGATTACGACGATATGTGCAACGCGCTTGAGGATACCTTTGGCCACCTTGACGGCATTTTATTTAATGCTGCCGATCTGGGTGAGCGCACACCAATATCCAATTATTCTGTGAGTGCCTGGCAGCGCTGTATGCAGGTGAATGTCAATGCGCCATTTATGCTAACCCAAGCAGTATTGCCACTGCTGGAGCGCGCACCAAATGCCAGTATTTTATTCACCAGTTCCAGTGTTGCATTTAAAGGCCGTGCATTCTGGGGGGCTTATGCAGCCTCAAAAGCGGCCGCAGAAAACCTTATGCAAACCCTGCACGATGAACTGGAAGGTGCCACCCGCATTCGCGCCAACAGTATTAACCCCGGCGCAACACGTACCGCAATGCGCGCAGCCGCTTACCCTGCTGAAGACCCGGCAACCGTGAAAACCCCGGAGAGTTTAATGCCTGCTTATGTCTATTTACTCGGTGATGATTCACTGGGAGTGAGCGGGCAATCATTTCAATATTAATACAGCACAACTACATCAGATTAATGATTGTCATCAGTTACAAGGAGATCACTTGATCTCCTGTCACACTTAAGAAAACAGCCAGGTTGATTTTTAGCAGGCATCATTCCCCACGCACAATTGCGTACGTAAATAACGCTGAAAATGTTCCGGTCCTTGCACACGCTCAAAACTAAGAAATAATTTGTGATGAAACGCTTGCAGATAAGTCACCGTTGCATTGAGGCACAAAACAAAGCTTTCCAGTTCTGCGAGATGAATAATCTCCAATGCCAATTCAGCATCGCCACTTACCAGTTGCGAACTCAAACGACGGACCATTCCCGCATCAGCCTCTAATTCCGGTATCCAATAGGATCTCACCCACTCGTTTCGCTGCCGCTCGCAGTAAGTACAGCGTTCAATGAACTCTTGTAAAGTTATTGAAAGCTTCCCCAGCTCATCGCCTGCATGCAACTCACGTAGTAGTGACTCCATTGTCGTCACCTTGGTGGAGAACGACATGGAGTTCATTAATATCCGCACCTGTGCGGGAGAAATCTCCATACAACAATAGATGATGGCCTCTAACGCCTGCTCCAGTGCCTTAAAGGAAACAACGATTTGACCTAATGCTTCGTACAAGCGGTTTTTATTGGTTTGGTGGTTCATAGATTACCCGGAGGCTTACAAATACCCGGGCATTTCGATAGGAAACGACACCAGGACAACATTCACCATGGCATCTAAACACACACTAAAGATCTTATGAAATAACAGAATATTACATAAAAACCCATCTACCTTGCTTCCTTTCAGGTAGATGGGCCCCCTTTTTATGATGACAAAGGGGCAGCTCGGTACTAATTCGTGGAAGCCTTGGCCTGAATAACCCACAAACGGGACATTAATGCCAGGGAGGATGACGCTGGAACCGAATTAAACGATTTAATCGCCTCGGCAGGTTTATTTAGGCCCAGGTAAGCAATGCCTATATTAATATTGGTTTCATCCTGGACTTTTATACCGCCCTTGGTCAGGCCTTTGGATAGAGCGGCAATCGCATTTTCATACTGACCGTGCCCTAACCATGCCTCGCCCACTTTAACCAATGCATCACCGGTTGGTTTTGCCGAGGCTTCCTTTTCAATAGATGGCAAGAGTTTCAAATCCTCTGCCGCCTGGGTTTTGGCCATACTCAATAATTTTAAATCGCGATCTTTGGATTGATTTTTACCCAACAGACCTTTACTAAACCCTTCTTCCAAAATAGCTTTGGCGTCACCGGGATTAGTGACCGCAAGTGATAGCTCGGCCAATTCAACATACTCGTCCGGTTGCAACATATTTGCCTGCTTAACCAGATGCAGGTAAATAATATTTTGGCGATCACTAAATGAAGAGCCCTGCAACAAATAGGTGAACATATCGGACCAATATTTTTCATTAGGGAAAGCCGCTAACAATTGTTCCAGCGTGGCAACTACCTCAACTTTTTTGTTCTGCTTATGCTGGCAGCTCATCAACAATTGCAACCAATCTTCTTCAACCGGTTTACCTTGTTTTTTAGCTGAATCTATCAGGCGTTGTGCATACTCCCCAGCCTTGGCAAAATTATTTTGCAAGTAATAGGCTTGAGAAACCTGGCGTATAACATCCAAATCTCCACTGGCCACTTTCAAGTAGCGTTCACCTAATTCAATAGACTTTGGATAATTCTTCAAAGAAAAGTAAATTTGCGACATTGTCAGAACACGCTTTGGCTCATCTTCCTTTTTAAACTGACCGCCGGCTAACATTGTTTCATACACAGCAACTGCACTTGCATAATCTTTCAGGTTGATCATACAGAATGCGAGCATTTCATTGATGAGTGCATCCTCGGTCGAATTCTTTCCTTCAACTGCAGCAGCTTCTCTGGTTTTTGCCAGCGCCTCTTTCCATTTTTTTGCATCCATTAACTCACGCGCTTGCTTTAATGGTTTTCCTACTTTAGAACTTACTTTTTGTGTTTCAGCGGCTTTTGCAGCAAAAACGGGTTGACTAACCAAAGGCGCAATCGCCATGCTGGAACACACACCTAACAAAGCAATGCGTAACAGACGTAAAACTTTTTTATTCGTTA
The DNA here is from genome assembly GCA_021151625.1 of Gammaproteobacteria bacterium. GTDB lineage: Bacteria > Pseudomonadota > Gammaproteobacteria > Pseudomonadales > Cellvibrionaceae > Cellvibrio. Next base: position 5,717 of record JAGKWY010000015.1, on the reverse strand, counting down.
ACATAGTTGAAATCACTCGTTAATTAATAGGTTCTGACAATATCACTGAAGCAACCTTGCTTACTCCAGCTTTTCATTACCAACAATGCCAATATTGGTTAACCCCAAGCGCTGTGCAGTAGCCAAAATTTTTGCCACCACATCGTACTTGGCCAGCTTATGAGGCTTTAAATGTACCTCTGGACGCGGCTCCATTTTTGCTGCATGTAACATGTAGTTTTTCAACATTTCACCATCGCGAATGACACTTCCATCCCAGCGCATAGTTCCATCAAAATCCACTTCAATATTAATGACCACCGGCAACTCGGTAGGTGGCGGCGCGTTAGTGACTGGCATATCCATCTTCACGGCGTGAGTCTGGATTGGCAGGGTTATAATTAGCATCACAATTAACACCAGCATCACGTCAATCAGTGGAGTGGTATTCATCTCCACCATAACGTCATCGCTGTTGCTGTTACCAACATTCATACCCATAGTAGTAATCTCTCTATAACGACGCCTTAGCGTGTTGGTACGGTAATAAACCCGATTTTGCTAATACCTGCCCTTTGGCAATACAACACCAGGCGCCCAACGTGCTCATAGCGGCCATTCAAGTCACCACGGATATGCACCTCTGGCTGAGGGCGAACTACGGAAATAGTTTTTAATTTGGCCAGCAAGGCAGTTTTGTCCGCAACCCTTGCCTCATTCCAAAAATATTCTCCGTCTTTAGTTACAGCAATAACGATGTTTTCCGGCTTAGTCTGAGTCGGTGTATTGGAAACGTTTGGCAAATCAACCTGCACTGTTTTGATAACAACGGGAATTGTGATCAAAAATATAATCAGCATTACTAACATCACATCTACGAGCGGCGTGGTGTTAATAGTCGAGTTGAGCTGCTCTTCGTCGCCAGAGGAAATATTCATGCCCATAGCATTGCTCCTGTGTTGCGGGATAATTGTTCGCAGGAAAATACGCCCGCGAACAACTTTTTAATTGGACTGTCTGTTACATTAATTTGATTGGCCGCCACGCACACCCATCACCAAATTAGCGTGCATGTCGCCTGCAAAATTGCGCAGCGAATCTGCAATTACTTTATTGCGACGCACCAACCAGTTGTAACCAAGCACCGCAGGAACCGCTACAGCCAGACCAATAGCAGTCATAATTAATGCTTCACCAACCGGGCCTGCAACCTTATCGATACTTGCCTGGCCAGCAAGGCCAATCGCGATTAACGCGTGGTAGATACCCCATACAGTTCCAAACAAACCCACGAATGGAGAACAAGAACCAACAGTTGCCAGGAGTGACAAACCATTTTGCAATTGGCCGCTAACTCGCTCAACGGAACGCTGCAATTGCAGTGCAACCCACTCACCCAATTCAACTTTCTCACCACTGCGCGCAGCGTGTTGTTTTGAGGCAAGCACGCCATCTTCGGCAACCGCACGAAATGCACTTTGTTCGCTGTAAGTTTTCAAACTTTCGTTAATGTCCTTACTATCCCAAAAGCGGCGTGTCGCTTTAGCTTGCGACAATAAACCTTGTTGTTGAATTAATTTGGTTACCAATACATACCAGGTAGCAGCAGACATTAGAATCATAATAATCAGTGTGCCACGCGCAATTACATCACCTTGTGCCCAGAGTGCACCCAAACCGTATTGGCTGTGCCCTTCTGCAGTACTGGCCTCTGCCGCGCTCGCCGCATTTGCGGCAGCGTCAGAATTCGCCACTGAGCTTGCATCCATCACAGTGAAATCCGCCTGTGTATCTGCTGCTGTTTGTTCTAATGGAACGGCGGATGCATCGACTGGCAATGCTGCTTCAACCCCAGCAGGCGCAGTAACTTCAGTTGTAGTAGAAGTATCAACCGCTGGTGCTTGTGCAAATACGGAGCAAGAACCGCCCATCAACAGAGCTAACTGCAACACTAATGAAGAAGAGAATTTTGTTTTCATGATTAAAATCCTACGTGTATGAAATTTTTAACTAAAAATTGTTTTGATTCTGATTTCTTAAAAAACTACTTTTCATCTATCTTGAAGCGAAATTTAATGCGATGCCAACAGGCAACCGGTTGATTGCCTTTGGTGCAAGGCTCAAATTTCCATGCGCGAATTGCATGTTTGAGCGCGGAGGTATCCAAACGCTCAAAACCGCTGGTTGCTTCAACTTTTCCATCGCGAACTTTTCCGCTTTCATCCAGATACAGAGCCAAACCAACCACACCCTCTTCACTCAAGCGAAGAGATGCAGAGGGATATGGTGGACGACTAAGTCCTTTCTTCGGCGGTTTGGGCGCTGTCATTGGAACCTCAATCGGTTTTTGTGAAACGGTAATTGCATTCGCACCAGCTGGCGGTGCGTCTGCAGCAAATTCAATATCCGGGGGCGGCACAAAATCAGGTGGCGGAGGAACAAAATCAGGTGGTGGTGGCGGTGGAGCTTCTTCCTCGGGTGGTGCTTCTTCCTCAATAATTTTTGCGTCAATTTGTTGCTTGACCAAACTCATTGGATCATGCCCCAAACCTAATGCAAGCCCATAAACTACCAACACGTGGAAGAGCACAACAAAGGCAATTCCACTGGCTTTTTCAGTCGTGGTTTTATTTGCGGTATATGTCATAGCAAGCGCATCTTTAAGTTATTTACGAGAATCACCAATGACTCACGTAAATAAAATTAGCAGCAGCGCAACAGATACCCAATTGATAATTTACGGCCAATTAATAGGCTATTAACGCGTTAATACAGAATATTTACGCAATTAAACGCGTGCTTTAGAAAATTTGTAGAAAAATCAAAATGAATGCAGGAATGTACGTAAATTTTCTGATCCGGGTATTTACGTGGTTTTTATGAAGAAAATTGAGTTTTGTTTATACACCATTTACGATCCTTTACGCCGTTTAAACACATCAACTACTGCGCAGGAATAAATTAGTACAAACAGGTAAAGCAACTGATGGAATACTTTTATGCAGGAAGAGAAAATCGAAATAAAGAATAACGCTGGAGAATAGCCTGACTACCACGAAAGCTTAAAAGGAAAGTATCGCCCAAGGACATAAAAACCATAAAGAAGACTAGCCAGGCGAGCTAGCCTTCTTTAGTTACAAAAAAGCTATTTTTCAACAAAAGCCCGTTCTATAACATAGTCGCCTGCAATCCCAATTCGCGGCGACACAACAAAACCTGCCCTATCCAGAATCGCGCAGGTATCATCAAGCATGCCTGGGCTGCCGCAGAGCATGGCCCTATCTGTTTCCGGGTTTAATGGCGGAAGACCTATATCACGCAACAACTTTCCATTCTCCAGAAGATCGGTCAAACGCCCCTGGTAAGTAAATTCTTCGCGCGTTACCGTTGGGTAATAAATCAGTTTATTGCGCACCTCCTCGCCCAGAAATTCATGGTTAGGTAGATCTTGCGTAATAAATTCACGGTAGGCCAGATCATCTGCTTTGCGCACACCATGAACCAAAACCACTTTCTCGAATTTTTCATAGGTCTCGGGGTCTTGAATCAGGCTAATAAAAGGAGCCAGCCCGGTTCCTGTCGCAAGTAAAAATAAATTGCGCCCTGGCTTCAGGTCTGCAAGCAGTAAAGTTCCCGTTGGCTTTTTGCCAACCAGAATAGAATCACCCACCTTGATATGTTGCAATAGCGAGGTAAGCGGCCCATTCGGTACCTTGATACTAAAAAACTCCAAATACTCTTCATAGTTAGGGCTGGCAATACTGTAGGCGCGCAACAAAGGTTTTTCGTTTTGCTGCAAGCCGATCATCACAAACTGGCCATTTTCGAAGCGAAAGGATTCATCGCGTGTAGTGGTAAAACTAAACAAACTATTGTTCCAATGTGTTACGGACAATACTTTTTGCGTATTAAAAGCGCTCATAAGGTTTCCCTGGTCAAATAAATTATTGCTGCAGTGCGCGATGCAATTCTGGTAAAGCAGTGAACAAATCAGCTACGATCCCGTAATCTGCGTATTTAAAAATCGGCGCATCTGGATCATTGTTAATAGCCACAATTACCTTGCTGTCCTTAATACCGGCGATGTGTTGCATTGCACCGGATATGCCTACCGCGATGTAAAGGTCAGGCGCAATCACAGTACCTGTCTGCCCTACTTGTAAATCATTTGCGGCAAAGCCTGCATCCACACAAGCACGTGTTGCACCTATGGCAGCATCCAAATGCTCTGCCAGCGGATTTAACAACTTATCGAACTCCCCACCCAGGCTGCGACCTCCAGCAATAACGACACGGGCAGATGATAAATCCGGACGCTCAGATTCATTAATACTTTCATCCAGCCACTGGCTTATACCGCGCGACCCAGGTACCGCAACCTGGAGAATATCGGCAGTGCCGCCGCTACTCACCGGACGGAATGCCGTACCACGCACACTGATAATCTGCTGTGCTTGTGGATTTTGGATGTGTGTAAAAATGTTCCCAGCATATTCCGGGCGCACATAAATCGGTGCAATGCCCTGCTCTAGTTGAATATCAATTACATCGGTAACCGGTGCTATATCCAAGCGCGCCGCAACAGCGGGTAACACACTTTTTCCCAAAACACTGTGCGCACTCACAATCACTTTATATTCTCGCGCAATACTGAGAATTAAATCTTGCACATCTTCCACTAATGGGTGCAACAGGTGATCCGCCTGTGCAACCAACACACGAGCTACGCCCGCTAGTTGCGCGGCTTCACTTGCAAGCTGTTCCAACTGGTTGCCGTATAACAAAAGGTCTATGGGTTGTTGCCATACAGCAGCAGCAGAAACTGCTTGTGCAGTAGATATTTTTAATTGTTTGCCGTCGTGTTCGGCCAATACCAGAATACTCATTGCAGCACCTCCGCTTTACGCAATTGATTAACCAGTTCTTGCACATTAGCCAACTGAACCGCACCCGGTTTTTGTGGTGGCTCTGCTGCTTTCAGCTGCATAAAACGTGGCGATAGATCCACTCCCAACTCACTCACATTAATAGTGTCTATGGTTTTTTTCTTGGCCATCATCAAATTAGGCAACTTGATAAAGCGCGGCTCATTTAAACGCAGATCCGCAGTGACAACCGCCGGTAACTGCAAACGAATAGATTGCGTGCCCTTTTCAATTTCACGTGTCACTTTGGCATAGCCATCATGCACTTCAATTGCTGATGCAAAAGTGCCAAGCCCTACACCTAATAACGCCGCCAACATTTGCCCGGTTTGACCGTAATCTTCCCCCACCGCTTGCTTGCCCAGAAATATCAACGCAGGTTGCTCACGTTCAACAATCACTTTCAATAATTTGGCGATACCCAAGGGTTGCACTGGTTGATCTGTTTCAATCAGCAAGGCGCGATCTACCCCCATGGCGTAGGCATGACGCAAGCTGTCTTTTGCGGCTGAATTACCTATAGCAACAGCTATAATTTCACTCACTTGCCCACGCTCTTTTAAACGCACAGCCTCTTCGATAGAGATTTCATCAAAGGGGTTAATTGTCCGTCTCGCCTGGGTGAGATCTACCTGCCCGGTAGCGGAATCCACGAAGGGTTTCAGGTTGTGATCCACCGTATGCTTCACTGCAATTAGAACTTTCATGGCTCAGGCCTCAAAAATGAACTTGTGGATCATTCTATTTAGCGCTAGCATATTTGTTAAATTGATAATTTATATTTTATATATTTGAAATACAGATATGAGATAC
>JAGKWY010000208.1 GCA_021151625.1 Gammaproteobacteria bacterium | reverse complement strand
GCTGGCTGCTTCTCGCGCAAGACGTTCAATTTCGTCCCAGCGACCGGCTTTCATCAATTCCTTTGGCGCCATCCAGGTTCCACCGACACAGTGCACATTCGGCAGTGCAAGGTAACTGGGTGCTTTTGCCAAATCGATACCACCCGTTGGGCAGAAAGTAATTTGCGGCAATGGGCCCGCAATTGACTTCAGCATTGGCACACCGCCCGCTGCTTCAGCCGGGAAAAACTTCTGGTGCGTAAAGCCCTGGGTGTAGAGATTCATCGCTTCAGTGGGTGTTGCAACACCAGCCAGTAAAGGTACTGGTGACGCTTTTGCTGCTTCAATTAATGCAGGGGTAGTTCCCGGGCTTACCAAAAAGGTAGAGCCAGCTTTTACTGCTTTTTCCAAATCCGCTGGAGTAATAATGGTGCCCGCACCAATCACTGCGTCATCCGGCAGGGCTTCAACCATAGCGGTGATTGCATCCAGAGCACAGGGAGTACGCAGGGTAATTTCCAGCACTTTCAAGCCGCCGTTATAGAGTGCTTTTGCCAAAGGCACTGCATCTTCAATACGCTCTACCACCATAACGGGCACGACTGGTGCTACTTTGACAATTTGATCGATAGTTAAAGCCACTGTATATCCCTCGTTGTTCAAAAAAGTTCGACGATCAATCTTTATAAAAGGTTTTATAAAAATCAGTTCGGAATTCGGTAAAAAATCAGGGCGCCCAGTAAACAATTACCGGCACTTGTTGCTGACGCAAGACGGCACGAATCGGCATATCTTTTACATCGCCATCGGCTTGCGCAGCGCGCAACACTGCGAGCTTTTCATCGCCGGTAATTAACAAAATCAGCACCTTTGAACGCAGCAAGCCAGCAAGCGACAAGGTCATACGCTCTACAATTGCACCAGTCACTTCACTTTGCTTGGCAATAATTGCTGCGCAGAGTTCATTGGAATCCGGGTTTAATGATTCATCCAAACCTTGCGCATGAGGAAACAATGATGCGGTGTGACCATCTGACCCCATGCCCAAAATGGTGATATCAAAAGGCTGCGCCAATTGTTGGTAAGCCGCTTCACAATCAGCCAAACCTTCTGCTGCGGTTTCAGCAGAGTTTTTCATTCCAACTAAATTGGCTACTGCCGCTTTGTTTTGAATCAGATGCTTGACTGTAAAAGCTTCATTGCTTTTATCGTGCTCAAAATTCACCCAGCGCTCATCAACCAATGCAACGTAGACAGATTCCCAATCCAGATCGGAATTGCTTAACGCTTTGTAGAGCGGCTCGGGCGTGCTGCCGCCAGACACCATAAAAGTCGCTTCACCGCGATCTTCAATAGCAGCGCGCAACGCGGTTTCACATTCCGCTTGCAGCGCGGCAATCATGTCCGCGCGATTTTCAAATAAACGCTCGCTTACCATTCCTGATCAGCTCCCGACAGAACTTCATCAATGGAGAACCAGCGACGACGATCGCTAGCCAGCATTTGCGCAGACGCTTGTGGACCCCAGCTACCGGCCATATAACCGTGCGGCTTGTTTTCCGGACGCTGCCAGGCTTCGATAATCGGGTCAATCCAGGCCCAGGCTGCATCAACTTCTGCGCGATGAATAAACAAACTTGCATCACCAGCAGCGGCATCCAACATCAAACGCTTATAGGCATCGGAGTAGAAGTCTTTGTAGGTATCCGCAAAGTTCAGGTTCAACACTACAGGGCGCAAATGAGTCTCGTGTTTTTCGAGATCTTTAGAGACCATGATGATCTTGATGCTTTCTTCCGGTTGCAGGCGGATGATCAAACGGTTTGGCGTAGCAGCGCCGGCAGACTCAGGGTATACACGGTGTGCAACGTCTTTATATTGAATAACGATTTCCGCAAAGCGCTGCTTCATACGCTTGCCAGTGCGGAGATAGAAAGGCACGTTCGCCCATCGGGAATTATCGATATAGGCTCGGATTCCCACAAAGGTTTCGGTGTTACTTGGCTGACCCAACTCATCCAGATAGCCTGGAACCTGCTTGCCACCCAACTCGCCTGCCACATATTGGCCACGCACGGTGTTGTACTTAACAGTATTGCCAGTCAATGGACGCAGGCTTTCCAGCACTTTCAATTTTTCCGCACGAATACGATCCGCGGTCATTTTGTTCGGTGACTCCATGGCCACCAGGCACAACAACTGGAGGATGTGGTTTTGCACCATATCGCGCAGCGCACCGGCGCCATCATAGAAACTCGCACGACCTTCAAGGCCGACAGTTTCAGAAATACTGATCTGTACGTGATCAATGGATTTGGCATCCCACAGGTGCTCAAACATACCGTTGGCAAAACGCAACGCCAACAGGTTTTGTACAGTTTCTTTACCCAGGTAATGATCGATGCGGAAGATTGCATCTTCTTTGAAATATTCAGCGATCTGGCTGTTAATTTCTTCTGCAGTTTTAGCGTCATAACCGAGCGGTTTTTCAACCACTACGCGCGCGCTATCGGTAATCAAACCAGTTTCGTGCAAATGCTTACAGCACACACTGAACACAGAGGGTGGCGTTGAGAGATAGAACACGCGCTGGCTATTGCCACCGGAATTCATCAATTGCGCCAGCGCATCCCAATGCTCATCTTTGGTTCCGATATCCACAAAAACCGGAAACAGGCATTTGGCGAACTCCTCCCAGTCGGCCGCCACAAATTCATCACCGCCCAGATGCTTCTCGGCTGCGTCGCGCACCTTGTTTTTGTACTCGGCGACCATTTGGGTATTGCGACATGTCGGAATAATACGTGCGCCAACAGGCAGTGAGCCTTCGCGATGCGCGCGGTAAAGACCGGGAATCAATTTGCGCAAGGCCAAATCGCCAGCGCCCCCAAAAATGACAAAATCAAACGCTTCGAGCATGAGGAGTAATCCTGTTTATGAATCTGGACAGTGGATATAC
>JAGKWY010000207.1 GCA_021151625.1 Gammaproteobacteria bacterium | reverse complement strand
AAAAGTAGAGGCTTTGTTTTCTGGTCGGCCAACAGTAATAAAAAAAGGGCTTTCGTTTGAGTCCGGAGTCAAGCTTCAGCAACAATTGTTGAATATAGGCGCGAAAACAGAGCTTGAACTTTCTGAAATAAAACCATCTCCCCCTGTTTCTGCCAAGCCTTCTGCGCGAATTCCGCCTGTTGCCGCTGCGCGGCCGGCTAGTAAAGTAGAGTTGGCACTTCAGCCGGTTCAGCAAGCCTCCGCTCCTGTAGAGCCTGAGCCTGAAGAAGTAGAGAGCGAGAAAAGCTCGCGTTTTAACTTTCAGCAACTAGCTTTTTCGGTAAGACGAACCTTCGCTGTCGCACTGCTTCTGCTCGGCATAGCATGTCTGGTGGTCTATTCCCCATTCTCTGACCAGGTGATACGAATCGGTTTTTTGCTGGGCGGATTACTGGTCTTTTTAAGCTATCGCAAATTAAAGCAATGGTAATTTTTCAATTGAAGAAAATAAAACTACAACAAAGGAAGCTTTACATGCGCAGATTTTTTTTATGTTGTTTTTTGATTGTTTTTGCTCCGGTAATGCATGCGGAAATCTATCAGTGGACGGATGAAGAGGGAAAAGTTCACTTTGGTGAAAAGCAAGCCGCTAAAGACCAGAAAGAGGCAACCAAGGTAGAGGTTCGCGGTAAATACCTGATCCGGGATGTCGAAACACTAAATGCTATTTATTATTCAAACACATCACCTCACCGATTAATTGATTTTACTTCAATCAAACTTGCCCTGCCGGATTCAGAACATACCAATGTTCGTATCGGTCGCATTACCTGTGGCCGGCCAATAGATTTGTACTGGCAGAAGGGTATTGTCGATTTTACCCATCCCAATACAATTAAAAGCAGCATATCAACCTTTGAAAAGTTTGGTTATGCCGTGCGCAATGGGATTAAAGGTGGTGCATCAGCAGCCAGTTTAAATCTGGAGGCTGAAATTGTTGATATCAAAATGAACAAGTGCCCCGCAGAAAAAAGTGATGACATCACCCAGAATGCGACTTTTTTAAAAATAAAATGGAAGTTATACGATCCGTTAGCCAAAAAAATGCTCTATTCAACGGAAACTATGGGGTCGCATAATGCCATGAGTGCAAGGGCAATCAGGCACGGTGGCGACATAAGTTTTGAAGCTGCGCTAGCGCTGGCTACCAATAATTTGTTAGCAGATCCCGAGTTTGCAAAAGTGATTGTGCCTGTGGATATGAGCACATTAGTTGAAAAATTTGATGAGGAAGTGAACGTTCAAATCAATTACGGCAGTGGCGTTGGCTCGTTTAAGGAAAACGCTGATCAATTGATGAAAAATGCTGTTATCGTAAAAACAAAAGATGGTTTTGGTAGCGGTGTAGTAATTAACAATGACGGATATGTATTGACCAATGCGCATGTGGTTGGCGATGAGACAAAGTTTCATATCCTTATTGGAGATAATACACTCGGCGCTGTTTTGGTTCGAAAAGAAGTCATTCGCGATGTGGCGCTAATTAAAATCAATGATAACTATGCAAGACTTGAAGGCGTCGCGGTAGCGAAGGATCAATCCGATGTGGGGGATGAAATTTTTATCATCGGCGCTCCACTGTCGCTTGAGCACAGTCAAACCACAACCAAAGGAATTGTTTCTGCCTACCGGGATATGCAGGGGCTTCGCTATTTGCAAACCGATGCAAATGTTAATCACGGCAGTTCGGGTGGGCCAGTATTTAACGAGCATGGCGAGTTAATTGCGCTAACTGTCGCGGGTTTGTTAACCAGAGATGGCGCAGGTTTGGGTATTAATTATTTAATCCCGATTAATGATGTATTTAGATATTTAAAATTAGGCGGTGCTAAAAATAAAAATGAAATGCTGGCTTCAACCGATAGTTGGCTGCAGTCCAAGCTGGCTACTGAAAATGACAATGCCTTTTTATCAGGTGTATACCGTAAATTTGGTGTTGTATTGAATTGGTTGAATACGCCTCTATTTACGATTGGAAATGTTGAAGGCACTACATCATCCGCAAAAGATGCACCTTTGCCGCAATTATCCGGTTTGACCCAATTGCCCGATAAACTCAATAACCAGATAATACTTAAAGCCAAATTTGCCGACGCACTAACTCGCATCACCCCGTTGAAAATGTCTATGGCAATGTATTACGTAGACCATGATCAGGAGTGGCCGAGTAACTTCAGCGATATCAATGTAGATGGTGATAGCTTGAATCATCCAGGGTTAATTGAATCAGTCACTATCGAACTAAACGGTACCCTTCGTGCAGATTTGTCGGAAGAAACATTTGGCCATGGTTATTATTTTGAATTAGTACCCGATGCAAAAGAAGCTACCCTGTCTATGGATTGGTCATGCGTAACCAATCTGGATAAAGGCTTGTGGGTTGGTTCTTGTACTAGTGATTTGTAGGTGGTGGGTAGAAGAGATAGTTGTTGTGGAATTGTTCATTTTTTCGATGTCTCGATAGCCATCCTGAAACAAATTAATTAAGCCCGCCCGGAGCAATCCCGGCGGGTTTTTTATTGGAGCCCTGGATTGTGATTCCAGTGGTCGTGAATAAATGGAATGTTTGGGCCGCTCGATTCGTAGTCGAGTACTCTCTTTGATTTAGGGAGGATTGATTGAGTAGGTCAGTCCTTTCCTTCGTTGAACAAAAAATCAGCTATTGATCCAGGGCATAGAGCCTCAGTTACTTGTTGCCAAACCGTTTATCTCATCCCCCTTGAATTCCCCCTCCCATGCCCCATTTAGTCTTCACCCGCCTGTAAAGGCTGATTCCCCTAGTTAATTCGTGCATGTATTCAGGAGTTCTACAAATGACCGTTGATGCCCGCAAAGAGACCCGTGGCTTTCAGACCGAAGCCAAGCAATTGCTGCATTTGATGATCCATTCATTGTATTCAAACAAGGA
>JAGKWY010000206.1 GCA_021151625.1 Gammaproteobacteria bacterium | reverse complement strand
AACAGTCAACTAACTTGAAACAAAATACAGAGATGCAACCATGAGTTGGTTAGATAAAATTATTCCGAGTATTTCCCGTACTGAAACCAAGCGAAGTAATAAGGTTCCGGAAGGATTGTGGGAAAAGTGTGTCAAGTGTGATGCGGTATTGTATAAGCCAGAGCTGGAAAAAACTTTGGATGTATGCCCCAAGTGTGATCATCACATGCGTGTTGGCGCGCGCGATCGCTTGAATATGTTTCTGGATCCACAGAATCGCCAGGAGCTGGCGACCGAAGTGGAGCCGATTGATCGTTTGAAATTTAAAGATATTAAAAAATACAAAGATCGTCTGACTACCGCGCAAAAAGAAACCGGTGAAAAAGATGCATTGGTTGCCATGCGTGGTGAGCTGAAAGGCATGCCCGTCGTGGCTGTAGCCTTTGAGTTTGCATTTCATGGCGGCTCCATGGGGTATGTGGTGGGTGAGCGTTTCACTCGTGCAGCAACTGTTGCGTTAAAAGAAAATATTCCGTTTGTTTGCTTCTCTGCAACTGGCGGTGCGCGTATGCAGGAAGCCTTGATCTCCTTGATGCAAATGGCAAAAACCAGCGCGGTGATTGAGCGTTTAAAAATGCAGGGTACGCCCTATATTTCGGTAATGACCGATCCAGTTTACGGTGGCGTTTCTGCAAGTTTGGCGCTGCTGGGTGATTTGAACGTGGCTGAGCCTGGTGCGCGTGCCGGTTTTGCTGGTCCGAGCATTATTGAGCAGACTATTCGTCAAAAATTACCGAAAGGTTTTCAGCGGGCAGAGTTTTTATTGGAACACGGCGCTATCGACATGATTATTCATCGTCGCGATATGCGCGATAAACTTGCTGCATTACTTGCAAAGTTTACCCGCAAAGCGGCGGTGTAATTAATCGTTTATGCAACTTGAAACGTTATCGGCGTGGCTGGAATGGTTGGAGCAAAACCATCCGCAGGAAATAGATCTCGGACTTGAACGGGTTGCCTGTGTAGCCGCGCGGATGGCGTTGTTAAATCCCTCCGCAAAAGTTGTGACGGTGGCAGGAACCAACGGTAAAGGTTCCTGTGTAACAGCTACAGCAGCTTTGCTTTCTTCTGCCGGCTTTTCTGTCGGTGTTTATACCTCACCTCATTTAATTCATTACAGCGAGCGTATTGTTGTTGATGGCAAGCCGGTTGCTGATGAAGAAATTTGTGCGGCATTCGCGGCGATTTATGCGGCCTGCCAACAAGTTTCTGCTGAGTATCCACAACCAATCAGTCTTACCTATTTTGAATATGGCACTTTGGCGGCATTGGAAGTTTTTCGCCGTCGCGCCGTAACTGCAATAGTGCTTGAGGTTGGTTTGGGTGGGCGTTTGGATGCTGTGAATATTATCGATGCCGATATCGCTGTAATCACCAGTATTGCGCTGGATCATATGGATTGGTTGGGAGATAACCGCGAGTCTATCGGCTATGAAAAGGCGGGCATTATGCGCGCGGGCAAGCCAGTAGTCTGTGCTGATTTTTCACCGCCGGTAACAGTGCTTGATCATGCGATGGAGTTAGCGGCACCGTTGTATTTAATCACGCGCGATTTTGGTTTTATTCCGGTTGATGGCGAGCGCTGGAATTGGTGGTCAGGTGCACAGGAGTTTCGCGATCAGCCTTTACCGCAATTGCCTTTACCGAGTGTTGCCGCTGCATTGCAAGTTGCAAATTTATTGGGTTTAAATTTGCTGGAGTTGAACACGTTTAATTGTGTTGCCGGGCTGCGAGTCCCTGGTCGTTTTCAAACCCTTGAGTGGAAAGAGCGGCAAGTTATTCTGGATGTTGCCCACAATCCGGCAGCAACGGCCTATCTGGTTGAGCGATTGGTACAAAGTGCAACAACCAATTCAACTGTCCACGGCATAGTGGCTATGATGTCAGATAAAGATCGCGCGCAAAGTCTGGATAATTTAAAAGGCCGGATTCACCACTGGTACTTGGCTGATTTGTCGTTTATTCCGCGTGCGGCCACCATTGAGCAATTGCATCAAAATTTGGTGGATCTGGATGCGACTGAATTTTTTTCTGGCAGTGTTGCCGAATGTTTACAGGCTGCGCTAGCTAACTCCAGTCCAGGTGATCGTATTTTGGTATTTGGATCTTTTTATACGGTTGCTGCTGGCTTGCAAGCGTTGAATATTAGTCTTCAGTAAACTTATTTTTTGTTGTTACTTGGTTTTTTGTTGCTACTGGTTGTTAGAAAATACAGGGGTTTTAGGTGAGAGAATCCGTAAAACATCGTTTGATTGGTGCGGCGGTATTAACTGCAGTCGCTGTATTGTTTCTCCCCAGTTTTTTCAAAGATCGTCAGCAATATCAAGTCAATACTGATTCCCAGATTCCTGGTCGACCGAGTATTACGGCTGTGGATTTTAATGAGCCACAGCAGCCGGAAGGTATTGAATCAGCTCCCGCACCTGAAGCTATGTTTGTCCCTGAAAATAGCGAAGCTCCGGTTACTGAATTGGCTGTGCCCCCGCCAGAAACCGCCGAGGCTAAACCTGCACAGCAATCAGCTTCCAGTGTGTCTGTTTCCGCACAGGCATCCAGTGCTGCCAAGGCCGATCAGGTACCGGCTTTGCCATTAAATGCGCAAGGTTTGCCTGAGGCCTGGGTTATCCAGGTGGCAAGTCTCAGCTCGCAAGAGGGGGCTAATAAGTTGCGCGATCAATTGCAAGCTGAAGGCCATAAGGCTTATGTACGTGCAGTGCCCTCTGCAAATGGGAATATTTATCGCGTGTTTATTGGTCCTCGCCAGGATAAAGCCCAGTTACAGGCCATTAAAACGCAATTGGACAAGCGTCTTAAAGTGAATTCCCTGGTTTTACCTTTCAAACCATGAAGCCATAACGCATTGCCTCTGGTAGAATGCGCGCCTCAGTAAACCTCTCACTTTTCTTCCGGGGCG
>JAGKWY010000014.1 GCA_021151625.1 Gammaproteobacteria bacterium | reverse complement strand
AATTTTTGCTATCTTTTTATTTATTGTCCCGAGGAGAATAAACATGTCAAAAGGGCATAGTTTACAAGACCCTTACCTGAACGTTCTGCGTAAAGAACGTGTACCTGTGTCCATTTACCTGGTAAATGGCATCAAGTTACAGGGCCAGGTTGAATCATTTGATCAGTTTGTTGTGCTGCTGAAAAATACTGTAAGCCAAATGGTTTACAAGCACGCAATCTCTACCGTTGTCCCATCCCGTGCGGTACGCGTACCACTGCTCAATGAAGCGGGCGGTATCGAAGGCGAAGAAGACGAGCAAGCCGAGTAATCTATCAAGCTAATTGAATAGGTCGCTAATTGTTTTTTGATCGCCCAGAATCAGGTGAGCTGGCAGTGCTGGTTCACCTGAACTTGTATCATGGCCAAGATGCCGAAGACCCTCGTGAATTTGAAGAGTTGGTTTTGTCAGCAGGCGGTGATCCTGTTGCTTTTCTGACTGGCTCTCGTATTGTACCTACCGCAAAATTCCTCATTAGTACCGGTAAGCTGGAAGAGCTTCGGCAGTTGGTTGCCGAACATAAAGCTGAGCTGGCGATTTTTAATCACACCTTGACTCCAAGTCAGGAGCGCAATCTTGAGCGTGAACTGCAATGTCGCGTGCTGGATCGCACAGGTTTGATTCTGGATATTTTTGCCCAGCGCGCGCGCACTTTTGAAGGCAAGTTGCAAGTTGAATTAGCGCAATTACGCCACACAGCTACGCGTTTGATTCGTGGCTGGACTCACCTTGAGCGGCAGAAGGGTGGTATAGGTTTACGTGGTCCGGGTGAAACCCAGCTTGAAACTGACCGTCGTTTGTTGCGCAATCGAATTACTATGATTGAGCTGCGACTGGAGAAGGTTCGCTCACAGCGCGAGCAGGGGCGCCGTTCGCGTCAGCGTGCTGCAATCCCAACAGTATCCTTGGTTGGCTATACCAACGCTGGAAAATCCACGCTGTTTAACCGCATTACCGGTGCGGATGTCTATGCTGAAAATCAGTTGTTTGCAACGCTTGACCCAACCATGCGCCGCATTGAGCTTGCTGATATTGGTGCTGTAGTGCTGGCTGATACGGTAGGGTTTATCAGTCATCTTCCCCACAAATTGGTGGAGGCGTTTCGTGCGACATTAGAAGAGGCAAGTAACTCAACTTTACTCTTGCATGTGATAGATTCTGCAGCCGAAGAGCGTGTTCGCAATATTGAACAGGTCGAACTGGTGCTGGAAGAAATTGATGCAGACGAATTGCCGCAGTTGCGCATTTACAATAAAGTCGATTTATTAACGAATACTGAGCCACATATAGATCGTGATGATGCAGGAAAACCAATTGCCGTTTGGCTTTCTGCTCAAACTGGCGCCGGTTGTGATTTGTTGCAAGAGGCTATTTCCGAGCTGTTGGGTAAGGAAGTGGTTAATGGCCGTTTGGTATTAACCCACAAACAGGGGCGCTTACGCGCTATGCTTTACTCCCAGCAGGCGGTAGTTGCTGAAGACTATCGCGATGATGGCGCTAGTCTGTTGCAGATACGTGTACCCAAGAGTGATTTGTTGCGAATTCTCAGTGCTGAATCCTTAGCATTTGAGCAGTTAGTTTGGGCGGATGAGGTTCCCGCTGAACAGGATTTATCCGGGGAGTTGTAATGCTGCATGGCAGCCCCCAGAACCCTATTATTTTTGATCTGGAGAAAAACTATGGCCTGGAATGAACCGGGAAAAGACAAAGACCCATGGGGTGGTCGCGGTGGCGGCAATAATAATGATGGCCCGCCCGATTTGGATGAGGCCTTTAAAAAGCTGCAAGACAAATTGAATGGTATTTTTGGTGGCGGCTCAGGTGGTGGAAAATCCTCTGGCAGCACAAATCTCGGTCCATTGTTCGCGATAGCGGGCGTTATTGCGCTGGTGTTTTATTTCGGTGCCGGTTTTTATCAGGTGGATGCGAAAGAGCGCGCGGTAGTTTTGAAGTTCGGTGCTTTCTCCGAAATCAAAACGGAAGGTCTCAATTGGAATGCGCCCTTAATTACCGATGTCTACATAGTTAACGTGACGGGTGAGCGTCAATATCCCTCGCGTGGCCTGATGCTGACTGAAGATGAAAGTATTGTTGAGTTACCAATTACCGTTCAATACAACGTCTCTGATGTGAAATCCTATGTGCTTAATGTGCGTGACCCCGAGGTTAGTTTGCGTCATGCAACTGATTCGGCGGTGCGCCATGTGGTGGGGTCTACCGAGTTAAATCAAGTTTTATCGGAAGGTCGTCAGGCTATCGCTGCTGAAGTGAAGCAGCGCTTGCAGGCTTACATGGACTCCTACGGGGCGGGTATTCAAGTCATTAACGTAAATATCCAGGAGGCTCGCCCACCTGAGGAAGTTCGCTCTGCGTTTGATGATGTTATTAAAGCGAAAGAAGATGAGGCTCGGTTGAAGAATCAGGCTCAAGCCTATGCCAACGGGATAATTCCCGAGGCGCGTGGCCGTGCGCAGCGTATGCTGGAAGAAGCTGAGGCTTATAAAGCAGAAGTTGTGGCGCGTGCAGAGGGTGAATCTGATCGCTTTGAAAGTCTGCTGACTGAATACAAGCGCGCCCCGGAGGTTACTCGTCAACGACTCTATCTGGAAACTATGGAAGGTGTAATGTCCAATTCGTCCAAGGTTATGGTTGATGTGGCAGGTGGCAACAATATGCTGTATTTGCCATTGGATCGAATGGGGAATCGTTCAAGTGTTGTAGAGCCACAGGCTCAGACAGACAACTTCAACTCGCGCATGACGCCGAGCGTTGAAGCCACCAAGCCACTTGTACGTCGGGAGCTGCGCTAATGTCTAATAAAGGTTTTCTTGCCCTTATCCTGGCAATAATTGGATTATTGGTGGTATCCAGTAGTGTATATGTGGTTACTGAGCGAGAGCGTGCTGTAGTTTTGCAGTTTGGTCGCCTGGTGAAGGCTGACGTACCCCCTGGATTGCATTTCAAGTTACCCTTTGCAGAAAAGGTGCGTAAGTTCGATGCTCGCTTGCTGACCGCAGACATGACTCCAGAAAGCTTTTTTACAGTAGAAAACAAGCGTCTGGTGGTGGATTCTTACATCAAGTGGCAAGTAAAGGATGTGGAGACTTACTATAAAGCGACAGGTGGCGATGAAATGCTGGCCGAGGATCGTTTGGCTCAGCGTGTTGCAGATGGTCTGCGCAACCAGTTTGGTCGTCGTACCTTGCATGATGTAGTTTCTGGTAAGCGCGACGAGTTGATGAGTGAGATTACTGCAAGTATCAATGTAGATGCTATTAAGTTATTGGGTATTGAGGTTAAGGATATTCGCGTAAAACGTATTGATTTTCCGCCAGAAGCCAGTCAGTCGGTGTTTGCCCGTATGGCGGCAGATCGCGAAAAAGAAGCGCGCGAATACCGTTCCCAAGGTAAAGAGCAGGCAGAGGTTATTGGTGCTGATGCAGACAGGCAGCGTGCTGTACTTGAGGCTAACGCCTATCGCGATGCTGAACGTATTCGCGGTGAGGGGGATGCTAAGGCCGCGGCCATTTTTGCTGAGGCCTACAGCAAAGATCCTCTCGGTTTTTTTATGCGCGCACGCCGGATTTTTGCTGAATATTGAGTCGCTTATGACCTACGCTGATCGCTGGTTATTACCGGATGGAGTGGAAGAGATTCTCCCCATCGAGGCCAAAGCCATAGATACTTTGCGTCGCCGCCTGCTGGATCTCTACAGCACTTGGGGTTATGACATGGTTATCCCCCCACTGCTAGAGTACACCGACTCCCTGTTAATAGGGTTGGGGCGCGATGTGGATTTACTGACATTTAAAGTTACCGACCAATTAAGTGGTCGGACCTTGGGTATACGTGCAGATATCACCCCTCAAACAGCACGAATGGACGCCCATAGTTTTCATCGTACAGGTGCTAATCGTCTATGCTATGCCGGGCATGTGGTCCACACTCGCCCAAAAAATCCACTAGCTACTCGTACACCTATTCAAGCAGGGTTGGAGTTTTACGGTGAGCCTGGCATCGCGGCAGATATTGAAGTGGTGTCGCTGTTGCTTGAATCTTTGCGGGTTGCAGGTTTGGCGCGCCAGCATATCGATTTGGGGCACGTCGGAATCTATCGTGCTATAGCGGCCAGTGCTGGCTTGAGCAAAATCCAGGAAGAGACCTTCTTTGAACTGTTGCAGCGCAAGGCGATGACTGAGATTCGCGCCTGGGTTGGTGCCACAATTAGCAAGCCTTCTATCGCAGAGCTGTTTTTGGCGTTACCAGGATTGGCGGGTGATAAGTCGGTGCTGCAAAAAGTCAGGACTTTATTTGCCGGCTTGGACGATGCCTTGCAAGCGGTAGATCAATTGGCTCAGGTTGCTGACGTTATTGAACAGCGTTATCCCGCCGCAGAATTGTATTTCGATTTGGGTGAGTTGCGCGGCTACCACTATTTGACCGGAATGGTGTTTGCCGCATTTGCTCCCGGTTATGGCAACCCGATTGCCAGTGGGGGGCGCTATGATCACATCGGTGAGGTGTTTGGGCGCGCACGTCCAGCAACCGGTTTTGCAGTGGATATTACTGCAATTAGCAAATTGGGTCTTTTGCCTCGCATAAGTATTGGTGCCATAGCGGTAATCGAATCAAACGATCATCTGCAGTGGCAGAAAATTAGTGAGTTGCGTTCACAAGGTGAGCGAGTAATTAGTGTCAGCCCTTCGGCTGACTTTTCGGAGTTGGGTTAACGGATCAGGTCTCCCTGGTGACTCGCTTCCAAGGCGGGCACAATGCGGGCCACACCCTGGTGATTGACGGGAAAAAAACCGTACTTCACCTGATCCCCTCTGGTATTTTGCGTGAAGGCGTTACCTGCCTGATTGGCAATGGTGTCGTTCTTTCGCCGGAGGCTTTGCTGAAAGAAATCGCCGGCTTGGAAGAGACTGGCGTTCCTGTGCGTAGCCGTCTGCGTTTATCCCCTGCTTGCCCGTTAATTCTTCCCTATCATGTTGCTTTGGATCAGGCGCGTGAGTTGGCGCGTGGTGATGCCAAAATTGGTACCACAGGTCGCGGTATTGGCCCTGCCTATGAAGATAAGGTTGCGCGTCGTGGTTTGCGTTTGGGGGACTTGTTGGATCTGGATACTTTTGCGGTAAAGCTGCAAGAAATCCTTGCTTACCACAACTTTGTACTGACCAACTATTTCAAAGTTGAAGCGGTTAGTTTTGACAAGGTATTGGCTGACTGCAAAGTCTGGGCTGAGCAGCTTATCCCTATGATGGCTGACGTTACCGAGCTGCTTCACACTGCGCGCGAGGAGGGTGAAAGCATTCTGTTTGAAGGTGCGCAGGGCTCACTATTGGATATTGATCATGGTACTTACCCCTATGTAACCTCATCCAATACCACTGCTGGCGGCACTGCAACCGGTTCTGGTTTTGGTCCTTTGTATCTTGATTATGTCTTAGGCATCACCAAGGCTTATACAACTCGTGTTGGTTCTGGCCCATTCCCTACGGAGCTGGGTTGTGAAATTGGCGAATATCTTGGTAAAAAGGGCCATGAGTTTGGTGCTACCACGGGGCGCAAGCGTCGCTGCGGCTGGTTTGATGCTGTTGCGGTACGCCACGCTAATCGCATCAACAGTGTCACCGGTATTTGCCTGACTAAACTGGATGTGCTTGATGGTTTGGAGACCGTCAAAATCTGTATCGGTTATCAGGATGCCAAGGGTAATCCAATCGGCAGCATGCCTTACGATGCTGATGGTTGGGCGGGAATCAAACCTATTTATGAAGAAATGCCTGGCTGGAGTGAATCCACCGTAGGTGCTCAGTCTTTGAATGATTTGCCTGCCAATGCACGAGCTTATATCCGTCGCTTGGAAGAGTTGATCAAGGCGCCAATTGATATTGTCTCTACTGGCCCTGACCGCGTGGAGACTATCGTGTTGCGGCACCCTTTTATGGCGTAAAAATCATTTATTTGTCACCTAAAAAGCCCATCCTTATAGATGGGCTTTTTTATTTGCAAAATGCAAAATCATTAATGAATGATTCATTGGGTTTAAATTGATAGCGCTGTCAATTTGAATTCGAGCAGCCTATATTTTGATCTAATATGACTTATAGTCATATTGACAAAAAACGCTTTTGGCGCGTAGGATGACAGTGCCTTGCTAAAAACAATTACTAGTGTGCAAGGTTTGCGTGATCCTGTTAATCCTTGATCTATACTCGATGAGACTTTGGGTCTAATTGACACAAAGACTATAAAAATTTCCTAATCATAAATTTAACAAAGGGGTTGGCTTATGGTTTTCCATAAAAACGATAAAACCGCACTACAGCAGGGCGTTAGGTTCAAAAGATCGATGTTGGCAATGTGTATCGTGGCGTTAAGTGCGCCGTCTTTTGCACAAGTGGCCGAAGATTCCAAAAAAGCAACTGATGAGAATGTTGAAGAGGTTGTGGTAAGTGGTGTTCGTACCAACTTACAAAATGCTCAGGACGTAAAGCGCAACTCAGATACATTTGTAGATGCAATTTCTGCTTCCGATATTGGTTCATTGCCTGATCGTTCTGTGCTTGAGGCGATGCAGCGTGTACCGGGCGTTTCGATTGAGCGCTTCGCTGCGGCAAACGATCCTGATCACTTTGGTGTGGAGGGTTCTGGTGCAGTTATTCGCGGTATGTCGGCTACTCGTTCGGAGTTTAATGGGCGTGATTCATTCACTGCAAACTCTGGTCGTGGTTTGAGCTTTCAGGATGTACCGCCAGAATTGATGGGTGGCGTACAGGTATTTAAGAACCAGTCAGCAGATATGATTGAAGGTGGTATCGGTGGTACTGTAAACCTTATTACGCGTAAACCGTTTGATTCCAATGATCGAGTTATCGCCTTCAATGCGGACTATTCATACGGCGACATGGCTGAAGAGTGGACCCCAACTGTTTCTGGTTTGTACAGTGATCGTTGGGAGACTGATGCGGGTGAGTTCGGCTTTTTGTTAAATGCTTCAAAATCGTCTCTAAAAGGGATTTCTCACGGTATTCAGGCAGATGCCTATGTAGAGTATCGCGATGACTACAAGGACTTCTATCGTCCTTTAACTGGTCCAGCTGATTCTCACGCTGGTCCAGATGATATGGCCGGTGCCGAAGCGTTTGATAGTGTGTGGATGCCTAATGGCTCCAATGCCACTATGAAATTCGATGACCGTGATCGCACCGGTTTGGCAACTGCGTTTCAGTGGGAAAATCCAGACGATACCTTCCTTACTACTGTGCAATTCATGCGCTCTGATGCTGAGCTGGCGTGGACCGAAAACGCTATTAAATACCAATCTGGTTACGATCGTCGTCAATCAGTGCCTTTAGAGGGTACTTCTTACGAATTTGACGATAACGGCCTTTTCCAAAGCGGTACTATTACTCAGGACGGCCGTTTCAGTGATGGCGGATGGCGTTCTGCTGACCCTGATAATCCAAGCGAATTGCGTCTGCCACACGCTGCTAGTTGGGCAAACCCTGCAGTTCCACAGTTTGGTCAACGTTTCCAAACTGATAGTCGCTACAAGAGCACCAGAACTGTAATCGATGATTTCGCTACTAATTTCAAATGGACTCCAACCGACAAGTTTGAGTTAACGCTTGATTTGCAATACATCAAAGCAGATACAGAGGATGATGACGTAACGATTATGATGGCTACCCATGCCATTCAGACCTTTGATGTCACTGGTGATACCCCAACGCTGGGATTGATGGAGCCATGGCACGGTTTGAGAGATAACAATCCGGATATTTACGGTGTGGCTGGGGCAGATGCTAACGCGTCGTTTGGCAAGAAATTGCCAGGCTTTTCAAATGATCCTGCGGGCGACTCTAATTGGTTCCAGGATCCGACTTCTTACTGGTGGCAATCTGCGATGGACCACTATGAGCGCTCTGAGGGTGACTCCAAGGCTGCTCGTTTGGATGGTAAGTACGAGTTTGATGATGCGGGCTTGCTGAAATCAGTAAGAATGGGATTGCGCCACGCTGAGCGCGAGCAGACTGTTCGTTACACTACTTATAATTGGGGGCAAATGACTCCAATTTGGGCGTCACCTTATGGTCAGATTGGATGGGCGGATACGGCTCTAGTGGCAGATGTTCAAGGTGCTTGGCAGGCGGTGGATTGGAGTGACTTCCATGGTGGTGGTGTAATCAGTGTGCCGGGAAATACCACTTTGCATCCTTCAGATGCTCTTGTTAGATCTATTATTAAGGAGCAGAGATCGCTTCCTACTAGTGGCTCTGGAAATCTTTGGGAAAATGCAGCAGAGCGTCCTAATACAGTTGATGGCAGCTATTTCTTGCCATCTGAAATTTTCGTTACTAGTGAAACCAATGAATCATTCTATGTTCGGTTAGACTTCGGTTCAGAGGATTATGCCAAGCGTTTTGACGGAAACTTTGGTGTTCGTTATGTGGATTTCACTCGTGAGGCAACAGGTTCTGTTCAGTATCCTGATATTGTGCCGCGTAATTTGCCACCATCAGGTGCTCCATCTGTTTTTGATAAGACTGCATTGGCTGCGTGGGAAGCGGATCAGGAAGCTGCGTATGTGGCTGCCAACCCTAGCGCTACTGAGGCGCAAATTGAAACCCATATGACTGAGGTGATGAAGTTTGCTAATGATGTTGGCAACTACTTGTCCCAAACTGAGCTTGGCTTTGGTAATAATGGGGCAACAGTGGAAACATCAGAGCATAATTACGATGTTTGGTTGCCGAGCTTTAATTTAAAGGTTGAGCTCACTGATGACTTGATCACTCGTTTTGGTGCATCAAAAGCAATTGCAATGCCTGATATGGAGAATGTGCGCAATACCACTTCTCTGTCTGCATTTGAAACTGTTCGTCAGGTACAGGTTGATACATCAGTTACTCCACCTAAGCAGACATTAATTGGTGGTTATATCAATGGTTGGGTTGGTAATTCTGGAAACCCATATTTGAACCCGATGGAATCAAAGCAATATGACGCGTCGTTGGAGTGGTATTTTGCTGATGTAGGATCTGTAACCTTATCGGTTTTCTACAAAGACCTCAGCAACTTCTTCACTTATGGTGCGTTTGATCGTCAATACACTAATCCAATCAGTGGTGTCACTCAGGAAGCAACTGTAACCGGAACTGTTAATAGTGGAGAAGGTACGCTGCAAGGTTATGAGATTGCTTACCAGCAATTCTATGACATGTTGCCTTCGCCATTTGACGGTTTGGGATTGCAAGTTAACTACAGCTATATTGACTCTAAATCGGTTCCTAACGCAGGTGATTTGAGTTCAACGACTAATTCTGGTGATTCAACTGATACTGGTGCTCGTGTTGATTTGTCAGGTTTACCTTTGCAAGGTCAATCTAAAGAGACCTTCAACATTGTGGCCATGTATGACAAGTACGACTGGTCTGCCCGTTTGGCATATAACTGGCGCTCGCGTTATTTGTTGACTACTCGTGATGTGATTAGCCGTTATCCATTGTGGAACGAAGATGCTGGATTCCTGGATGCATCTGTATTCTACAAGCCAACTGAAAATCTGACGGTAGGTGTGCAATTCACTAACTTGCTTAACACGCAAACAGAAACTGTCATGATTTTGGATGGCAAGGGTTTGGAAGCAGGTCGTTCTTGGTTTGTTAACGATAGGCGTGTGGCTTTGGTGTTTAAAGGTCAGTTCTAATATTGATCTCGCGATAGCCGGGAAAGCGTACAACGAAAGTTGTGCGCTTTTTTTTTGTGAGTATTCATTGTCCTGCGAGAGAAAATAATGGAAGCAAAAAAAATTATTATTCTTGGAGGTGGTACGGCTGGCTGGATGACTGCAGCAGCTTTTGCCAGGTTTTTAAATAAGGAGATGTATTCAATAAGCCTTATAGAGTCGGATCAAATTGGAACTATTGGTGTCGGTGAGGCGACAATTCCCCATATTCGATATTTTAACAATATGTTAGGTATTGATGAGCGAGAGTTTTTGCGAGAGGTTTCTGCGACATATAAGCTTGGTATTCAGTTTGAAAATTGGGGTGCTTTAAATAGTTCCTACATTCATCCGTTTGGAAGCCATGGATACTCGATGTTTGGGCTGGACTTCCATCATTATTGGCTCTCTGTAAAAAGGCATAACGAATTTGCTGTGCCTGAATTTGATAGTTTTTCCTTGGCTTGTGTAATGGCAAGATTTGGGCGGTTTGATTTTCCTGACGCAGGTGATGAGCTGAAAAGTGAGTTTAGTTATGCCTATCATATTGATGCTGGTAAATATGCAAGATTTCTACGTGCATACGCAGAGGAAAAAGGTGTTCAGCGAATTGAAGGTGTTGTTGAGGGGGTTATTGGGTCTAATGGAAGCGGATGTATAGAGCGCCTGGCTTTTGCTGATGGTCGCAATGTTACTGGAGATTGGTTTATTGATTGTTCTGGTTTTAGAGCGACATTAATTGGCGGACATCTTGGCGTTGGTTTTGATGATTGGTCAAAATGGTTGCCTTGTGATAGAGCAATAGCAATGCCATGTACCCGAAACGGTGAGCCTTTACTTTACACGCGTGCAATAGCGCATGAATGGGGATGGCAATGGCGTATCCCCTTGCAGAACAGGACGGGTAATGGAATTGTTTATTCATCTGCTTTTGTATCAGAGCAGGTGGTGCTTGATAAGTTAATGAATGGCCTTGATGGTGCGAGGTTGGCGGATCCAAACTTTATTCGGTTTAAAGCTGGCAGTCGCACTAAATGCTGGGAAAAAAATTGCATTGCAATCGGTCTGGCTAGTGGGTTTCTAGAGCCATTGGAATCTACCAGTATCTATTTAATACAGCAGGGAATTTTGAAGTTTCTAGAATACTTTCCTGTTGCCGGCGATTTCTCTATTTTAATGGATGCGTACAATAAAGAAATGGATCTTGAGTATAACAGAATTAAAGATTTTTTAATTCTTCATTATCATATTACATCTAGATGCGACTCTGAATTTTGGCAGTATTGCAGAAATATGGAGGTGCCAGAGTCACTACAGCAAAAAATTAACTTGTTTACTACTGCTGGGAAAATTGAACATTATGATTATGGATTATTTATGTCTCCCAGTTGGTTGGCGGTATTCCTTGGTCAGGGGGCTGTGGCAGGCGGCTATGATGCCAGGGTTGATCAGCATGGGGTTAAAAAAATAAGTTTAGAATTACAGAGAATGAAAAGCTATCTTGAGTCATATGTGCAAAATATGCCGCAAGGAATCAATGTATTGAATGCTGAGTTAGAATGTGCGGTGGGTGTAAGGCGATTCGCTAGTTCAAGTTTGTACGGTGTAAATTAAATGATAAAAATAGCTGTATTGACGGATTCTTACTTGGGGCTGGTTGCCGCAATAGCGATAAAAATAAAAAACCCGGCGAGTCAGATTTGTGTGGTTGGGGATGTTGTCTCTGCGCATAGAGTTGTTCAGTTGCAAATAAATAAAAATAAATTCCTCAGGCTATTAGGAATTGATTTGGTTTCTTTGCTTGTGTGGGGAGACTCCACTGTTAGTCATGGTCAATGCATCGATAGAAAAAATGGAGTAAAATTTTTTTTGATGAATGACCTTTATGGTGGTTCCGATGAGGTTGCTGATTTTCATCAGTTATTTCTTTCGCTCCAGGGGGCGGTCTTTGAGTTTGATGATTTTTCGTTGTTGGCGGGGTTGTCTCGTGAGCTTAAGGTTTTAGATCCTTTGAATGCTGGTTCTGATGGTGTTGGTGCAGGTTTGAACATCAATGAGTCGGCGTTGGTAAAAATGCTGCACCGTAAAGCGATAGAGCTAGAAATCAATATAAAGGAAAAAAATGTCTATCGAATGGATTTTTTATCTGAAAAGAATGTTTTCGAAATATGGACAAGCGACAATGAAGCGTATCCCTTCGATTTTGTTGTGGATGTGCGTAGTGAAACTCTTGCGGTAGGAGAAGTCGCTGATGTTGTTGATTGGTCTGCCTATTTTGGATGCAAGAAAGAATATTCAGATTTTAAATTTCAGGAAAGATTTTCTTGCCCTTTAAGCGAGATTGGAGAGGACGGCAATCTAATTATAAAAAAAACCTCTCTAAGAACAGGGGTTCAATACGATTGCTGGTCTTGGGTTGTGGAGGGGGGAGCTGAATTTGGGGCTCCACCTTTTGGCAGATTAAGTGAAAGCTGGAGCGGCAATTACATTTCCCTGGGGGGGCGAGCTGTCCAGGCGGGAAATATGTTTGTATCTGAGCTGGATCTTTTATTGGAGACGATTGATTTATTGTTGATGTTGTGGGATGGAAAAAACTTTCATAAAGAGGTTGTTGATGAATTTAATAGAAGGGTTAATGTGACCTATGACTCCCTTGCAAATTTTCACATTCTTTTAATGTCATGTTGGAAGGGGGAGGAAGCTTGGCGGTATGAAAATATTCCGCAAGCTTTGAGAGAGGATTTACAGCTTTTTAAAGTATGTGGAAAGTTGAGAAAAGTTGACGGACGTTTTCCGGGGGTACACCTATGGATTGCAGCGCTAATGTCCTTAAGTGAAAGGAATTGTGCATATCCTTTAATTGGATGTGATAGGGACCGAAAAAAGGTTGAAGAGTACCTTTTGAAGCAAAAAAAATCCTTAACTCTGCAGGTTGGCAAAGCTGCTTCACATATTGATTATATTAACAATGTGTTGGGCAGATTTTTGAAAAAAAATAATCATGAAAAAAATTAAAAATATAGTAATTCTTGGGGGCGGCACAGCGGGGTGGATGATGGCCGCTGCTTTGTCTAAAAAATGTAATGGTACTGACATTCAAATTACACTGGTTGAGAGCGAGTCAATTGGCACGGTTGGAGTAGGTGAGTCAACTATTCCTCATATTCGTGACTTTAATAAATTTCTAGGAATTGATGAGGTAAGTTTTATTAGGGAAACAAAAGCTACCTTTAAAATGGGAATTGTTTTCAACGATTGGGGGGGTATTGGTAATTCTTATGTCCATCCCTTTGGTTCAGTTGGTTGCGATATTAATGGCGTGGAGTTTCAACACTATTGGCCTCGCCTAAATCATCGATCGTCTTCGGGTAGCCAAGATCGCTATTCTCTTGCTTCAATGGCAATAAGAAATAATAAATTTAGATATCCTTCTTCTGGTCAAGCGGGATTTTTAGGGCATAACTACGCCTTTCATTTTGATGCTGCATTGTATGCGCAATTTTTGCGGAATTATTCTGTGCAGAGAGGTGTTCATCGTCTTGAAGGAAAATTGTCCAAGACAAATATGTCGATTGATAGCGGCAATATTGAGGCACTGGTATTGGAGTCAGGTGTAAAGGTTGATGGAGATTTTTTTATAGACTGTACGGGGTTCAGGGCATTGCTCATCGGCCAGAATCTGAATGTTCCATTCGAGTCTTGGCAACACTGGCTTCCTTGTGACCGGGCTATTGCGCTACCTTGTTCACGCGGGGCAGATGTTACTCCTTACACACGTGCAACAGCGCATAGTGCCGGTTGGTGCTGGCGTATACCTTTGCAGCATAGAACCGGTAACGGATGTGTTTACTCCAGTAAACATATGACGGACAAAAGTGCGCTCGAGCAGTTGCTAAATCATATTGATGGAGAACCTTTGGCGGAGCCAAGATCATTTCAGTTTGTTGCGGGCATGCGTAATGAGCAGTGGAAAAAAAACTGTGTCGCAATCGGTTTGGCGGGTGGATTTCTGGAGCCGTTGGAGTCAACAAGCATTTACTTAATTCAACTAGGAATACAAAATTTTCTTCAATTGTTTCCAGCCTATGGATGTTCTGAACTACTGGCTGACGAATTTAACTGCCGTCTTAAAAGAGAATATATACGGGTTCGTGACTTTATAATCATGCATTATTGGGCTTCACATAGGTCGGATTCTGCATTTTGGCAAGAATGTCGATCAATGTCGGTTCCGGAAAGTTTGTCACGCAGGCTGAATGTTTTTAAATCCACCGGCCATATTGATCACCGTCAATATGGGGTTTTTTCTGCTGTCTGTGTTGGTCAAGGAGTTGTTCCTGAGTGCGTGGATCCGAGGGCCAAGTTGTACTCGCAAGACGACTTTGATAAGTATATAAACGCATTGAGTCATAAAATTGCGTCTACTGTTGATGCTATGCCTGATGCTCAGTGCTTTATTGATCAATTGTTAAGTGGGCATTTACATGCTAAGTGATAGCAAAAAAAATCTTACATCAGTAGTTATCGTTGGTGGTGGTGTTAACTCATGTTTAATGGCTCTTCTGATCAAAGAGCGTTTGAAAGGTGTAGTTGGTGATATTCATTTATTGCTTAAAGAGGGTAATGTTGCTGAGGTAGGGCTTTTATATTTTTCATCAAGTTTCCGTTGGCTGCATCAATTGTTGGGTATAGATGAAAGGGAACTTTTAAGGCGGGGAATTATAGGTTATACCTATGGAGCCAATTTATCATCTGTTTCGGGCGGTTTTGTGCAGGAGGGGGCGGTAACTGAAAATTATTTTCTCTCTCGAGAGATTACCAATATCCAACAGATTGCAGGGCCGTGGTTTGAGCTAATTCATCATGCACGACAAAAAAATCAGAATATGGTTTTGGATGCGCTTTCGTTGGCTGCAATTGCAAGTAGAGAAGGACGTTTTCTTGATCCTGACATTATAGGCGGTGCATACGCAAGCTTGTCGGTTTCCGTTGTGGTTGATGCAAAAAGCTATATGAAGTACTTGCTTGAACTACTTTGTGCGCAACAGATTAGGCATGAATATTATGGGTTTGTTGAAATTTGCTATGGTATTGATGGTGTATACATCAGTCTGGATCATGGTAAAAGGTTAGATGCTGATTTGGTGATTGACTTATCTTCTAAAGTTGATCAAGTTTCGTTGCCCGAAAAAATTTCACGCAATAAAAAAAATATTACATCGGGAAATCTCAATGCTTGTATTCACTCTTCACTTCATGCCCTTACTGAAAGTATCGTATGTCCGGTTGTTGAAAGTATAATGAGTGAACAAAGCTCTGTGATGAAAATCCGTTCTGGTAGTTTGAGTCAAAATTTATATATTGGTGAATCACCTGTCGCAAAAAAGGAATCTCGGCTAATAGATGCTGAGGACGACAGTTTGAAAGATATGCGTCATATTGATGTCGATCTACATGCACCGTTTTGGGTTGACAATTATGTGTGTTTTGCTGCTGCAGACTATAGCCCATGGGATCCATGCTGGACTATGTGGGATTGGGTAAGAGATGGGATGCTTACTCTAATTGAGTTATGGCCAGATAAAGGGTGCATGAGTGGCTTTGCTGATGAATTTAATAGGGTGAACCAACTGAATACGCGAGAGTATTTTGAACTTGCAGCCGCTTTTTGTGAGTTGCGAGGAGAGAAGTGCTATTTTTCTAACGAAATACAGATTTCGACAAGAAAAAGAATAGAGCTGTATTCCGCTTACGGTGTGGTTCAAGACTCTGAGTCTCAGGTTTTTTCTGCAGAATATTGGTCCAAGATAATGTTGGGGGCTGGGATTTTTGCTGAAAAACCTGCTGGTATTTATTCTGACTTCGCCATGGTGGATTTTACAAAAAAAACATTACAGTACAGCAAAGATTTGTTATTGGTTGCTGCACGAATGCCAACATATAAAGACTATATTAACTACTTATTGCGTTAAACAAATAAAAGTGCAGGATTAATACGATGCAAGAAAATAATCAAATAGAAAAAATTGTTATTGTTGGTGGGGGAACTGCAGGCTGGATGACTGCTGCTGCACTTGCAAAAGTGATCAAAACAAGCTTCTGTAAAATACAACTTATTGAGTCGGAGGAAATCGGTACTGTTGGTGTGGGTGAGGCAACCATTCCACAAATTCAACTATTTAATAAATTACTTGAATTGGATGAAGATGAGTTTGTAAGAAAAACACAAGGAACGTTTAAGTTAGGTATCCAGTTTGTCAACTGGACTAGATTAGGGCACAAATATATTCATGCTTTCGGGGATGTTGGCAAAGATATGGATGCAATACAGTTTTATCACTACTGGTTGAAACTGTACCAGCTGGGAGAGGCTGAGGAGTTGGGTAATTATACAATTAGCGGTGTTGCGTCGGATAAGGGAAAGTTTATGCGCGCAGTAGATGCGGGGAATTCTCCTTTATCTAATATTGCATATGCGTTTCATTTTGATGCGGGGTTGTATGCAAAATTTTTACGAGAGTATGCAGAAACTCGAGGGGTAATTAGAACAGAAGGTAAGGTAATTGAAACCACATTGCATGCCGATACTGGTTTCATTTCTGGGGTGCGGTTGGCATCTGGCGAAGTTATTGAAGCCGATTTTTTTATTGATTGTTCTGGATTCCGCGGGCTTTTAATTGAAGAAGCCTTGAAAACTGGTTATGAGGATTGGACTCATTGGTTGCCTTGTGATCGCGCTTGGGCCGTGCCTTGCGAAAGTGCAGGTGACCCAACGCCCTATACCCGATCGACGGCGCATTCGGCTGGATGGCAATGGCGTATTCCGTTACAGCATCGTATTGGTAATGGACATGTATTTTCCAGCAAATTTATGGCAGAACAGCAAGCTATGGACATACTGCTCGGCAATCTTGATGGAAAACCCTTAGCTGAGCCGAGATTGTTGAAGTTTGTTACCGGTAAGCGGAAAAAATTCTGGAATAAAAATTGTTTGGCGATTGGCCTGGCAAGCGGGTTTATGGAGCCGCTCGAATCAACAAGTATCCATTTGGTGCAATCTGCTATTGCTCGATTTATGACATTTTTTCCGAATAAAAGTTTTGATAGTGAGGATATCGACGAGTTTAATAGGCAAGCAGATTTTGAGTTTGAAAAAATTCGTGATTTTTTGATTTTGCATTATCATGCTACGGAGCGCGAAGACTCTGAGTTCTGGCGATACTGTCGGAATATGAGTGTGCCAGAGGCGTTAACACAGAAAATTGAACAGTTTAAGAAAAATGGTCGTATATTCAGAAATAATAATGAAATGTTTAACGACCTTAGTTGGCTTGAAGTAATGCATGGGCAAGGTATTAGTCCGAGAGCATATCATCCGTTGGTTGATCGTATGTCTAAGGATGAAATCGTAAAACGCCTTGATAGTGTGCGTAGAGTAATTGATAAATCTGTGGATTACATGCCGACACATGCTCAGTTTATTGCTGAGCACTGCAAGGCAGAAAAATTATATTAAATACTGTTTTCTTTTACTGTCTCCTGGCAAATTGGTTGTGCTGTGACATATAGAGCAGACAATCGCGATGATAACTGTCCTTATCGGTAAAAAACCCCGACCAGAAAACTCTGCTCGGGATTTTTTATTTAATCAATCCAAAAAAATTATTATTTTTTCTCTTCCACACAACCTTTCTCGCCTTCAGGTAATTTTTCCAGGCGAATATTGGTAATGCTTACGGTAAATTTTCCATCAGTAGCGATGCTGAATGGGCCGTTGATTTTACTTAGGTCGAGGTTATCGCTTTTAAAACAATTGAGCGGCAAGGGTAGGGAAAACCATTCGCCCTTGGGCATTTTTTTGATCATCCCATTGATAGAAAGATCCGCGCGGCAGGGGTAGCCGCAGTCCAAACCAATATTAACGTTTTTATCGGGCTTTACATCGATTCGCATATCAATTGTAAGTGATGCGGAGTCTTTGTATTTGGATAGGTCAATTGGGTTGCCGTAAAGAGAAAGGTTGCCCTGAACTTTTTTACGTGGTGACCATTTAATTTGAATTGCATCACCCGTTGCTTTGAAATCGATTGGAGCTACTTCAACCTTTCCTCCGGCAGATTTGCCTTCTCTCCCTTGCAGTGATGTATTCCAGTTGCTGGGGTCCCCCAAAGCAATACTTCGGCTGATCAATTCCCCTTTGACCAGATAAAAATAGTTTGGGTTAAGGTTTTGTGCTTGCGCTGATGAAGCCATTAGTAGCCCCAGGCTAGCGCAGGAAAGAAGGGTTTTTATGGATGTGTTGCCCATAGGGATATTCTCGTTTGACATTATTATTGGGTAGGGAATTGGCCAATTAATATGATTTTTTGGCACTTGGATAATATTCACCCAAGCATGACAAAAGTCAATTCGGGGATGAAAATTTAACGATTAACAAAATGAGGCTTCGCCAAACCAAACTCCTATCTGCAAACACCGATAGGTAGTTTTTATTCCAAAAAAACGAATCAATCCAAATAGCTATTAAGGGTTTGAGTGCTGCTAGAGGGTGAGACAAGCTGAGGTGGTTAAGGCCTAAAAAAACAATATTACTAAAAAGTATTAGACGCCAAAATCATCATCAATATAATGCGCATTCGTTATTGCCAGAACAAAGGAAGTTTGTCTTTTTGTGCTTTCATATATAAAAACACTCCCCTCCCTTTAAGTCAGTGATTCCCGGCGCATTACCTATAACCGCTTTTTCGCTACGGTATTTTTCCTGACGTTATTCGTTTTTCTCGTTCTGCTATTAATTTTTTTGGATGTTTTCAAAGGATCAATTATGGACACCCTTTATAAAAAAACCTGCAACTTTTTCCGCTTAATTTTAAAAATAATTTGTATCTGCGCAGGCTTTTCATTTTCTGCAAACGCATTTTCAGCCGTTTCAATAAATGTTCCTCCAACCGATTCCGATGGGGATGGCACGTTTACTATTACTTGGTCTGGGGTAAGTTTGTTCGTCGATCTCTGGCAAGACGGAAATACTATTGATGGTCATTTGATGGGATCTACGGGGTCCAGAACCTTTACTTCCATGAAAAGTGGAACTTACACATTCAGGGTGGATAACTATTGCCAGGTGGGTCAATCAGCCCAGGTTTGTAATAGCGCCTCCGGTACCATCGTTGTTTCTCGTCCCGCGTCGTCTGCTGCCGCTAGCTCAAAAAGCTCATCCAGTGTGGCAGCTTCAAGTGCTCCTGTTTCGTCCAGCCCCGCTACCAGTTCAGCGAGAAGCTCGTCGGTTAGTTCTGTGATGGCGTCCAGCTCCAAAGCATCGTCAGCAGTTGCGTTGTCCTCAAGTCCGGCTATCAGCTCGGTTAGCAGTTCTTCAAGTAGTATTCTCTCTGTGCCCAACACTCCGTCGAGCATTACCGTCAACGTGAGTGGGCCTGCGGTTGCAATTAGCTGGGTGCCGTCATCCGCCGGTGCTACTGCCACTCGTTATGAAGTGTCACGTAATTCCGGCGGATTGGATTTTAGCTATACCAATAGCTACAACGATACAACGGCAACGCCGGGTACTGCCTACACCTATAGTGTTCAGGCCTGTAACTCGGCGGGATGTTCAGGGGCACGGGTTGCTTCTTCGTCTGTGACAGTTCCCTTGCGCCCAGCTACCCCAATCGGCTTCTCTGCGATTCCTGGCAGTAATTCAATTACCATTTCCTGGGCTCCCCCTACGGGCGCTGCATCCTATGAATTGCAGCGCAATTCAGCTCCGCTGGCCACTTTAGTAGGCCAAAACCAAACGGGTTATGTCGACTCGACGGTATTACCGGGCGTTAATTATGTCTATCAGGTTAAAGCCTGTAACCCAACTGGCTGCTCTGATTGGGCAACCGGTGCGGCAGTTGGTATTTCGTCTTCGGCGGCTTCTTCATCCAGCCCTGCCACATCATCGAGAAGTTCGGTTGCGAGTTTGGTGTCCAGTTCAAACAGTTTCTCATCGGCTGTGATCAGTAGTGCTAGCTCGTCATCAAGAAGCTCTGTTCCCAGCTCAATCGCGCTTACCTCCAGTTCTAGTAGTTATTCTTCAAGCTCCGCCGCTTCAAGCAGTTCGGCGTTTGTTTGTGGTGCGTCCATTAGTAGTGGCTCATCAATAGGAATTTATGTTCCTGAGACAGACCTGGACGGAAATTTTAGAGTTTGTTGGAATGGTTCCTACCAATATGCACAGCTGAAATGGAAAGAGTTAAACGGAACATTGACTGAAATCCCCGCAGTGGGCCTAACGTATGTAGATATCACCGGGAAACAGCCGGGTATTTATATCTATCGTTTAGAGGGACATTGTCAGAATGGCCCAATTCCAGACGACTGTGGTGGTGCTAAAGAGGCAATGATTGTTGTTGGCAATGTTGCACCCGTGATTCAACCTGTATCACCTGTTACGTTGAATGAGGATGCCAATGCCTCAGTGCCATTCACGATTATTTATCCGGAGTCATTAGCTGGTTCATTTACTTTTGAGGCGACTTCATCAAATACCACGCTAATAACTAATGCAAGTTTGACGATAACTGGTACCGGGTTAAGTCGGTCCTTACGTATAGCTCCTTCTGCTAATGCTTATGGAGTTAGCGAAATTTCGTTGACCGTCAGATACGGTACTGCTGCATCAACTATTAAATTTAACGTCACGGTGAGTTCAGTCAATGATCCGCCGACAATGTCAGCGATCCCCGATTTAGTTGTCGACGAAAATGCGACTTCAAACCCGTTTGTATTCACCATTACGGATGATCAGCCACTTAACACGGTTGGTGTTAGCGTCCCATCTGGCGAAAGCTTTTTGGTTCCTGCCGCTAATGTGAGCGTGGTTCGTGACTCCGTTGATCCAGGTAAGCATACATTGGTAGTTACCCCAGCCGCGAATAAAACGGGTACGGCTACAGTAACCCTGCAGATTTCCGATGGCGAGTTGCAGGCAGCGCGCAGCTTTAAAGTAACTGTTAACGATTTGCCGCCCAGGTTGTCAGTGGATAGCAACGATGGCCAAGGCAAATATATTGTTAGTTGGAAAAATGCAACCTATTCAACACGCTTATTTGAAAAGCGTAATTCCGGGTTTTCGTCGCAGCTAGTCACAGGGAATGGCCCTTCGGGGGCGATGAATTTTGATAAAAAATTAGATGGCCTTTATACCTACGAACTCTATGACTGCAAATATACGCCAGCGGAAGATTGCACTACCTTAGCAGATACAAAAACAGTCAGTGTCACATTGCCGGTGCCGGCTATTCCTGCTCTGAGTGTGTCGCCATCTACAACTGCAACCGGCGAATTTCAAGTTAGCTGGGTAGGTGTTGATTACACTAACTATTATCAGCTGTATGAGAATAATGAATTAGTTAGTAATGGCGGGAATCCGTTATTTACCTCCAAGTCCTATCAGGGAGTTACCGCTAAATCGGTTGGTCAATACACTTATAAAGTTAAGGCGTGTAATGCAAGTGGTTGTAGCAATGAAAGTGTCCCCCAAACTGTTACTGTGACCGCTCAAACGAGTAGTTCGTCGTCAACAATTTCCAATTCTACAAGTTCTTCTAGTCGGAGTTCATCCAGCATCTCTACGAGTACGTCTTTTTCGTCATCAAGCCTCTCTTCCGCCAAACGTTATGAGGC
Source organism: Gammaproteobacteria bacterium (assembly GCA_021151625.1). GTDB lineage: Bacteria > Pseudomonadota > Gammaproteobacteria > Pseudomonadales > Cellvibrionaceae > Cellvibrio. Next base: position 32,595 of record JAGKWY010000014.1, on the reverse strand, counting down.
GGAGGCTGCAACGCTGTTATCTGGTGTTGCTGTAACACAAGAAAATCCCGGCTTCTCGGGTACTGGTTATGGTGATTACAACGCAGCACTTGGAAGTTTTATTGAATGGAATGTCGATCAGCCTGTCGCTGGATCTGCGCAAGTGTTGGTTCGTTACAGTAACGGCAATCCTCCTTCACGCCCGATGGATTTATTTGTGAATGGCGTGAAGGTTGGATCAAAAACGTTTGTCTCTACCAAGTCTTGGACAGCTTGGGCCGATGAAATATTTTCGGTAACACTGCGCGCAGGCGCCAACAAAATTAAATTGGTTGCCGCCACCAGTACGGCAGGTTCGAATATCGACTATATCGATGTTTCTGCAAGTCAAATACAGACAAGCTCATCGTCATCAACATCATCCATTGATCTCGTCTACACGGGGGCTGCGTTTTTACAAACAACCAAAAATCAGTTGCCTGTAGATCCTGGTTCCGATGCTATGGCAGAGGCCGTATTTAACGGAGCTCTTTCTGGAAATGAGGGTGTGGGGGCCGATGGTTCTTTTAATTACTCCATTCCTATTGCACTTCCGCCAGGCATAAATGGCGTGCAACCCAAGTTGCAACTTGCTTATAGTTCAAACCAAAAAAATGGATTGCTGGGGTGGGGTTGGTCGCTGAGTGGTTTATCGGTAATCAGTCGTTGCAATGCATCCATGATTCGCGATGGTTTCACCAGTGGTATTCAGGCTGGCGATAATTACAAATATTGTCTGGATGGTCAGCGCCTCGTTGAAGTGAGTAGCGGTGAATATCGCACCGAAAGTGAAAGCTTCCTGCGCATTAAAAAGCTGGGCGATTACTGGGAAGTTACCAGTAATTCGGGCGCAACTAGTCGTTATGGTTACAACGCTGACAGCAAACTCGCTGATGACCAAAGCCAAACCTATGCCTGGTACATGACCAGCCAGCAGGATGTTGCGGGTAATAGTTGGACGGTGACTTATCTAAAAACTACAAGTGACGGAATTCAAAGTCACTACCCCGATACCATTTCCTACAAGATAGACCCAATCTTCGGCGCGTTGAACACAGTGAAATTTGTTTATGAAAATCGTGATGATATTGCGCTGAAATATATTGCCGGTACGAGAGTAAAAACTGATAAACGGCTTTCCAAAATAGAAATCAAGTCTGTAGGAGCCACTGTTTCCTCTTACAATTTAAGCTATCAACAGTTAGGTCAAACCTACCAGGGTAAATCCTATTCAGACCCTGCGAAAACCAGCCGTTTGGCAAGCGTGACGCAGTGTGCTGCCTATAGCTGTGCTGCACCGGTGGCATTTGATTGGAATTTACAAACTGCAGAAAATTATCGCTTAACTCAAGTTGATCGCACTGAGCCGGTCGCGCCAAATAGTGCCTGGTTGGATATCAATGGGGATGGTGTGCTTGAGCCAAATACCGCGGCTCTGCCTGAGGCAACGCAAGCTACCTTGAAGCCCATTGACATGAACCAGGACGGTCGTGACGATATTGTGTGGAACGGTTCTACTGGTATTAAGGTATATCTCAGCAATGGAACGGCTATTACAACTACGCCAGCTGAGGGATTTGATATTGCAAAAAATGAGTTGACGTTTACAGGAAAGGAACACCACCAGCTGATTGGCCCGAATCCCTATACGCGTGTTTTCCCGGATACAGGGGAGTGGGTGTTTTTTTATAAGCTGCACTATGTGGACGTAAATTCTGATGGCTATGTGGATTTGATCCGCGCGCCAAATTGTTTCGGAAACGATCCGAAAGAGGCGTGTTGGTATGAGCCTTTGCGTGAAGACGTTTCGGTAGCGTTAAATGACAAAGGAGCGGGATTTCTGCCTTTCCAAACTTGGTTTAGTGGGGTAACCAACGGGTTTCCCTATAACTATAGCCTTCATTTTATGGACTTAAATGGTGATGGCAGCAAGGATCTATATGCGCCGGTGGATTATCGTCATCCACTGACAACACTTCCTGTTTATATGGGGTTGAGTGATGGAACTGCTACTCCAGGCTCAATTGACCTGCAAGGCCCTTATCCTTTAAGCGGGATTGGCTTTATGGGAGATTTTAACGGCGACGGTATTACCGACTTGGCTAGTTTGCCAAAGGCCACTAACGGCGATTTAACGTCGGGCGAAGCCGGCGCATTTTCTATTGCATTGGGTGTTGGCAAACTGGTCAATAGCGGAGCCGCAGTACCGGGTTTCCGTGCACCAGTAGTGACAGCAATTGGCAATAAATACCTGCGTTTTTGTGGATTGGACGCGCAGCGTTATTCAGAAACTGCCATTAGCTATGATCGTTGCAATCGTACAGTGGTGGACTTTAATGGCGATGGCCTCGACGATATTGTCGAATCGGGTGCTCGTATTTTTAGACGTTGCTTGCAACCACTCGATGGCAGTTTGCAAAGTTGTTACAAGGAGGAAGAAAGTATTATTGATCATGAAGCCAGGGTTTACTTATCCTTGGGTTCTGATGCACAAGGCAATCCGAGTTTTGCGGCACCACTCACTTATCGCAATTGGAGTGATTTCCAATGGGCCTATCCTAATCTTGATCCTAACTCAGTCGGCCTTGTCTCTAGCACGCTCAAATTTGATGATTTCGATAATAATGGGACTTACGAAGATCACTATCGCTTAAAAAATAATATGATCTCCAATCGTATAGAGTCAGTATTGGAATCTGCGCGAAGAATAGACATCAAGTATTCACCGCTCGCGTCCAATACAATTTATGAAGTCATCCCCAGCGATACTGTGTTGGAAGATGAGTTGGGTTATGTAAAACAAACTAAAATCCTGGCTAAGCGACTTGGCGTTAGTGAAATCCAAATCACCAACGGCGCTGGCGGCACCAATAAAACCGAATACAAATATTTTGGTGCAAAAACCCACGGTGCGGGTTATGGCGATTTAGGTTTTGCCAAAGTTGAAAAACTGGAAACAGTTGCGGGATACACGCCGATAAAAACGGTGACTGATTATTATCAGGCGGCAAATAGTGAGTACAAACTTTCCGGAAAAATAAAACGTCAACGTGTTTACAATAGTGACGCTAGTTGGAGTGAGGCATCGTCGTCCTTGCTGTCGGAAACACGCAACCAATGGAAGGTAAGAATTTATAGCGATGATGTAGATTCAGGCTATAAGAGTCCGCACTATTTTGCGTACCTCTATAAATCCAGCAACGAGCAGTGGGATTTGGATGGAACCAAAGTTGCTGCCGCGCAAAGTCAGAATCAAAAAGATGCAATAGCCTCGTGCGATCTGCTTGCTGAAAATCCAGCAATTGTTGTCACCAGTGCGGGTAGCGGTGCTGATAATGATTTCACCGCAGATGGCGTGTTGGTGTATAGCCAAACATCGACTTGTGACACATCCGGTTCTTCTGCATCCGTGCAAATCAAGGCGATGGAAAATCTGGATATCACCCAAAAAGGTGATGCGCGCGGTTTGGTGCAAAAACAGAAAGCTTATGCCTGGGTTGGTAGTGCGGTAAGTGCCGCTACAAAATCTGCTTACGATGTACGCACGCAATCATTTACTTATAACGCACTGGGTCAATTGGAATCCAAAACCATTGAGCCAGATGCTACCGCTGCCGCTGCAATAAAGTTGACAACCACATACGGTTACAACGGTTTGGGTTCGGTAAATAGCGTGACAGAAACCTGGGACGATACTGCCAATGATGGATTGGATGTTGTCACACGTACCACCAGTATTAACGAAAGTTATGACTCTGCGGGTGTACGCACGGTGGAAGTCACCAGTCCACTGAATTTGAAAGAAACCACAAAATTCCATGCGGTGTGGAGCTCGCCCACCAGTGAAGTAGATGCAAATGGTTTGGAAACCAAACGCGCTTATGACGCCTACGGGCGCCTGGAATTAATTACCTATGCCGATGCAACGCAAACCAAAATCGATTACCGCAGTTGCAGCGGTTGTTCGTCGTATCACGCAAGTGCCAAGTGGTATCAGCAAATAAAAACTACCGGTAGTGCCGCAGTGCGTACCTATTACGATGGGTTTAATCGCGAAATTGGTACCCGCAGTAAAGGGCTGAATGGACAAGACGTTTACACGCTGCAAAGTTACAACAGTCGCGGCAGTGTTTATCAAACGAGCGAGCCTTTCTATTACGGCGGCAGCCAGCAAACAGTAACGCGTAGTTACGATGCGCTGGGTCGTGTCAGCAGCATTGGATATCCGGATAGCTCCAGTGAAGTATTTGCTTACAATGGCTTGCGTCACACCACCACTAACCGTTTGAGCCAAACGCAAACACGTTATTTAAATGCGGCAGGTTGGGTAATACGTTCACAGGACAATACCAATACACCGGTAGATTTTACCTATTGGCCCTGGGGCGATTTAAAAACCTCGCAAGTAAATAACGATGTAAAAACGCTGGTGAATGTGGTGTACGACAAGTTGGGTCGCAAAACTGAAATGACCGACCCCAACACCGGCAAAACGACTTACACCTACAACTCGTTAGGCCTGGTGGCTACGCAAACCGATGCAAAAAACCAGCGCACCTGTTTTGGTTACGATGCGCTTGGTCGTCAGGTAAAACGTGTCGACAGGGCTAGCAGTAGTTGTACGGGTACTACGCAAAATTGGTATTACGACACCAGTGCATATGGTAAAGGCCAGCTGGCGAGTATGAGTGGTGTAAGTACCGATAGCTCCAGCTATTCGGAATCTTATTCTTATACCAATAAAGGTTTGCCAGAAACCACCAGCTATAACATTGGTGTTAACAGCTATAGCATCACCCAGCATTACGATAATTTCAGTCGTCCATTAGGCGTGACTTATCCCACCGGTTACGTAGTGGCCAATAGCTACAACAGCTATGGCCATTTGAATGAAGTGAAAGACTCGGCGGGTACGCGTGTATGGAAAGCCGATGATGCCGACGCGCTGGGTAACCTCAAACAATTCACTCTGGGTAATGGTGTTGTTACCAATCAAACCTACGATGTTTACAACAATCGTCTGGAAACGATTCGCGCGGTAAAAGGCAGTTTGGTGATTCAGGATCAAAAATATACATTCGATTCACTGGGCAATTTAAAAGCGCGTGAAGATCGTAAAAATACGGTTACGCAAAGTTTCTGTTACGACGGACTCAATCGTTTAAAAGCGGCACGCTTTAATGGCTGCAGCAGTGCCACTAACGATTATGTTTACGACGCGTTGGGCAATCTTACATCCAAGCTAATGGACGAGCAGGTACAAGGTTCGTCATTGTCGATGGGCTACGGCACCAACGGTGCTAACGTTGCAGGCCCGCATGCAGTGACATCGGCAAATGGCTGGACTTACAAATACGATGCAATTGGCAACCTGGAAACGGCGACTAAAACCGGTGAGTCAACACGCACTGTGCAATACAGCCCGTTCAATACGCCGACCAGCATCACCCAGGGCAGCAAGTTCTCCACCATTGTGTACGGCCCGAATCAGGATCGAATTAAACACAGCGATAGCAATGGGCGTGTGACCAACTATGTGGGTGGAATTTATGAAGAGGTCACGCTGAACGGTGAAACACAAAAAATCCACTACGTGGGTGATATGGCGTTATTCATCAGCAAGGGAACTAACACCAGCGCAACCTATGGTTACGAATACCAGCACCGCGATCACGTTGGTAGTATTGTTGCACTCAGCAAAGGCACAGTAACTTCTGCATTGGATGTGCAATGGCAGGCGAATGGCGCCTGGGGCGAGCGCCGCTACCAGCAATGGAATGGCCCACTCGACAACATGCTAATCCCCACCTCCACCGCGCGCGGTTTCACCGACCACGAGCATCTGGATTCCGTGGGCCTAATCCACATGAACGGCCGCGTCTACGACCCGGAACTCGGAAGGTTCATGAGTGCCGACCCATTCGTGCAAGCGCCCTATAATACGCAGAGCTACAACCGTTATTCCTACGTATTCAACAACCCGCTGAGTTTTACGGATCCGAGTGGGTATCAGACTTGTGGTGATCCAGGGCCAACGGCACCAGGTGGTATTACGACGCCCTGTGGTAAAACTGCTGAGGAACTCAAAAGAGAGCAGCAAGATGTTGAAGATCGAAGGAACGCTATGTGGAATAGTTATGTTGAGACTTTAAAATTCAATCACGATCAATGGCAAGGTAGTTTTAATCAGCAGATTAATTCTGGGCTTTTTGATGTGACTAATCAGGCGTTCATAGATGTTAGAGGATACGGGCTAGTTTTGAGTAGTCCGGTAGGAGGGGCGACTATTTCATCAGAATACAGCGCTACACGTACATGCTCTGTGTGCTCATCTACTCATCGTGGGACGGACTATAGCGTCAAGACTGGGACCATCGTAGTTGCTACGTATTCTGGAAGAGTTGTTTTTTCTGGAAAAAATGGAGATTACGGGAAATTAGTTATTATAAATCATGGCCCGTCCAGTAGCGGTAAAGGTGATGTATATTCTATGTTAGCTCATGGAAGTGCGTTATCTGTGAGGGTTGGTGATAACATAAGAACTGGGCAGGAAGTTATGAAATCCGGTTCAACAGGAAATAGCACTGGGCCGCATGTACACTATGAGATTATTACATCTAAAAATGGACCAGATGCTACGAGTGGTTACTTTTCGAGATATGATTCTCGGTATTCTCCATCAGAATTTAAAAGTTTGTTGAGTTTATAAGCATGAAAATATTATCGGTTTTATTCTTAATTTTTACTTCGCAACTTGTGGTCGCCGATTCCTCCTTACATTTAGAACAATGTCTAAGAAATGAGATTCAGTTGGGCTCAGATAAAGCTTCACATTCGTTATTTAATCCTAAGGTGGTTGATCAAATAGAAGACTATTTGAAAATGGAGAATGTTCAGAAACTCTATGAAGAAAAAGATTTATCCGTTTTTTCCGTAAATAGTCCACATGGCACCAGTAGTCTAAAAAGCTATCTTTATAATCAGGAGGGCAATGTTGCAGCGTTTGTCATTAATGTAGAAGAAAAATGGACAAAATTGAACTGCATTTATACGAAAAGCAATAAGCTAAAATTTCTGGATTGGTTGTATGTGGGACAAAAAGCAGAGGTTGTGATAGGTAAGCTTTCTATTGAGCATTCGGTAGATGCTGTATATATTGAACGTGGTGAAACTGTTGTTGAAATTTATTTTGAGTCTGGGGTAGTAAGTCTTCTTAGGTATCGGGCTTATTTTGATTAGCTCATATAAAAGTATCGGACTGTAGGTTGCGGATGCGTTTTTACCCAAAAAAATCCCGATCAGAAAAAACTGATCGGGATTTTTTTATTTAATCAATTAAGAAAATTATTCCTTTTTCTCTCCTGTACAGCCCTTATCGCCTTCCGCCAACTTTTCCAAACGAATATTAGTAATGCTCACGGTAAACTTTCCGTCAGTCGCTACGGTAAATGGGCCGGAGATTTTCGCTAAATCAAAGTCATCACCGACAAAGCAGTTAAGTGGGATGGGTAGGGAAAACCATTCGCCCTTGGGCATGGACTTGATCATGTTGTTAATGGAAACATTGGCGAGGCATGGGTAGTCGCAGCTCATGCCAACTTTTACATCTTTATCCGGTTTTACATCAATCTTCATATCAATGGTGAGTGATGCCGCATCTTTAAATTTGGATAAATCAATCACTTCGCCAGCTATCACAAAGCTGCCGACAACTTTTTTGCGCGGTGACCATTTAATTTGAATCGCATCGCCCTTGCCTTTGAAATCTGCAGGCGATACTTCAACTTTTCCCCCCGCTGATTTTCCCTCGCGGCCGGCGAGGTTGGTGTTCCAGTTGGCGGGATCACCCAGCGCAATGCTGCGTTGGACCAATTCACCTTTGTACAAATACACATGGTTGGGGTTGATTGATTGCGCTTGGCTAAGCGACGGTAATAACGCAGATGCAAAGATAACTGCAGAAACAAAACGACTAATTAAAGATCGGCACATAGGTAAATCTCTCACTAATTTTTATGGGGTGTTTGAATATGATTATTTTACTGCGCAAGAAATATCTATCCGGGATTTATAAATGTCAATTTTTTACGGATAAAAATTTTTGTTGATCTGATTAATAAGGTTATTTTTTGTGGGCGATAAAAAACAAATCAATCCAAAGAAGTATCAAACGTTTTAACTACACCACTTCCCAGGGTTTATGATCCATTTTCGTCAAATCCCGGCTGCCGTGAATTACTGCCAGGATATACAGGTAGTCGGTTTTCACTAAATACATTATGCGGTAGTTTTGAAATATCAGCTCGCGAACATCGGCGCGTTCGGCTTCGGGCACTTCGCGCCCCATGAGTGGTTGCTCGTATAGCAGATTTACTGTATCGACAATCCGGTCAACAAACTGCTCTGCATAAAAGGGTACATCACGGGCTATATAGGTATAGATATCACCTAAATCCAGTTCGGCAGGTTCGGTCCATTCAATTTTCATAAAGTTTTTTGTTGTCTTGCGAGTATCCGTGCTTTGACTTGGTCGTGTGGGATAGTGCGCCCCTCCTCAACTGCTCTCAAGCCAGCTTCAATTTTTTGTTTTACATACAGCTCGTACATGATGTCACTCCACGAGGCTTGCTCGGGTAGCTGGTTAATGAGGTGCTGTGCAGATTCTTTCGCGTTCATATTGTGCCTCGCTAGATTGCCCGCCTTGATTGTCGTTTTTGAATAATAGCATGGGGGTTGAGTGCCGCTACAACCCATTGAATACAATCGCCTTCTCGTGGGGTAACTCGTTGATGCTGTGCAGATGGCTAAGTGGGAACAGGGCAGCAAACTGACCAAATGTCTCTTACTGGCGGTCTTTAGATGGATAAATGTACTTTATTATCAATGGGATGGTAAATACATAACCGGCCAATAAAGCGGCCAGAAAACCTTTGTTCCAGGGATGTTATGGCAACATCAATTATGGATATTGCGTCCCTTATATAGAAAGTCAGCAATCGCAGCGATAATTGCCCATATTGATAAATAAAAAGCCCGATCAGCAAACACTGATCGGGCTTTTTTTATTTCTTAAAAAAACAAATCAATCCAGATAAGCATCAACCGTTTGAATGCTGCCGTCATCCGCGTGCACCAGCTCGGTGACTTTGATGTTACGTAGATGGGTTTTACCGCCAGACAATTGTGAGTCGTGGTAGAACAAATACCATTTGCCGTTTTGTTGCACGATGGAGTGGTGGTTGGTCCAGCCAAATACCGGCGTTAACACCATGCCTTTGTAGGTGAAGGGGCCATAAGGAGTTTCGCCAACGGCATAGGCGATAAAGTGGGTGTCGCCGGTAGAGTAGGACAAATAATATTTGCCGTTGTATTTGTGTACCCAGGCGGCTTCAAAGAAGCGGCGATTGGTGTCGGTACCTAACAGGGGCACACCGCCGCCATCGATAATTTGTACATCTTTCGGTGGTTCAGCAAATTGCAGCAGGTCGTCACTCAGCTTGGCAATTTTGGGGCTGTAGGCCGGTTCATTACTCGCGGGATATTTATCTTCCGCAACATAACTGCCGCTGGCCCAGCGCTGTAATTGTCCGCCCCAGATACCACCGAAGTACATGTAATAGGCACCGTCATCGTCTTTAAATACGGCGGGGTCGATGCTGAAGCTGCCTTTAATCGGCTCGGGTTCAGCTTTGAAAGGGCCGGTGGGTGAATCGCTGGTGGCGACGCCCATTTGGAAAATGCCCTCTTTATTTTTAGCCGGGAAATACAAAAAGAATTTGCCATCTTTTTCAGCTGCATCCGGCGCCCAGAGTTGGCGGCTGGCCCAGGGGACATCTTTCAGGTTGAGCGCTTCACCGTGATCAGTGGTGGTATTGGTGGCCGGGTCGTAAGAAAAAACGCGATAGTCTTTCATATCGAATTTATCGCCTTCGCCATCAGTAGTGATGCCGGAATCCAGATCGTGCGAGGGATAAATATATAACTTGCCATTAAACACGTGGGCCGATGGGTCGGCGGTGTAGATATCTTTCACCAATGGCTGGTTAAGAAATTTGGCTGGATCAATCGATGGATCTGGGATCAGGACAGCCGGTGCGGGTGAGGCGGCGGTGCTGGTTTGTTCCGGGGCGGATTTATCCTGACAGCCGAGAATAAAGGCGGCGCTGCTGATGATGCTGGCAGCAAGGAATTTTTTTTGTAATGTCATTGCGCTTGCTCTCTCTTGCGGGGTTGTGAATTGCCGTTGTTGTTTATGGATTGTAATAGATTGTGGATGGCTTCAGGGCGAAGCCATCCGGCAAGCACCGGGTTTACCAGTGTGAATTTGACTTACCAGTAGGACCCTGGGCTTACCAGTGCCATAGGGTACCATCTTCCAGGCGATTTACGGGCAGGCAAGCGCGTTTGTAAGGATATTTTGCGGCGAGCTTCTCATCGATATCCACACCGTGGCCGGGTGCTTCACCGGGAGTGAAGTAGCCTTTATCGAATTGATAGGCGTGGGGGAATACTTCTTCCATCTGCGCGCTGTGCGCCATATGTTCCTGAATACCAAAGTTGGGTACCCAGTAATCAAAGTGCAGTGCTGCACCCATGCACACCGGCGAGAGGTCGGTCGCGCCGTGGAAACCGGTGCGCACATTGAACAGGCTGGCGAAATCCGCAATGCGGCGCACATGGGTAATACCACCGGCGTGTACGATGGTGGAGCGAATGTAGTCGATCAGTTGGTTTTGAATCAGCTCGCGGCAATCGTGGATCGAATTAAATACTTCGCCGACCGCCAGGGGAGTGGTGGTGTGCTGGCGAATTAATTTAAAGGCTTCCTGGTTTTCCGCTGGCACTGCATCTTCCATCCAGAATAAATGGTAGGGCTCCAGCTCTTTGCCCAAACGCGCCGCTTCAATCGGTGTTAAGCGGTGATGTACATCGTGCAGTAAATGAATATCGCGGCCAAACTCTTTGCGCACAGCGGCAAATACTTCGGGAATAAAATTCAAATATTTTTCGGTGGACCAGACTTCTACCGAGGGTAAATCGGCATCGGCTGGCTCGTAACTTTTTTCGCTTTTGGATACGCCGTAGGTTTTTTCAATGCCGGGAATGCCGCACTGGATACGAATGGCCTGATAACCTTTTTCGCGTGCCTTGCGCACAGCTTCCAGGGTGGAATCCAGATCCTTGCCGTTAGCATGGGTGTAAGTGAGGATGCGCTCGCGGCTTTTGCCACCGAGCAATTGGTAGAGCGGCATATTGGCGGCTTTGGCTTTGATATCCCACAGCGCAACATCAATCGCGGCCAATGCGGTCATACCAATGGGGCCGCGACGCCAGTAGGCACCGCGATAGAAAAATTGCCAGATATCTTCAATTTGCTGCGGGTCGCGGCCAATCAGCGCGGGGATTAAATAATCCTCCAGGTAGGACACCACACTTTTTTCGCGACCATTCAGGGTCGCATCGCCTATGCCATACAGGCCCTGGTCAGTGGTAATTTTTAGCGTTACAAAATTTCTGCCGGGGCAGGTGACAATCACTTTCGCATCAACAATTTTCATTCAACAACTTCTCTACGGCGTCAGGTTTTTCGGGTTGTGTTTGTTTGACTTTCTTTTTGAATGCCAATTTCCAGTTGATATTTTTTTGCTTTTTTAATTACGAGTTTTAATAGCGCTCAGGTTTTGCATTGATCACTATCGTTAATAGCGACGGCTTTCTTCCGGCCCTAAATAGCTGGGTAAGAGTCCGCCGGCATCTATCACAATTTTTTGCAGGGTTACGCCGGGATCCAGGCTGTAAATTCGCAGCTTGTGTGCGCCTGCCGCAATATTGTTGTGTCGGGTACTACTGATGCGCACATCGCTACGCGCCGTTTCTTCCCAGATGGGATTGCTCATGTCCGCTGTTAAGTCCACCACCTGCGGTGCTTCAGCATCCAGTGCAATGGCATAGCGCAAGCCCTGCCCGGGAATCATTGGCCAACTGGGAGCAAAGAAACCCTGTACGTTCAAATCACTTTCACTGAGCGTAACAAAATCGTATTCCACATAGGGCGCATCTTTAGTATCGGCAAAATGCTGGTCGCTAATCGGGTAGACCGAAATTGACGATAAGGTTCGGCCGTGTTGCGGAATTTTTTCCCAGCGCAGCTTCTTTTTCCCCGCTGTTTGGCCATCGGCCAAGGTCAGGGTATTTTGCCGCTGGAAATGCTCTGCTTCTATCGCAATAACACCATCGGCTTCTACAAAGCCTTTACCCTTGAGCGCAGATGCTTTAATTCCGGGGTTAAAGGCGGTTACGCCTATGCTGGCGCCACCCCAGCCGGTACCGGTAATCTGGATACGGCCAGTATGTGTGCCCTTGGGCAGCTTGCTCCAGTCGATGCCAACCTTCAACTGCGCTTCAGTGGCAACTTGTACACTAGTATGATTTAGTATAATCCAGGGAGCACTGGCTTGGGCAGTAGCGGTGAAAGATTTTTTACCTTTATTGAAGATAGTTAACGCTCGCTCTTGCTGACCAAAGGGATCAAAACGCCCTAGTTGGTAGGTTCCCGGGCTTGGCCAGGCCGCTGCATTTCCCTCTATCGCTATACCCATCTCCTCGGCATTATGGGGTTCGTAAATCTGTACCACCGGCAAGGTATCCTCTGGCGGGTTGTTCCAGTTGCTGTAGCCAATATGCGGCTGGCTCATAAAGTGATTCCACTTACCGCCATTTAGCTGATGATATTCCTGTTCCAGCGCTGCATCGGCCGCAAACAATTCACGCACTCTATTGGCGTAATCATTGGTGGTTGCGCGCGCTTGTTGTGCATATAAATGGTTTTTGGCCTGCGCATCATAAAGCTCGGTGATGGTGGCGCTGGCTTTGGCCGGGAATAACACCAGTTGATAAAACGCATCGCGTTGCGTTACCGGAATTTTTTTATAGAGCGCTTCAGCACGCGCGGCATAAGATTGTATCTCGGTAGTAATGCGATCCGCTTCGGCGTAATTTACCTGGCTGTAAATCGTTGCATCTTGCAATTCCGGTTTGCGGCGCAGGTTGTGGCGTGTGTAGCCAGTCATAATTGCTGCAATTTCTTTAGCATGTTCTTTGCCAAATTCGCGCTCGGCCCAGAGCTCGGCAAATTCCGGGATGCGCTCTTTCGGCCAAGCCTCCGGATTCCATGCCATGTTCAGGAAAAATTCGATCGGATATTCCATGGGTTTTAAATCGCCCACGTTGACGATCCAGATTTTATTGGCTTCATATTCGTAAGCCAGATTCATCTGCTCCCAAATTTTGGCGATGGATAGAGTATTGATCCAGCGATAGGAACGCGGCCCACCCACATAATCAAAGTGATAATAAACACCGGCACCGCCTGCGCGTTTGCGCTCCTCGGGTGTTGGCAGTCTGCGAATGTTGCCCCAGTTGTCATCGCACCAAAGCAGAATTACATCATCGGGCACACGCATACCGCGTTCATAAAATCCCTGCACCTCTTTGTAGAGTGCCCACACCTGCGGTACTTCATTGAGTTTGTCTTTGCCAAATTGGTTGGCGAGAATCTCGCGCTGGTCGTGCACAATTTTTTCCAACAGATGGATGTTTTCGCCTTCGCTCATCGGCTCATCCTGTTGGCCGCGCATGCCGAGTGTGTAAATGCTTTCGTAAGGTTTATTGCGCTTAACGCCATCTACCCAAAAGTTGTACAGGTTTTGCGGATTTTTGGAATATTCCCAGGGGCCTTTACCGTAACGGTTCCATTCTTTGTCGGCGCGCATCATAGGTTCGTGGTGCGAGGTGCTCATGACTATGCCGTATTCATCGGCAAGGATCATATTCTGCGGATCATCATCGGCAAAGGCGTTGTTCCACATCGCGGGCCAGAGGAAGTTGGCTTTCAGGCGCAGCAACAGCTCAAACACTTTTTCATAAAACTCGTGATTGTAGTTGCCGTATTTTTCTGTGACCCAACCGGTTAGCGCCGGGGCTTCATCGTTTAAAAAAATACCGCGATATTTCACTTTGGGGATTTCAGTGACCTGCAATTTTTTATCGATATGTATTTCTGTTTTTGTTTTAACAGGAACGTCGGCCCACCAGTACCAGGGCGATACCCCGATTTGTTCACTCAGGCTGTATATGCCATAAGTAGTGCCGCGTTTATCGGCCCCGGCAATAACCAGTGCGCGTTTTACATTGGGTAGTGGTTGCTCAATGACTTGTACCAAAAAGCCATCCCATTGGTTGCGGATCTTGCTCGCGTCGAGTTTTTTGTTAGCAATCAACTGATCAATGATTTGGCTTTTTCCGATGGAGCCAATAATGACTAACTGCTCGTTCTGCCCAGTAATCGAATTAACGATTGCCGGCTGCTTACCGGTGACTTTTGCAATATCGCTTTGCAGGTTTTTCACCGCGCGCTGTACGCCGGGGAAATCATTGCTATCGATTATTAAACTGGCGGACGATGTTTTATCCACCAGGGTAAATTGGCTGGAGCCTGATGCAACCAGCCAGGATTTTTCACCCAATGCGAAGCTGAGGGGGGCCAACAATAAAAAGATCAGGAAAACGGCAATCCTGATATGACAGCTACCGAAAATAAAATGCCCGCGCATTATTCTGCCCTCGCATGTATACCTAACAATGTACCCACAAAACCGCCCGCAACTTCAGTGCTTAGCATTTTGGCATCCGCATTTTTCAATACAGGTTTGTATTTGCCCTGTTTGCTTTGGTAGGAAAAACGGATTTTTCCTGCATCGCCTTCAATTCGTAGATGAATGGGATTGGCCAAGTCTTTAACGAGTTTGTGGTAAATAACTTTGGGGGCGCTTTTATTGGCTTGCTCGATAAACAACTCGGTGCCTTTGTCCACTTGGCGCACGCCAAAATAGTAGTGTGCCGTTTCGCTTTGCAAGGCAACAATACCCGCCGATGTTTTTGCCTCGGGTAAGGTAAATTCCGCGCTGGAGCTAAAGCGAGTGTGTTGTTGGCGGCGCCCCAGGAATGCGGGTTGCTCCAGACTATCCAGTTTTACCTTTAATGCCTGCAATTCAAGGCCGGATTTAGTCAGCTGATAAAACGGTGAATCAGCGCTGCGCAGGCTTACCCATTCAAATCCCAGCTGTTTGTTGGAAAAATTATCCTGCCAAATAAAGTTACCTGATAGCTGATCAGGGTTAGCGGTTTTTGCTCTTATAACTGGTGCCGGGTGTTGATAGGGAATTTCCTTCCCTTGTTCCAGAATCACCAGCCAGTCATCCTTCCAGGTAACGGGCAATAAAAAAGTTTCGCGCCCAGAGTTGTAGAATTTTTTATCGTAAGCGCGGGTGGCAAGAAATACCGCCCACCAATCGCCTTCTCTGGTTTGCACAAAATCGGCATGGCCAGCAGTAGTGATGGGATTGGTACGATCCTTATTTAAATCGCGTTGCGTCAGGATCGGATTTTTTTCGTAAGGAACAAATGGCTCATGCAAACTTTTACTGCGAAAAATTACGGCCGAGTGATCCATGCCGGTGCCACCTTCCGCGCAGAGCAAATAATACCAACCGTTGATTTTGTAAATGTGTGGGCCTTCAATCCAGATAGGTTTTTTGGCAATATCGGTGCCGCCGTTAACAATCACACGCCCGGAATTTTTAACCACCTTGTTAGTTTTCAGATCAAATTCCCACAACCAGATAGCGCGGTGGCCGTTATAGAGCGGTTCTCCTACAGGGCCATCGTTGTGCGCAATATAGGCTTTGCCATCGTCATCAAAAAATATATCCGGGTCTATACCGCCAATTTCGGGTAGCAACACAGGTTCAGACCAGGGGCCGGCAGGATCTTTCGCCGTCACTAAAAAATTGCCACGCACGTCCACCAGTGTGGTGATCATGTAAAACACTCCGTCGTGGAAGCGAATGGTCGGAGCATAAATGCCGCGTGAAGTCTGTTGGTTTTTGAGTGGTAATTGTGTGGGAGTGGTAAGTACATGACCGAGCGCTTTCCAATTCACCAAATCCTTGCTGTGAAAAATAGGCACACCCGGTGAATAGGCAAAAGAAGAATTCACCAGATAATAATCATCGCCCGCACGGGTAATGCTTGGGTCGGGATAAAAACCCGCCAGGATTGGATTGCGATATTCACCAGCTTTTAGTGGAGTGGAAAATACCTTATCCATTCCCTCGTAAGTAAACTGTGTGAATTTTACGCTCGCGGCGAGAGATGAACCGCTTGCTGCCAGAGCCATCAGAAAAGATAAGTTGCGAATGACCTTCATATTTTTCTCGTTCTTAGAATAAAAAAGGGCAGCTGGTGGTAGCTGCCCATGATGATATTTTTTAATGAGTTAATCTGAGCAAATTATTGATTGGTACAACTATTGATTTGTACAAGTGGTACCTTGCAAGCCATCGGCAAAACCGCGCAGTGCAGGTTTGTCGTTATAGCTGTCGTCAAACAATAACGGCCAGGAAATTTTCTCGTTGTTGAATTGGGTTTTGTACAAATCATTTAACCAGGTATTCGCATCGGTAGTGCCCCAGACACTGATACCGCCGCGCAAGTTGGCAGGCACTGTATCCATATAGGCTTTAACAATATCGCAATAACGTTTTTTCTGTGCTAGCGCAACGCTCTGGGTAAATGCACTGACTTTGTTGGCGGGGTAGTTATCGCAATAGGGTTGGTTGATGGCGACATCCAGCTCGGTAATTTTTACTTTTAAGCCTTTATCCACTACACGTTTCATCGCTGCTGCAATGGTGCTTGCGCTAGGATAGTTTAAGCAAACATGCATCTGGAAGCCGACACCGTCAATGGGAATATTACGCGCTTTAAAGTCAGTTAGCATTTCTTCCAGCTTGGTCATCTTGGCGCCGTTGGCTTCAATGTTGTAATCGTTGTAATAGAGTATTGCAGCTGGTGCTGCGGCGCGCGCGGCCTGGAAGGCTTTTTCAATATACACAGCGCTGTTGCCACTTTTTACGTAGAAGGTGGAATCGGTGGTGCGGAAGTTGGATGGACTGCCGTCGGTCAAGGCTTCGTTGACCACATCCCAGCTTTGCACGTTACCTTTCGCTTCAAAGTGATCCACCACAGTGGTGATATGGGTTTCCAGTGCGGTAATAAAATCTGCCGCAGAGCCTGACCAGTTTTTCATAAAGCCAGGTACTTGATAATCCGAATGCCACACCAGCGCATGGCCGTGGATACTCATGTTTTTAGTGTTTGCATAATCGACAAATGCATCAGCATTGGTGAAAGTGAAATTACCTTGCGTGGGTTGCAGGTAGCTCATTTTCATAATGTTGCCGGCGGTCATTTGTGCAAAATGTTTTTCCACCACCGCTTTTTCTTTTGCACTGGTGAGAATGTTATAGCTGGGTGCATCGTTATTGGAAACGGCGATACCGATGGTGACATCTGCCAGCTCGCGCAAACTATTTACATTCGCGGAGTAAACACTGCCAGTGCTGGAACTGGAATTCGTGCTTTGCTTGAGTGTGACTTTTGCACTTTTAATGGTGACTGTGCCTGCCGGTGTGCCTTTGGCTTGCACGCCGATTTGTACATCGCTATCGGTCTGGTCGAATTTTTTATCGGCTTCGCTAATGGTGCAGGTGATTGCCACATCGCTACCGGCTGTGAGCAATTCATTGCCTGACCAGCAATTCCATTCCCCGGCCCAGCTGCCGCCTTTAATTTGCGCAAAAATTTGCAGGCTTGCAGCGGAAGTTTTGAATTCGGGGCTGACATTCACCACCATATCCACAATCGCATCTTCCAGTTGTACTGGCTTGGTCAGGTCGGTAACTGCTCCTATGTTGTCACCAACAGCGGTGAAGCTAACGCCATCACTGTTGACGTTGACCCCGGCGTTACCATTGCCATTGCCGCGCCAGCCGCTGGCCATAGTCAGGTTAATAACTGTGGTAGCTGCGGATGAACTACTGCTTGCTGGTGTTGAACTGGCAGCAGCTGATGATGGTGCAGTTGATGAGGGTGTAGCAGAGGATGGTGCTGTTGATGAAGGAGCCGCCGACGAAGGTGCCACTGAGGAGGGCGCTACCGATGATGGTGCTTGCGATGAGCTGGTGGTGGTTTTGGATGATGCAGCTTGCTGGCTACTACCTCCACCGCCTCCGCCACAGGCCGCTAACCCCAGGCTAATTAACGATAAGCAAAATAGTTGCTGAATTTTAGGCATGGTCAGGATCTCGTGTCTTATGGTTTATTGTTGTGGTCAATTACACCATAAGGCACGTAAACTTGTATACCAGCTAATGTAAGGATTGGTAATTCTGGCTACTCTGTGGGTTGGTGGTGGTTTGTTTGGGGGGTAAACAGGCGCTCTAGTGCGATGCGTATTTTGCGCTGCAATGGTATTTCAATCACTTGTGAAACCAGCATAGGCAGGGCCGTTGCCATAGCGGCGACCAGCAGCCACATTGGGTGGAATTGGTGGTGATCCAGTTGGAGCAGGTGTGCGCCGTAGTAGAGCACCAGCACATGGATTAGATAGATAGAAAAACTGGCCTGGCCAATTTTGCGCAGCGGCCTGGATGCGAGGAGCCAGGCGGTTGGCTTGCTATTAAACGACAAGATATAGACTGCTGCTGCAAAGACGATACTCAGGGCAACTGAATCATAAAAACTTTGTTCGTTGTATTCCTGGGTAAGCGGAAAGAGTATCGCGGCAATAGCGAGCAATTGCAGGGGAATTAACTGCCTGGCTCCCCGCGGTGTTTTCCAGTGGTTGCGCGGCATCAATGCGGCCAGTGTGCCAGCCAGGAAAAAATGCAATTTGTTGGGTAAGCTCAGATTGGGCCAATTGTCATTAGTGGCAATCAACACAACGCACATAAAACCGGCAAGCGGAAAGGCCAATGGGATTTTTTGGCGCAAACTGAGGCTATACCAGATAAACACAAAAAACAGGTAGTACTGTATTTCCAGTGGAATTGACCAGAATGGGCCGACATTGCCCGCCAGCCCATAGTGGCGGATGACACTGGTAACACTATCGATTCGCAGTGGAAATGCTGCCCCTTCAAACGCGGATAACAAAATACACAGGCTAATCACCAGCCAGTAAATCGGCACTATGCGGGTAAAGCGGGCAATCATGTAATGGCGCAGATTATCGCTGTTGCAGGCTTGATGCGCGTAAAGGTAGCCCATCAGGAAGCCGCTCAGGGTAAAAAATACACCTACACCCACCGAGCCAATGAGCCCAACAAAGCCTGACTTGGGGATATGCGATACCACCACAAACAAGCACGCGAGGGCGCGCAGTCCATCCAGATTAGGCATTTTTTCCATTGGAAGGCCGCGCTTTTCATGGGGCGTGTGTGGTGGTGCTGGCTCCATAGTTTTACTCCTTTTGACGTGCAGGAAAATTTGTACTGAATGCGTTCAGGTATTTTGAGAGCAAAATTTGATCCAGTAGTTGGGTTCGAGGGCAATAAAAAAGGCGATTCACTTGTGTGAATCGCCTTTGGGTAAGGCTGGAAATTATTAGCCTTCCATTTGCTCCAGGGTTACCCCTTTGGTTTCGTGCACCCACCAGATCACAAAGAATACTGAGAAAAGCGAGCAGAGCATGTAAATGCCATAGGCGCCAGACAAGCCCAGTGCTGAACCGAGCAGCATTGGGAAGGTCCAGGTGATCAGGAAGTTAGCCAGCCATTGCGCCAGGCCTGCAACTGCCAAACCGGTGCCGCGAATCTGGTTGGGGAACATCTCACCCAGCATGATCCACACAATCGGACCCCAGGACATATTGAAGAAAATCACGTAAAGGTTGGCAGAAACCAGTGCCAGAATGGCGAGGTTGCCAGTCAGCATCAGGTTGCCCTTCTCATCAACGGGGGCACCGGCAAACGCATAGGCGACCAGCGCCAGGGTGATTGTCATGCCGATAGAGCCGACCAGCAACAGTGGTTTGCGGCCTACTTTGTCGACCAAAAAGAAGGTGATGAAACAGGCTCCAATCGACGCTGCGCCTGAGACTACGTTGATCATCAGTGAGTCGTTTTCAGAGAAGCCGGCAGCTTGCCAGAGCACTGCGCCGTAGTAGAACACCACGTTAATGCCGACGAATTGTTGCAGGATCGCCAAACCAACACCTACCCAGATAATCGGGCGTACGCGACCTTTGGTTTTGTCGATCAGGTCGGAGAAGCTGGGTTTGTGGTCATGGGCGATGGAGTTGTAAATATCGTCCACTGTCTTTTTGGCGGTGGTAGCGCCGTAGAGTTTGGTCAGTACTGCCAGCGCCTTATCACTTTTGCCTCGAGTTACCAGATAGCGTGGGCTCTCGGGAATGGCCAGCAGTGAAAACAGGAAAATTGCAGCGGGGATTACACCCACCCAGAACATCCAGCGCCAGGCTTCATATTCCATCCAGAAGGGATGAATGGAGCCGCCTGCTGCATGGGCCAATACATAGTTGCTAAGGAAGGCGGCAGTTAAACCAGAGATGATCGCAATTTGCTGGATGGAGCTGAGTTTGCCGCGATATTCAGCCGGAACCAACTCGCTGATGTAAGCGGGACAGATGATGCTAGCTGCGCCGATTGCCAGGCCACCGATCAAGCGATAAATCACAAACTCTACTGAGGAGGTGGCAATGCCGGCGCCCCAGGCAGACAGGATAAACAGCACGGCAGAAATAATCAGAATGGTACGGCGGCCATAGCTATCAGACAGTGGGCCAGCGAAGAACGCACCGGCAGCACAACCTAACAAAATACTTGCCACATTAAAGCCGGTACCGGCGGATTCAGAGTTAAAAGCAATCTTAAGGCCGTCTACCGTGCCGTTAATTACGCCACTATCAAACCCGAACAGAAATCCACCCAGAGTGGCGATAATACTAATGATGACGATAGAGGTCATGTTGCGTTCTCCCGCAACGACTGAGACCCCCGCAGATCCAGAATCTATAGGTGCATGGCTCATGTTTGATACCTGTTTATTGAAATTATCTTTACTGTTGTTTTATGCCGCCAGGACGGCGGGTGGTCGCGGATCTTAACTCATTATAGTTTTAGTGACTATATGTCACTGTCAGGTTATTTTTCGCAACATCCATGTCACGCCAGCTCTTCTTTATTGTTAGGGATTGCTCTATATCTCAAAGGCAAAGCCCGATTCGGTCAGGTGCTTGTAGGCCTCATCATCAAAGCGATAAAGACTGGCGGCACGATGCGGCACGCCCTGCTGCTTTTCATTGCAGGGGGTGAGCAGGTTCATTTTCATAATCTTGCGGCGGAAGTTGGGTTTATCCAGCTTGGTATTGAGGATCGCCTCGTACAGCGCCTGTAATTGCAGCAGGGTGAACTTCTCCGGCAGCAGGTTAAAGCCAATCGGTTGGTGGCATACCTGATGGCGCAACACTTTCAGGCCGTGAGCCACAATTTCGGCATGGTCATACACCAGTTCCGGCAATTTATTTACGCTCTGCCAGTTAACATCGGCCGCGCTCTGGCCGGCAACCAGCGAAAACTTATCGGCGCTCACCAATGCGTAGTAGGCAATGGTTACCACACGCTCGTTGGGGAAGCGATCAACCCGGCCAAAGGTCTTTAGTTGTTCAAGGTAAAGCTCACGTACACCAGTTAATTCTTCCAGCAGGCGATAAGCAGCGTCGCGCAGGTTTTCGTCGTAGCGAATCCAGCCGCCGGGCAATGCCCATTTGCCCTGGTGCAAGGGATCGGTTTGCTTTACCAGCAGGATTTTCAGCTCGTCATTATCCAAACCAAAAATCAGGTTATCGATAGAAAGTGCTTTGATGACATCTGCCGGGAGCTCGGGTGAACTGATGTTGGTTTGACTGCCGGGAATATGGGTGTTGGGCACTGCAATCTCCTTGGAGGCTTGCCTTGGTTAAATTGTTGTTGGTTGATTCTTTCGATTGATTGTTATGGGCATCTATTCATCAGTTGCCTGATAGGTCAGATCAATGGGGCATTGTATAAGCCGATTTGGCAATGGTCGAGAGCTGCGCAAGATACTGATCCTAAAGTTCGGCCCCTAAGGGTTATAGCCGGCAAAATGTAATCGTTGTCATATTTTTTGACGTCTCTGTTAGTTAATCCACAAAATTTTTAACAGTTAACAGAGATTTACTGCTTTTCATCTTGTTGTCAGTTGGACAATAAGCTATGCTATTTACATCTTAAAGCGCATTGCGGGATTGCTAATCATAAGAGCGCAGTGTCTTCAATTTTGTGCCGGTGTTTTGTATCCGGACAACAACCATCGCTAACTAGTGAGTCTTTATGCTGTTTCTTGGTATTGATGTTGGTAGCTCCTCGGTCAAGTTATCTGTGCTGGATGGACAAACTGGCAAAAGCCTGGGTGCTTTGTCTTATCCCGATTCTGAATTGGCTATCGAAAGCCCTCAGCCCGGTTTTGCCGAACAGAACCCGGATACCTGGTGGGAGTGCGTGCGCCAGGGGTTTGCACGTTTGGTCGCGCGCGGCACTTTTAATGCGCAACATATCGATGCGATTGGTATTTCCTACCAAATGCATGGTTTGGTGGTGGTTGATAAAAACCAGCAAGTGTTACGTCCTTCTATTATCTGGTGCGATAGCCGTGCTGTTCCCTTAGGCAATAAAGCGCTTACCGATCTCGGTCACGATTACTGCTTTGGTCATTTATTAAATTCACCGGGCAATTTCACCGCGGCGAAACTGCGTTGGGTGCAAGAAAATCAGCCGGAAGTTTTTGCGCGCATTGATAAAATTATGTTGCCGGGTGATTTTATTGCGATGAAATTATCGGGTGTGATCAACACTACAGCTTCAGGTTTGTCTGAAGGCACCCTGTGGGATTTTAAAGAAAATCGTGTGGCCACTGAATTGCTGGCGCACTGGGGTATTGATGCGAATGTAATTCCGGAAATTGTGCCCAGTTTTGGTGTCCAATCTGTTGTGAGTGATTCGATTGCGGCGGAACTGGGTTTGCGTTCCGGTGTAAAAATTTGTTACCGCGCTGGTGATCAACCGAACAACGCGTTTAGCTTGAATGTATTGGAGCCTGGTGAAGTGGCTGCAACCGCTGGTACTTCCGGTGTGATTTACGGTGTGACCGATCAACCGGCGGCGGATACTGCATCGCGCGTAAATACTTTCTTGCATGTGACCAGTACCGAAGAGAAAAAACGCAACGGTGTTCTCGTGTGTGTGAATGGCTGCGGGCGTTTGTATTCCTGGTTGCGCCAAACCATTAGCGCTGCCGGTGCAACGCCGTCCTATCCGCAATTAAATGCGCTAGCCCAAGCAGTGCCCGTGGGTAGCGAAGGTTTGTTGTTCCATCCATTTGGCAATGGTGCAGAGCGCATTTTCCAAAATAAAAATCTTGGTGCGCAATTGCGCAACCTGGATTTCAATCGCCATGGTTTAGGCCATATGGTGCGCGCCGCGCAAGAGGGAATCGTATTTTCGCTTAACCAGGGTTTCGATGTATTGAAATCACTGGGCGGCAGTTGCGAAGTCGTGCGCGCTGGTAAGGGCAATATGTTTTTAAGTGAAGTGTTTGCGCAGACGTTTGCAAATACTACACAAGCAGCGGTAGAATGAATAGTGTTAGTAAAAAATCCTCAAGGTGAAAATTATGAGTATTGTTCTCGGTAGCAAAGAATACTTCCCCGGTATTGGCAAGATTGGTTACGAAGGCCCGGATTCTGATAATCCATTAGCATTTAAATACTACGATGAAAATCGCGTAGTTGCCGGCAAAACCTTGAAAGAGCATTTCAGATTTGCCACTTGCTACTGGCACAGCTTCTGCGGCGCGGGCCACGATCCTTTCGGCCCAGGCACCAAAATTTTCCCATGGGCTGCAACGCAAGATCCAATTGCTCGCGCTCATGAAAAAATGGACGCGGCGTTTGAATTTATCACCAAGTTGGGCACGCCTTACTACTGCTTCCACGATGTTGACTTGGTAGATGAAGGTCCATCACGTGCAGAAACTTCCAAGCGTTTGCAAACTATCGTTGAATACGCGAAACAAAAACAAGCAGCTTCCGGTGTGAAATTGCTGTGGGGTACTGCAAACCTGTTCTCTAACCCACGTTACATGAACGGCGCTTCTACCAACCCGGATTTCAATGTAGTGGCTTACGCCGGTGCACAATTGAAAGATGCGCTGGATGCAACCATTGCACTGAACGGCGAGAACTACGTGTTCTGGGGCGGTCGCGAAGGTTACATGAGCCTGTTGAACACCGACATGAAGCGCGAACAAGAGCATATGGCGCGCTTCCTGACTATGGCTCGCGATTACGCGCGTGCACAAGGTTTCAAAGGTGTGTTCTTCATTGAGCCAAAACCAATGGAGCCTTCAAAGCACCAATACGATTTCGATGCTGAAACTGTAATTGGTTTCTTGCGCAATCACGGTTTGGATAAAGATTTTAAATTGAATTTGGAAACCAACCACGCAACTCTCGCTGGTCACACCATGTGTCACGATATGCAAGCAGCAGCTAATGCCGGCATGTTGGGCTCACTGGATGCTAACCGCGGCGATTACCAAAACGCCTGGGACACTGACCAGTTCCCATACAACATCAACGAAACTGTTGAAATGATGTTGGTATTCCTGCGCGCTGGTGGTTTGCAAGGTGGCGGTGTGAACTTCGATGCGAAAGTGCGTCGTAACTCACCGGATCCAGTGGATATGTTCTACGGTCACATCGGTGGTATGGATACATTCGCACGTGCATTGATTATCGCTGACAGCCTGATCCAACAATCTCCGCTGGAAGGTCTGCGTAAAGACCGTTACAGCACATTTGATACTGGCAATGGCGCTGCTTACGAGCAAGGCAAGCTGACCTTGCAACAGTTGGCAGACATCGGCAACAAAGGCGGTGAAGTAACTCTGCAAAGCGGTCGTCAAGAATTGTACGAAAACATTATCAACCGTTACATTCGTTAATCGATTTTTCTAGCAAAGCCTCTGGCCGCTAACTATCGCCCCAGCAATGGGGCGATGTTTAGCGGCTTTTTTGTGCGTGCTATTTCTATAATTAAAAAACGTAAAACTCTGTAGGTGCGGTCGCGCTTGCGCTAGAGTTGTTGCAGTAAAAAAACCAATAAAAGTCCTGGAGCAAGCGCAGTAAAAAGCGCAATAAAAAGACGGGTTAACCGTCCGATAAAAACTTCACAATACTAAAAAATTACCCATCGACCCCAAGAGGACAACAGCATGCAACCCTCGGCAACACATCGGCTAAACCTGGTTATCGCAAGCGCGATATTATTCCTTGTCCCCCTAACTCCCCTGGCTGCAGAACCGGTTTATAAAAATCCTGCGAAACCCATAGATGTGCGTGTAAAGGATTTGCTCAAGCGCATGACATTGGAGGAAAAAATCGCGCAGTTGCAAACCGTCTGGGTGGCTCGGCAAAAACTGGAAACAGAAGCCGGTGAATTTACGCCTGAGCATGCTAAAGAGATTTTAGGTGGTGGAATCGGGCAGGTTGCACGCCCCGCCGAAAATAAAGCCACACTTACCCCGAATAAAACACCTGCGCAAACATTGGCATTTACCAATGCGGTGCAAAAATATTTGATTGAAAATACCCGTTTGGGAATTCCTGCGATTTTCCATGAAGAGGCATTGCACGGTCACGCTGGCCGTAACGCCACCAGCTTTCCACAGGCAATTGGTTTGGCCAGCAGTTGGGACCCGGCATTAATCGAACAGGTTTACACCATTGCTGCGCAGGAAATGCGTGCAATAGGTACACATCAAGCGCTTGCTCCGGTATTGGATGTCGCGCGCGATCCACGCTGGGGGCGCATTGAAGAAACCTTGGGGGAAGATCCTTATCTCGTCTCTGAATTGGGAGTGGCTGCAGTTAAAGGATTTCAGGGGGATGGTGAAAGTATTGGCAAAGATCGAGTGATTGCCACGCTAAAACATCTTGCTGGTCATGGTGAACCAACAGGTGGCTTAAATACCGCACCTGCACCTATTGGCGAGCGCAGTTTACGCGAGAATTTTTTACCGCCCTTCGAGGCTGCGGTAAAGGTAGCTCATGCACGCAGTGTGATGGCCTCTTACAATGAGATCGATGGTATTCCTTCGCACTCCAATGTGGATTTATTGCAAAACATTCTGCGCGGTGAGTGGAGTTTTAATGGTGTAGTGGTCAGCGATTATTTTGCCATTGCTGAATTGATTAATCGCCATCATCTTGTGGTCGACAAAACTGAAGCCGCGCTTATGGCGATGACAGCGGGTGTGGATGTAGAAACTCCCGATGGTGATGCCTATAAAAACCTTGCCCAATTAGTGAAGGATAAAAAAATCAGTAGTAAGCAAATTGATCAGGCAGTTGCGCGCGTGTTGCATGAAAAATTTGCACTGGGATTGTTTGATAATCCCTATACCACCACTCCGAATGTGGATGCCTTTGTGGGTAACGACCAGCATGTTGCCGTTGCGCTGCAAGCAGCAGAAAAATCTGTAGTGCTGCTGAAGAATGATAAAAATATTTTGCCGCTTGATAAATCTAGATTGAAATCAGTCGCTCTTATTGGGCCCCATGTGGATGAAACCTTAATTGGCGGTTATAGTGATGTGCCGAAAAAGACTGTCAGTATTTTGCAAGGGTTGAAAGAATATCTGGGTGATGATGTTGCTGTTAATTATGAAAAAGGCACATTGCTAACCATTGAAAAATGGGCGTCACATCCGGATTCAGCCGCTGCCAATACTCGCTCCAAACAGCGCTGGCATACTGACGAGGTTGTACTGGCCACCAAAGCCGATACCAAAGGTATGATCGAAAAAGCCGTTGCAGCGGCGAAAAAAAGTGATGTTGCAATTGTGGTGGTGGGTGATAACGAAGCAACTTCGCGTGAGGCCTGGAGTGATAATCACCTGGGTGATCGCACCAGCCTTAAATTATTAGGTGAACAGCAAGAACTGGTTGATGCGGTGCTCGCAACAGGCAAGCCGACAGTGGTGTTATTAATTGGTGGGCGTCCGCTTTCAATTAGCAAGCTCGCACAAACTGCACCTGCAATTCTGCAGGGCTGGTATCTTGGGCAGGAAACTGGTCATGCAGTTGCACGCGTATTATTTGGTGATGCAAACCCTGGCGGAAAATTACCGGTGAGTGTGGCGCGTTCCGTTGGTCATTTACCTGCGTATTACAATCACAAGCCGGCGGCAAAACGCGGTTATACCTTTGATAAAACTGATGCGCTTTTCCCATTTGGTTTTGGTTTGAGTTACACGCAATTTGCTTACTCAGATATGAAAGTAAGCAAAACCAAACTTGCTGCGCATGAAGTGGTTGATATTAGTGTGACGGTTAGTAATACCGGCAAGCGAGCTGGTGATGAAGTAGTGCAGTTGTATATCAACGACCCTGTGGCAAGTGTGACCCAACCGGTAAAGCTCCTGCGCGGATTCAAGCGTGTTAGTTTGGCACCCGGTAAAGCGGCGCGAGTGACTTTTACCTTGGCTGCCAATCAACTGGGGTTTTATGACCGCCAGATGAATTTTGTGGTGGAGCCGGGCAAGATTAATTTGATGCTGGGCTCCTCTTCGACGGATATGCGTCTGAGTGGTGAATTGGAACTGGTGGGTAAAGTGGCTGATGTAAGTGCTAACAAGGTTTATTTAACGCCAGTAGCCGTCACACCGCTGTAACTATTTTCTGCTTGTTTATTGATCTGAACGACCACGCCAGTGAGCGGTATGGCGTGGTTTTTCACCGGGTTTTCTTTTATCCTTAACGCCCCGGCCGGGCATACCGCCGCTGGCGATAGGACATCTAAGGAATTCTCTTGTGAACGAATCATCTGCGCTCAAAAAGCTCCCTCTTATTGTTAAATCCCCTTTGCTTGCTCTGTCTTTAACAGCTCTGGCACTTACCGCATGTGGTGGTGGCGGCGGGGACGGTGATGGCGGAGGTGGCAATCCGCTGACCAATGGCTCGATTGGAAATTCTGGGTGGACGGCTGGCGTTTATAAGCCCTCAAGTGAATTCGATAACTTTTGCGCTTCCCCGCGTAAGGGCGTTAGTAAATATACCGGCGTGGCTTTTCCCGATAAGAGAGGTTCGCTTGCGGATGAAAAAAATTTCCTGCGCTCCTGGAGCAATGAAACCTATTTGTGGTTTGACGAGTTACCAGATCCAAATCCAGCAGGTTATTCCACTGCACAAGATTATTTTGATGTATTAAAAACCAACAAAACGACCAGTTCGGGCGCTAATAAAGATAATTTCCACTTTTATGAGAGCACAGAAGAAGCGGAAGCCTGGGACAGTGGTGTGACCTATGGTTATGGTATTCGTTTGAAAGTTTATTCTTCATTTCCACCGCGTAGCTATTACATTGCCTATGTGGAGCCGGGTTCGCCGGCAGACCTGGCTGGGGTAAAGCGCGGTGCAAAAATTTTAAAAATTGATTCCTATGATCTGGTAAATGAAAACAGCAATGCAGGGTTGAGTGCTTTGAATGAAGGAATGTTTCCTTCAAAGCTTGGTGCTGCGCACAATTTTGAAATTCAGGATTCGGGTGCAACTACGTCGCGTACGGTAACTTTGCAATCTGCCGAAGTAGCAATTTCACCGGTGCTATTAACCAAGGTGTTGGAAACTGCAACAGGCAAAGTGGGCTACGTTGTTTTCAACTCGCATGTTGAAAAAGCTGAAGATCAATGGGTAAAAGCAGTCAATCAATTAAAGCAGTCAGCCATCAGTGACCTGGTATTGGATCTGCGTTACAACGGTGGTGGTTTGTTGTCCATTGCTGCACAGGTTTCCTATATGGTGGGTGGCTCCAATGTGAAAGATAAAGTCTTCTATGAGCAGATTCAAAATGCGAAGCAAAAAAAGCTGGAGCCGTTTCCGTTTTTGGATTATGGGTTGTATGGTGATTACAACAAGCTGGATTTACCCGCGTTGAATTTAAACCGTGTTTATATTCTTTCATCGGGCGATACCTGTTCCGCCAGTGAGGCTATTATCAATGGTTTGCGCGGCGCAAATGTCCAGGTTTATTTAATTGGTGATACTACGTGCGGTAAACCCTATGGTTTTTACCCGGAGGAAAATTGCGGTACTACCTACTACACTATTCAGTTGAAAGGTGCTAATGCCAAAGGCTTTGGTGAGTACAGCGATGGTTTTTCTCCTGCGTCAACGGCAAATGCTGCAACCTTGGTAAAGGGGTGTCGTGTACAGGATGATATTGAGCATCAATTGGGTGATACCAGCGAAGCGCTATTGGCAACCGCATTGAACTTCCGCGCAAATGGTTCCTGTTCTGCCAGGTTCAACGGGAAATTGCAGAAGCCTGCCGTTGATTTTGTAGATGGACAGCTGATTGAACCGGAAGTTAGAAAGCTGCTGCTAGTGAAATAGATATTAAGTGTTTAATTGCCCCCGCTTAGTCGGGGGCAACTTTTTGTGTGGTAGAAAATATTGCAGATGCAAGGTTGACGGTGAATGCAGGCAGAAAACTTTAGTCTTAATGATTACTTAAATCGAATTCAATTTGTCGGGGCTTTAACTCCTGCAGTGCAGTTACTCACGGGAGTTATGCGTGCGCAATTACATTCAGTTCCGTTTGAAAATCTGGATGTACAGGCCGGCAAGATTGTCTCCATGGTGCCGGAAGATATTGTCGATAAAATTATCCATCGCAAGCGCGGTGGTTATTGTTACGAGGTCAATGGGCTTTTTTCCATGGCCTTAACCGCGCTGGGTTTTGAGTATGACATTATCGGTGCGCGTCCCATGTTTTATCCGCAGCGCCGCCCTAAAACCCATGTGGTATTACTCGTGAAAATCGGCGCTGAACGCTGGTTGTGCGATACCGGGTTTGGCAGTTTCGGTTTGCGTGCACCTATAGGCTTGCATCAGCTAGGGCAAATAATCCAGCAGGATAATGAAACCTTTATGCTGGATAAAGACGAGCGCAATGAATTTGTATTGAAAGCCTTAGTAAAAGGTGAGTGGGCAAATCAATTTGGGTTTGATTTGCAACCCATGGAGTGGATAGATTTTTCACTGGCCAATTACTATAACTCTACCCATCCGGATGCGGTATTTGTGAAACAGTATTTGGTGATGCAACAGAACCCGGAAGGGCGAATTTTGCTGACGGGAGATCAGCTGAAAGAATGGCGTGGCGATCAGGAAACTGCCA
Organism: Gammaproteobacteria bacterium; assembly: GCA_021151625.1. Taxonomy (GTDB): domain Bacteria; phylum Pseudomonadota; class Gammaproteobacteria; order Pseudomonadales; family Cellvibrionaceae; genus Cellvibrio. Next base: position 2,395 of record JAGKWY010000014.1, on the reverse strand, counting down.
GTTATGTTCCGCCTGAGCAATTAGACACAGTGTTGCTTGAAAAATTTAATTTGTATAGATAGCTTTATTTGGAATGTTTTTATCGCTCAGGAGACTGTGATGTTGCTGGATGTGGTTTGTAAAAATTGTTGTAGTTCTATTCATAAGGATGCAAAAGTATGTCCATTTTGTTTGTCGCCGCAAACTACGGGCTATGCATTTAAGCGATTTGCTCCTGCACTAGTTTTATTTTTAATATTTTTTATTGTATTTCAGGTGGTGGACAGCTTCAGATCTTCGGGATATAAAGAGCCTGTCCAATTTCTGGAACACAAGGATTCGCTATCAATTATCTCTTCTGAGTTAAGTTTCACTGCATGCGGTGAATGTAAGAGCACATATAATGCGGTGGTTATCGGAACTTTGAAAAATACCTCCCAATATGGGTGGGAAGATATAAAGATTGAAGTGCGCTTTTACGACAAAGATCAAAAGATGATAGATTCTATCTCTGAGATGGACTATGACATGGTAGTGCAGCCTAATGCTGAAGTTAGCTTCAGAGTTATGGATAGAGCTGCCAAGCCAACGGAATCTTATACATCCCATAAAATTTATATTAACGACGCGCAGCAAGTTTCCGATTACTATTAACGGATAGGTTTTATTCGAGGCTAAAGGCCCTCCGGTAAAATAGGTGATTACCAGAGGGCTTTTATCTTAATTGCTAATTAAACTTATCGATCTTAAATCCCTTCACAATCAGTTCCGCATAACCATCATTGGTATTGTTACTCAACAGCGCGAAATTAAATTTGGCGACTTTGGTTAAATCCAGTGGCGTGAGTCCACCTTTAAAGTCGCTAAACGGAATTTTTACCGTGGTAAATTCAGCGGCTGCAGGTAAGGTGATTTGATTGTGCGTGCCGCCGTGAACTGCGTATTGGCGCAATTGCAAGTTAACACTTTGGTTGGCCTTGTAAGTAATTTCAATAAAGCTTGAACCGCTCAAATCGATAACTTCTGCTTCGCCTGTTTTATCAAATCCTGCAAGTGGAAACGACATTTCTCCCCAGGGAGATACTTTGAGGCGCACATGGGCAACAGCGGCGCCATCCATCACAACGAGCGGATTGGTTCCCGACGCGGGAATAAGTTGTTGGCTGCCAGTGTTGAAACCAATTTTCCAATCATCAAAGCCGTTAATCGTGATGGGCGCAGGGTTCAATTGACAGCCTCCACCGTTGAAGCTGCCAGAGGTTCCTGCTGTGGTGTTAGACCAGGTTCCACTTAATTCGCCGTTACTCCAATTCACCAGGCCCTGGAGTTGAAGATTGTCTGCTGTAGTGGCAGTTAGCCATGGGCCTTTCAGTGAGCCGCTGAGTGATTTACTGGTGTTGCTGGATAAATAATAAATCACACCGGAAATGTTATTTGTTGAATCAATATCGAAACTCAGTAAGCCGCGTTCATTGCCATTGTAAATTGCATTGTAACGATAAATGGCTGCATGCTTGCCGCCCAGGCGCTGCGCGGTAAATGTCGATTCTGGCAGGACGTTTTGTTGCAGCGTGCCAACAATTTCGTCGGGGTTGGGGTAAACGCCACCATATTCAACTTGTGTGCTGGTGTTGTGGAATTTAAACGAGGCAGATGCATTCATGGAAATTGGCTGAGTGCCTTGCAATTCCGCAATATCATTACTGGACCCGGTTACCATAAATCCATCCAGCTTTCCGTTTGCTGCACTGGCAAACAATGCAAAGCGAATGTTTTTGTCGGCCGAATTGCTGCCGGTAAAAATTCCCGAGCGAGTGCACCAGTGCGTGTTTTCAATATGGCGCATGGCAGTCATGGTATCGGGTAATTGATGTGTGCCTCCATCGGCAGCAGATGCGGTATTCATTATGGAAACTACGTTTTGCGCAAAGCTGACGGAGGTAAAATCAACCTGCGTCCATTTTTTTGCGGCATTCTGCACGGCTGGGGATATCTGAATTCCATTGCCGGAATAACCATCGTTATCCAGCATTAAGAGGAATTTAACTCTGTTGATAATTGCTGGGCTGGAGGTATCAGCATCTATGACCAGATCCAGTGGTGTAATGACCGATGCACCACGAATTTGGCCCAAATTGATCTCGCCCACGGAAAAAACAACCGCTTCATCCTGCTCATAATTAAATGTTCCGGTTGCATCAGTAATGCCTGACTGGTTTCCGGATACAAACTGTAAACCTGATACATTGGTGTCTTTAAATTGGCCCTGCAAAATTTTACGCGCACTTGAGCTGGAACTGCTGATTACCGAACTCAGTGCAGTAGAACTGGAGACACTATTACTCTGGCTGGATACCGGAGTGGAACTTTTGGTGGGGGGCGGTGTATTGGATGAGCTGCCGCCCCCCACCAAAAG
>JAGKWY010000115.1 GCA_021151625.1 Gammaproteobacteria bacterium | reverse complement strand
ACCAGAACCACAGAATACGCCAATGCCGCCGTCCAGAACTTTCAACGAACGATACACTTCCACGGTGAAGTCAACGTGTCCGGGGGTATCGATAACGTTGAAGCGGTGACCTTTCCAGAAACAGCTTACCGCTGCTGACTGAATGGTGATACCGCGCTCGGCTTCTTGCACCATGAAGTCAGTAGTCGATTCACCTTCGTGAACTTCACCGATTTTGTGGATTTTACCGGTGAGCTTAAGGATACGCTCAGTGGTAGTGGTTTTACCGGCGTCCACGTGAGCGAAGATACCGATGTTTCTATAAAGGGATAAGTCAGCCATAGGACTCTCGTTATGTTAAACAGGGTTAGAAAAAAGCCGGGTTTGAAAATAGCGGCGTAATATACAGGAAGTTATCTGAAGTTGCTTAAAAAAATGGAGTCTATAGCCATAGTTTTGCAGTTTTGGGTCAGGTTTCTTCTGCTAAGGGAATATTCGAGCAATCAAAAGCTTAATCAATGTGTGGGGATTGCAGGATTGCGTCCAGCAATCCGGGGAAACGGCTATCCAGGTCTGCTTTACGCAAGGAGTTAATAAACTGCGTACCTTCTGCTTGCATCTGGATGATTCCGGCTTCCCGCAACACCCGAAAATGATGCGATGCAGTAGATTTTGCCACTGATAAATTCAGCGCTCCGCAGGCCAATGGGCCTTGAGTGGCAAGCGCGGTGACAATTGAAAGGCGTGCCGGGTCACTCAGTGCGTGAAGCACGCGAGTTAAGGTCAAGCTATCTGTGGCGGGGTGGTTGGGTAGTCGCATGTTGCAAGTGTTGCACGGGGCGTGCTACTGTTCAATTGTTCTATGTTATTCGAACAATTGAACAAGGGGCGACTAAATCCGGTTTTTCTCTGGTTAAACCGAATGGGTCATACATTCATTATGCTTCAAGGAAATTCGAATCATGTCATACGATTTTACTAATCAGGTTGCATTGGTTACCGGTGGTTCAACCGGAATAGGTCAATCAATTGCACGTGCGTTGCTCGATGCTGGAGCTAAGCGCGTTTACATTACCGGGAGAACTCCCGCAACACTCGATGTGGCTGCAACTGCCCTCGGGCCAAAAGTAGTGGCATTGGTTTCCGATGTTGCCAATTCAGATGATCTTCAAAAAGTAAAAGCGGAAATTGAAAGTCGTGGCGATCAGTTGGATGCCGTTTTCGCCAACGCTGGCATTGCTGAAAGCAATACCTTGGGTGAAACCAGTGAAGCGGAATATTTCAAAACTTTTGATATCAATGTTAAGGGGGTATTTTTCACAGTACAGACACTTCTCCCATTGCTGAAGGATGGTGGTTCGATTGTGTTGACCGCATCCATCGTGGCGAATAAAGGAATGGAAAATTTGAGTTTATATAGCGCCTCCAAAGCAGCGGTGCGCTCTTTTGCTCGTTCCTGGGCTAATGATCTACGCAGCAGGAAAATTCGCGTGAATGCGCTCAGCCCTGGCCTGACTCGCACACCCATTATGGAAAATGGATTGAAATGGGATGAAGAGAAAATCGCTGCAATGCATGAGTATGCACAAACGGCTGTTCCTTTGGGGTACATCGCACAACCAGAGGAAATGGCAACTGCTGCATTATTTCTTGCATCAAATGATGCGCGTTATATTAATGGCATTGAGTTGACGGCGGATGGTGGTTTGACGCAAATCTAACGTGGTTCGTTTTATCAGGTGCGTACTAAAGTTAAAATTTTCAAATAAAAAGGGCGCGATAAATCGCGCCCCTACAACAAAAAAATTGAAATTTTATTCGATGTAATTCTCAATACTTGGGCATGAGCAAACCAGATTGCGATCGCCATACACGTTGTCGATACGATTCACACTCGGCCAAACTTTATGGTTTTTCAGCCAGCTAGCTGGACGGCCTGCAACTTCGCGTGAATAAGCGCGTGTCCAGTTTTCTTCCAGGACGTCGTCTTGTGTGTGGGGTGCATTGTGCAATGCACTGGCTTCAGCACTGATTTCACCATTGATAACCTGATCAATTTCCTTGCGGATGATCAGCATGGCCTCAATGAATTTATCCAATTCAATTTTGGATTCAGATTCAGTTGGTTCGATCATCAGTGTGCCAGCAACCGGGAAAGACATGGTTGGGGCGTGGAAGCCGAAATCCATCAAACGCTTGGCGATATCTTCTTCGCTGATGCCGCTGGCTTCTTTTAATGGACGCAGATCCAGCAAGCATTCGTGTGCAACAAAACCGTTGGTGCCTTTGTATAAAATTGGATAAGCCGCTTCCAGTTTTTTCGCTACGTAGTTTGCGTTTAGCATCGCAAATTCAGTGGCCTGACGCATACCAACTGCGCCCATCATTTTGATGTACATCCAACTGATCGGAAGAATACTTGCTGAACCCCAGGGTGCTGCAGAAATAGTACCGTTATTAACATCGGTGCCTGGAACTGCTTGTACTGGGTGCGCGGCAAGGAAAGGTTCCAAATGTTTGCCTACACCGATTGGCCCCATGCCTGGACCGCCACCGCCGTGTGGAATACAGAAAGTTTTGTGCAGGTTTAAATGGGATACATCGCCGCCGAATTTACCTGGTGCTGCAACGCCAACGAGTGCGTTCATGTTGGCGCCGTCGATATAAACCTGGCCACCTACGGCGTGGATCATATCGCACAGCTCGGTGATACCTTCCTCAAACACGCCGTGCGTAGAAGGGTAAGTGCACATAATGCACGCGATTTGATTGCTGTAAGTGGCAATTTTTTCGCGCAGATCATTGAGGTCGACGTTGCCTTTATTGTCGCAAGCAACCACAACTACTTTGTAACTTACCATTTGCGCGGAGGCGGGGTTGGTGCCGTGCGCCGATGCAGGAATCAAACAGATATCACGTTGGGTTTCGCCCTTGCTTTCAAAATATTTTTTGATGGCAACGAGCCCAGCGTATTCACCTTGTGAGCCGGCGTTAGGTTGCAAACTGATGGCATCGTAACCGGTACAGGCTTTGAGCATCTCTTGCAGTTCTTCGAACAACTCCTTGTAGCCTTCGGCTTGATCAATCGGCGCGAAGGGGTGCAGCTTGCCAAATTCCGGCCAGGTCACGGGAATCATTTCGGCGGTGGCGTTCAATTTCATGGTGCAAGAGCCGAGCGGAATCATCGCGTTGTTGAGCGCGATATCCTTGGATTCCAAGCGCTTTAAGTAGCGCAGCATTTCGGTTTCGCTGTGATAGGTATTAAACACTGGATGTGTTAATACCGCATCGCTGCGCAGCAACTCGGCAGGAATTGCATTATTCGCGGTGATGTTTTTGCCATCGCGAACTTGTGTATCTAATGAAGAAAGCTCAACACCGGTTACACCGAATACTGCGAGCAGGTTTTCTACATCAGCGGCGGTAGTGGTTTCATTCAGGCTGATACCGAGTGAGTCATTACCTACCAAACGCAAATTAATTTCTGCTGCAAGTGCAGCTTGATAAATGGCTTTCTGGTTATCGCCAACATTCACGGTAATAGTGTCAAAGAAGTTCGCATTGGTAAGTGCAAAACCTTTGGCTTTTAATGCAGCAGCGGAAATTGCTGTTAGGCGGTGAACGCGATTGGCGATGCGTTTTAAGCCATCGGGGCCGTGATAAATCGCATAGAACACACTCATCACCGCCAGCAATACTTGTGAAGTACAAATATTGGAGTTGGCTTTCTCGCGACGAATATGTTGTTCGCGGGTTTGCATTGCCATACGCAGTGCTTGTTTGCCGCGGGTATCAATAGAAACACCAATAATGCGGCCAGGTGCTGAGCGTTTATAGGCATCGCGGAAGGCGAAGAAGCCAGCGTGCGGGCCGCCGAAACCGAGCGGTACACCAAAGCGTTGGCTGGTGCCGACTACAACGTCCGCACCCATGGCGCCGGGGGATTTGAGCAGTAACAGAGCCATTAAATCGGTCGCAACGGTTACCAATGCATTTTTGCTATGTGCCGTTTCGATAACTGCAGTGAGGTCGCGAATTTGTCCGCTGGAGCCTGGATAGGAGAGCAGGGCACCGAAGTAATCGCCATTGGCGAGTTGTTCGATAGAGGCAACTTCCACCTCAAAACCAAAATGCTCGGCGCGGGTTTTCACTACTGCGATAGTTTGCGGGTGAGTATCCGCATCCACAAAAAATACATCGGATTTGCTTTTTTTGTTTTGGCGTTTGCACATCGCCATAGCTTCTGCCGCGGCAGTGCCTTCATCCAATACCGAGGCGTTGGCCATTTCCATGCCGGTCAGATCGATGATCATTTGCTGGTAGTTGAGCAAAGCTTCCAGGCGACCCTGGGCGATTTCCGGTTGGTAAGGGGTGTAGGCGGTATACCAGCCCGGGTTTTCCAATACATTGCGCAATACTACGTGGGGCACGTGAGTATCGTGGTAACCCATGCCGATATAGCTTTTGAAAATCTTGTTTTTGCTGGCGATGGCTTTAAGTTGGGCCAGCGCTGCTGTTTCAGTGATTGCAGTTCCCAGATTCAATTCACCTTTCAGGCGAATAGCATCGGGCACTGTTTTATCGATCAGCTCCTTGACTGAGCTAACGCCCAGGGTTGCCAGCATGGCGGCAGTTTGTTGGGCATCCGGCCCGATATGGCGTTGCACAAACTCGTCGTGGTAAGCCAAAGAGGATAGGGGAGCTGAGCGAAAATCAACTGACATAGAGGCTCTCTATAGATTGGAAAATAATCAAAAACGGCGGGAATGCGGAGGCTGGGAATGCGCCTGTTTAAAAAGGCGGCAATGGTACCAATTTGGGGCTTTTCGGGCAATCCAACCTTGTCGGGCAAGATGGAAACAAGGGTTGAAATCAGGGGCGGCCACTTTTATTCTTGCGCATCCATGAGTTTCATGGGTGCTATTGATCCTACATGACAAATACAGGGAATTACGATGAAAACACGTGCTTTTGTTTCCGCTGCAACATTTTTCATTTGCACTGCAATGTTTGCTCCTCTCGCCAATGCTGGTTTAATTACAGTAAATGGCCATTTATTTGATGATCTGGGAACATCTACTGTCGATAAAGCATCTGGTCTTGAATGGCTTGATGTAACGGCTACCTATAAGCGCAGCTATAACAATGTGTTTAATGACATCACAACTGCTGGTGGTACTTTCGAAATTACGGATGGTTGGCGATTTGCCACTGTTGATGACTTTACGGTCTTAATGTCACATTGGTTTGGTCAGCCTTATCGGACATTTACTCCATTTGATAAGTTGGCAACAGCCACCTTTATTAAGACTTTTGGGGATGTGATGGACGTTTTTTATGATGATCCAGCCTCATCTCAACATTCTGTCGATGTTTCAAACGCCCCTGATTCTGCCGGAGCGACTGGTGGCTTTTTAGCTCCGCCGGTAGGATATGGTCGAGATTACACCGCTAGAGCCAGCGTGTCTGATATGGATTTAACCTGGCGCGGGGAGAGTGCGTTAATAAATGATGGATCAGATCAGGTTTACACCGGACGGGCTGAGCGATCAGATCGCGACATAATAAGCGGATCGTTTTTAGTGCGCATAGCGCCAGTTAACTTGCCTGTTGCCAAGGTCTCTGAGCCTGGAGCCTTGATGCTTCTGTTAATAAGTATCGCAGGTTTAGGACTAGTGCGCAGAATGCAATTTCATCGTTGATTTTTTTGGTTAGATGGAAAAGCGACCAGTGTCTGGTTGCTTTTCTAGCCCGCTATTGCCTCTTGTTTTTCCTCATAGTTGTTCCTTGGAGGTAACCTTCCTCATCAATATTTATCCATGCATGGAACAAGAAGGTAACAGCAGACTCTCAGGCCTGTTATGATTTGGCAGCGCGGGGAGTTAGCTACCGGTGCGCTATGACAATAAGTATTTCAAAGACCTGTAAGCACTTATGTACCATGAATTTTTTGGGTTAAAAGAACCTGCCTTTTCCATTGCCGTAAACCCGCGCTACCTCTTTATGAGTGACCAGCATCGGGAGGCGTTGGCGCATCTGCTTTATGGAATTCAAAATGGCGGATTCGTGATGCTTACGGGGGAGGTAGGCACAGGTAAAACCACCATCATTCGCTGCCTGCTGGAGCAATTGCCTGGCAATACCGATATCGCCATTATCCTTAACCCCATGGCCAGTGCACCTGAGTTGCTCTCAACAATTTGTGATGAATTGGGGGTGGAGTATATTGCCGATGAGCTAACGGTTAAGGTGCTTACCGACGCGCTCAATCAATTTCTGTTGGATAATCATCGCAAAGGACGCAAAACCGTTTTATTGATTGATGAGGCGCAGCTGTTAAAAGTGCCGGTGCTGGAGCAGATTCGTCTGCTGACTAATTTGGAAACGACTACTGAAAAGTTGTTACAAATTATGCTGGTGGGTCAACCGGAGTTGAAAAAATTATTGGCTCGTCCCGCCTTGCGCCAATTATCGCAACGTATTACCGCACGGTTTCATTTGGAAGCATTAAGTCTGGTAGAAACCAAAGCTTATATTTATCACCGTTTAAAAGTCGCTGGCATGCCTGATCATCAAGTGCCATTTAACGACGCGATCATCAAAAAAATCCACGAATTTAGCGGCGGCATTCCGCGTTTAATTAACGTAATTAGCGAGCGTTTGCTGTTGGGCGCTTATGCACAAAATCGCCATCAAGTGGATAAGCAAATTTTTGCTGCAGCAGTAAAAGAAGTTGCCGGTACTGCAACCCAACAGGAAGTAAAAGAGGCTGCAGCAACGCGTACCTCATGGCATGCGGTGTTTGTTGGTGTAGTTGCTGTGTTGATGCTGGGGGTATGGTTCCTTGTGCCGGATCAGGCGCCTGCAAATGCCACTATCAGCAGTGCACAACATTCATCCGTGGATGCCAGTTTGGTGGCATCTGGTAGTGTGATCGATGCACGGCGATTTGTTTCCAGTGTTGCTATGTCATCTGCGCCTGCGGTTGTTGCTTCAGTAGACAATGCAGTAATCAGTGTGGCCACACGCGATCAAGTTGCGGCCCAATTAGGATTATTTAAATTTGCTGGTTTAAATGCAATTGATAAACAAGCGCCTTGTACCTCGTTAAATAAATCAACCTATGAGTGTGCTAAGGCCAAGTTGAACTCCTGGGATGAGTTAAAGGAATTGAATCGCCCGGGCGTAATGACGTTCTCCACTCCGGATAAAAAATGGGTTTACGCTTTGTTGATTGGTTTAAGCGAAAATCACGCATTATTTTTGGTGGAAGGTTCAGAGAAAGTAATTTCCTGGAGTGAGTTGGTAGCGCAATGGAATGGCGATTTTTTATATGTGTGGTCCCGCCCGGCAGGGTTTGAAGGTAGTTTGCAATTGGGCGATCGCAGCGAGTTAGTAACATGGATTGCAGAGCAATTTGCCAAACTGGACCAACAGCCAGCGCCTTTAACTCGTCAGTTTTTTACTGATCGCTTGCAAAAACGCATTGAATTATTCCAGGCCAATAATGGCATTCTTCCTGATGGTGTTTTCAATGAACAAACGTTGCGTCGATTAAACGAAGCCTTGGGAATGGACAAGCCCCTGGCAGAATTGGATGAGCAAAAACTTCAACAACAAATCGGGGCAAAAGGGCTGTAGTTTATGTCACTCATTTTGGATGCCTTGAATCGCGCTGATAACGAGCGCAAGAATCAGGATGCTGTTCCTGGTTTAAATACTGTGCACCCAGCACCGGTAATGGTGTTGGAAGATAAGCCGGAAAACAAACAGAAATTATATATTGCGATATCTTTCTCGATTATTGCTTTGATTGGTTGTGTCTACTGGTTTATTGCAAAACCTAAAATGAATCCGGTAAATAATAATCCAGCAGAGGTGACATCCCAAAATCTTGTTTCTGCAGATAATCCGGCACAATCCAAGCCACAAACTGCAGTAGTTTTACAAGCAGAAAATAAAGCTTCTGGTACAGCAAATGCAACATCTGTTGCTGAAGCTGCGCCCGTGGAATCGGTGATTGCACCCAAGCCAACTGCAGTTGTGGAACAGCTGTATGCGGCACCTGAGAGCAAACCTGTTTCAGCGGATCCGCAGGTTAATCAGCTTTATGCTGCGGAAGAGCCTGCGGTGTCTGAATCAATTGAAGATCCATTTGCACAGCCTGCCATTGCTGCACAGCCTTCTTTGATTACCGATACCACCGGTATTCGAGGTGTGGCTGAAGCACCACCGGCACGCACTTTTGCCAGTCTCACCAACGTGCAGGATTTCAATGAGTTGCCCTGGAACACAAAACAGCAAATTCCGACAATTAGTTATCAGCGGCATAATTTTTTGGCCGGTGGCGTGAGTACGGTCGTTATAAATGGACAAACCCTGGGTGCGGGGAATATTGCTGCATCGAGCCAACTGGTGGTGCAGGAAATTGTTGAAGATGGTGTAGTGCTTAAGCGTGGCAATGTTATTTTTAAGCTGCGCGCACTTAATGGCTGGATCAATATGTAATTTTGTTTACCTTAAAAAGTGTACAGTTAAAAAAACAAAGGAGCCATTGGCTCCTTTGTTCATTTGAGGAATGTAATAAAAGAATTAACCTTCCATCTTGGACTGTAGATAATTTTGAATTCCCACTTTATCGATTAATGATAATTGGGTTTCCAGCCAGTCCACATGTTCCTCTTCAGATTCGAGGATTTTTTTCAATAAATCGCGACTGATGAAATCGCGCACGCCTTCGCAAATCAAAATGCCGTCACGCAGATCCGGAATGGCTTTCAGTTCCAGTTTTAAATCGCATTCCAGCATTTCTTTGGTGTCTTCACCAATGTGCAATTTACCCAGGTCTTGCAGGTTGGGTAATCCTTCCAAAAACAAAATACGCTCTACCAATGCATCGGCGTGTTTCATTTCGTCAATGGACTCATGGTACTCATGGTCGGCCAGTTCTTTCAGGCCCCAGTCTTTATACATACGGGAATGGAGGAAGTATTGGTTAATGGCTACCAGCTCATTGCCTAATACTTTATTCAACACGGCGATAACTTGAGGATCACCTTTCATGGCGCTCTCCTTATTTCAGGGAATAAAACAAAAAGAGAGTCTGGCCCTGCAAGGGGGGAGGTGTCAAGCAAAAATGCTTGCTAAGTGATTGATGCTGAAGGAAAAAATACTAAGAATAACAATGATTTCGATTTTTGTTTGATCTGGGTTATCAAGCCACCGCATAGAATTGCGGCAAACCATTAATCATTGGTGTTTCGCTCATGGCCTCATCCAGTAGCTCGCGTGTCATTACTGAGCATTTACCGCATTGACTGGCAACCCCCAGAGCTTTACGTAACTGCCCTAATGAGCTGGCACCGTTGTCAATAGCAGCTTTTATTTGGCGATCAGTAATGCCCTTGCATACACAAACGTACATAACAAAAAAACCTGGAGGCGAATGGTAGGAATAAGGTTGTGATGTACAAAACATCACCAGATAAATTTAATGTGAATGATAATTTATGTCAATAATGGATGACATAAATTCCTGTTTGAAATGCTCTTTTATTCGTTAATATAACTTAAATGAAGGATGGGGATAAATGCGCCAAGGTATTCGTCATAGCGGTAATCATGTGAGACTTATATACAAAATCAATATGACACTCTTATCCGGCTGTGTATGATAGCGGCGCACTATTGATAAATATCTGTCAATCAATAACTGGCCATAAATTGTTCATACAAATTGAATAAGCTTGTGGTCGCTAACACAGATATTTATCCCACCGATTAACCTATCCATTATCAGGAGCATTGTTATGGGCGTATTAGTAGGTAAAAAAGCACCCGATTTTACTGCAGCGGCCGTATTGGCAAGTGGCGAGATCGTAGACGGTTACAACTTCGCGGCAGCTACCAAAGGCAAAAAAGCGGTTGTGTTCTTCTATCCTTTGGACTTCACCTTTGTATGTCCATCTGAGCTGTTGGCGTTTGATCATCGCGTAGAAGAGTTTAAAAAGCGCAATGTAGAAGTGATTGGTGTGTCCATCGACTCACAATTTACTCACAATGCATGGCGTAATACCCCGGTAAATGATGGCGGTATCGGCCCGGTCAAATACACTCTGGTTGCTGACATCACTCATGCTATTGCTAAAGCTTACGACGTTGAGTCTGCTGATGGCGTTGCATTCCGTGGTACTTTCATCATCGACGAAGCAGGCGTGGTTCGCTCGCAAATCGTTAACGACCTGCCAATCGGCCGCAACATTGATGAGACTATCCGCACCGTTGACGCGTTGATTTTCCACGAGCAACACGGTGAAGTATGTCCAGCTGGTTGGAAAGATGGTGACAAAGGTATGGATGCATCACCTGCTGGTGTAGCTAAATACCTGGCAGAACATGCCGATAAACTCTAAGTTTTACTTTTAGGGTTCAGTCTTGTAAAAAGCCCGGCTTATGCCGGGTTTTTTATTGGCGGATACAAATTGGAAATCACCATGTCTGATGTTGCAAAAAAAATAGATCTTCACCCAAGCTGGTTGGACCATCTTGCTAATGAGTTTGAACAGCCCTACATGAAGCAGCTGAAAGCTTTTCTACTGGCGGAAAAGCAGCAGGGCAAGGTTATTTATCCTGCATCGAAAAATATCTTCAATGCACTTAACAGTACGCCGCTTGATCAGATTAAGGTCGTCATCCTCGGGCAGGATCCTTACCACGGTCCCAATCAAGCCCATGGTCTATGTTTTTCGGTGCAACCTGGTGTGCCTACGCCTCCATCGCTCCAAAACATGTTCAAAGAGTTGCAGCGGGATCTGGACATATCTATACCTCCGCACGGGTGCCTGCAAAGTTGGGCTAACCAGGGGGTATTGTTATTGAATGCCACTTTGACTGTAGAGCAGGCAAGGGCGGGTTCGCATCAGGGGAGGGGCTGGGAAACTTTCACAGATAAGGCTATCCAGTTGGTTAATGATCATTGCAGCGGAGTGGTCTTCCTGTTGTGGGGGAGTTATGCACAGAAAAAGGCAGCGTTTATTGATCCTGGCAAGCACCTCCTTCTCAAGGCGCCTCATCCATCGCCTTTGTCCGCCCATAGGGGATTTATTGGTTGCGGGCACTTCTCCCGCGTTAACCAGTACCTCCAGCAGATCAATAAATCACCAATTAACTGGCAGCTACCTTAAGCCCCTGGAAAATAACAGGTTTATTGTTTTTTTGACTATAAGGCTGGGCGTGGTATTGAATGCCATTCTTTACAAATTATTCCCTTTTCAAATAATTGACAGCGCTGTCACATAGTAGTAGTTTTGTGCGCTATTCAAAGGGGGCTGGCGTGAGCTGCGTCTCTTATTTCTGCTCCTGGTTAATTTATGAGTAAAAAGTTTTAATTTTTACTTTTACGTTTGAAAAAGTGATCTAGAGTGAAAATCACAAATAAACGCTTACAACAATAAAGAGCGTTATAAAACTAGAGAGTCAAAAAGAATTCGCTTTCATTCCGAGGGCGAAAATGTTTGAACACCGGGCGATGGTGCAAGGTTTCAGGCATGTGTGTACCGGAAAATAATTCCTGACGATAATAAAGGAGAGCTCCATGTACAAAACTATAAGCTTCAAGAAAAAAATTCTGGCTACTGCAGTTGCT
>JAGKWY010000013.1 GCA_021151625.1 Gammaproteobacteria bacterium | reverse complement strand
AGCAAATTATCTACAAAAATCCTAAAAACTCATTAATCACAGTTTTTGCCAGCTTTCCCCCAGTTAATCCAAAAAATATTCACAGGTTTATCCACAGGTTGGGCGTTTAAATCATTTCCAAACTAACTGGTTTGGCTGTCGCAAGTGGTTCGTAACGCATTGAATTTTAATGGCTAAGTTTTAATCCATTAAATTAATTTTTGCTGTTTACTGTGGATAACTTTGCAACGCGAGAGTAGACTTGCTCCCCCCTTGTTAACAATAAGACGCGGGTGCGTTACGGGAGTTTGGGTTTTGTTGCAATCAATTTGGAAATTATGTGCCGCCAGCTTACAGGATGAATTGCCCTCTCAGCAGTTCAATACCTGGATTCGGCCATTACAAATTGATGAGTCTGCCGCTCCTCTGGAGTTAAAGTTGTTGGCACCTAATCGGTTTATTTGCGATTGGGTCAACGACAAGTTTCTCAATCGTATCCGCGAGTTGGCCCTTCATTACCATCAGGATAAAAACCTTAATGTAGCGGTCGGTGTTGTATCCCGCCCAACACCCGGTTTTCAGGCCAGACCTCAAACTCCTGAAATTATTAGTGCTCCGGCGCCAGTCAGTCCTGCGCCCGCTATTCCAATGCACGCACCTAAACTGGAACTGAGCGTTTCGATTTTGGGTGAGGTTGGCGATAGCTCTGCAGATTATGAAGGTAAGTCGCTCAATAATGCTGAAGAGTCCTTGTTGGAAACCAATACTCGTGCTACTCCCGAATTGGATGTTGAAGGTGGACTTAAACACAGTAATTATTTGAATTTGTCATCTACCTTTGCGACTTTTGTAGAAGGTAAATCTAACCAGCTGGGTTTGGCGGCGGCACGCCAGGTAGCGGAGAATCCCGGCGGAGCTTATAACCCCCTCTTTATATATGGTGGAGTTGGACTAGGTAAGACTCACCTGATGCAAGCAGTTGGCAATGCCATGGTTGCACGTAATCCCAATGCAAAAGTGGTTTACCTCCATTCCGAGCGTTTTGTGGCGGATATGGTGAAAGCGCTGCAACTCAATGCGATTAATGATTTCAAACGCTATTACCGTTCCATGGATGCCTTGTTGATTGACGACATCCAGTTCTTTGCCGGTAAAGAGCGCTCTCAGGAAGAGTTCTTTCATACGTTTAATTCGCTACTTGAAGGCGGCCGTCAGATTATCCTGACTTGTGACAGGTTTCCAAAAGAAATCAACGGGTTGGAAGAGCGTTTAAAGTCGCGCTTTGGTTGGGGGCTGACTGTAGCAGTGGAACCGCCGGAACTTGAAACCCGGGTAGCAATCCTGATGAAGAAGGCTGAGCAGGTAAATATAGACTTGCCACATGATGCAGCTTTCTTTATTGCCCAACGCATCCGCGCCAATGTACGGGACCTTGAAGGTGCTTTGAAGCGAGTGATTGCGAGCTCCAATTTCACCGGTCGCCCGATTGATGTAGAACTGGTACGTGAAGCCCTGAAAGACCTGCTCGCACTGCAGGATAAACAAGTCGGTATAGATAATATTCAGCGTGTAGTTTGCGAATACTACAAAATCAAAATGAACGACATGATTTCAAAGCGTCGCAGTCGTTCAGTTGCCCGTCCGCGTCAGGTGGCTATGGCGCTAGCGAAAGAACTGACTAATCACAGCTTACCGGAAATTGGGGAGGCCTTTGGTGGCCGTGACCATACCACTGTGTTGCATGCCTGTCGCAAGATTAAAGAATTACAGGAAGAAACTGCAGATATCCGCGAAGATATGAAAAATTTGCTGCGTTCGCTAACAACTTGATTTATAAACGCTGTTTGTGTTTTGTGCGGTGAGAGTGATTCAAAGATTGTACCCAGAGAATACCAACCAATAAGTCCCGGAAGATTACCTAAGAGACCATCACATGAAATTTGCCGTATCCCGCGAAGCCTTGATCAAGCCCTTACAATTGGTTGCTGGTGTGGTTGAACGTCGCCAGACATTACCGGTGCTTTCCAATGTGTTGATTCAACTCCAGGGTGACCAGTTGTCACTGACCGGTACTGATTTGGAAGTAGAGATAGTTGGTCGTCTGACCCTTGAGCAACCAGGACAATCAGGAGAGATCACAGTTCCTGCACGTAAGCTGGTAGATATCTGCAGATCCCTGCCAGATAGCAGCACGATTGAGTTTACTTTGGAAGAAAACCGTATTCTGGTCAAGTCCGGCCGCAGTCGTTTCACTCTGTCTACATTGCCAGCTTCTGATTTCCCTAATGTGGAAGATACCCCCGGGAATTTGCGTTTTAGCTGTGCTCAACAAGAAGTAAAACGCCTGATAGAGCGCACTGCATTTGC
The DNA here is from genome assembly GCA_021151625.1 of Gammaproteobacteria bacterium. GTDB lineage: Bacteria > Pseudomonadota > Gammaproteobacteria > Pseudomonadales > Cellvibrionaceae > Cellvibrio. The sequence continues at coordinate 38,795 of JAGKWY010000013.1, read as the reverse complement.
TATGGCTCAGCAGGATGTTCGCTATTATTTGAATGGTATGTTGTGGGAAGTGCGTCAGGATCAATTACGAGTAGTTGCAACTGATGGCCATCGCATGGCTATGTGTACCCGTGCAGTGGCAGTGAATTCCAGTGATGTTATCCAGGCCATTTTGCCGCGCAAGGGTGTGTTGGAATTGTCGCGTTTACTGGACGATTCAACTGCCCAAGTAGAGGTTGTATTGAGTTCCAATCATATCCGCGTTACTTCAGTTGACTATACCTTTACCTCCAAATTGGTGGACGGCAAGTTCCCAGAGTATGAGCGTGTACTGCCACGTGGTGGCAATAAGATAGTTATAGGTTCACGTCTTGAGTTAAAACAAGCTTTTGCCCGCACAGCGATTTTGTCGAATGAAAAGTATCGCGGAGTTCGTTTGCTCTTATCAGATGGCACACTCACTATTGTGGCTAACAACCCTGAACAGGAAGAAGCGGAAGAGCAGGTTACTGTGGATTACGCAGGCGAATCCCTGGAAGTAGGGTTTAACGTAAGTTACTTACAGGATGTAGCCAATGTGATAAGCAACGAAAATATCAAGATTACATTGTCTGACGCTAACTCCAGTGCCTTGTTGGAAGAACCTGAAAACAGTGATTCCCTCTATGTAGTTATGCCAATGCGCCTCTAATGGTCGCATTGGTTTCATCCAGGTCTATGACCCTTAATCGATTATTTATTCAAAATCTGCGCAACATTGAGGGAGTGGATATCACTCCTTCAGCACAGGTGAATCTTATTTTTGGTGAAAATGGTTCGGGTAAAACTAGTTTACTAGAAGCCGTTAATTTGCTGGCACTGGGGCGGTCTTTTCGCAGCCACAAACACAAGCCCCTTATTCGTCATAGCCAGGATTCATTTACCGTATTTGGCAAAGTGCGAGCAGATGATGCTTCTGAGGTTCCGATTGGAATTAATCGGAACCTGGAAGGGGAAGCCAACTTTAAGGCTAATGGTGTAATGGTTCCGTCAGCTGCTGATTTAGCGGCTTATCTTCCAGTGCAAGTGATCAACTCAGAGACTTTTTTGTTATTGGAAGGAAGCCCTAAAGTTAGACGGCAGTTTATCGATTGGTTAGTGTTTCACGTGGAACATGCATTTTTCCCGGCATGGAAGGCAATCCAGCGTTGTCTGAAACACCGCAATAGCCTTCTGCGCCATGATAGAATAACTCCTTTTGAGCTGGCTCCTTGGGATAGAGAGCTGGTTCAGCTGACTGAACAGATCCATGAATTTCGTCAGAATTCATTTCATCAGTTTCAAGAGTTATTCGATGAGCTCTGTAAAGAGTTTATCAAGCTGGATGGTATCAAACTGAGTTACTACCGTGGCTGGGACAAGGATAAGAATTATGACGAAGTTTTAGCGGCTAGTTTGGAGAGAGATCAACGTATTGGTTATACACAATACGGTAGTCACAGAGCGGATTTACGCATCACTATTAATGGAAAAGATGCTGCTGAAATACTGTCGCGCGGCCAGCAAAAGCTGTTGGTTTGTGCATTGAAGATCGCCCAGGGCTATGTGTTTACTCGTATTACCGGTCGAAAGTCAGTTTATCTGGTAGATGATCTGCCGGCCGAACTGGATGAAAGGCATCGTGCATTGTTAGTTAAATGGCTGGCAACTATGGAAACTCAAGTATTTATTACTGGTGTTGAACGGGATGTGCTGTTGTCCAGTTGGTTGGATAAACCGGAAATAACACCAAAATTGTTTCACGTGGAACATGGTAGGGTAGTTGAAGCCCTCTATTAGAAAGCAGATTTGCTTTCGATTGAACGAAGAATTCTAGTCCTTGGCTGTTTAGCTAATGGCTACAAACAATAAAGCGGAGAATTGCTATGTCAGAAGAGAATACTTACGACTCGTCCAGTATTAAGGTCCTTAAGGGCCTGGATGCGGTGCGTAAGCGCCCAGGGATGTACATTGGCGACACCGACGACGGCTCAGGCCTGCACCATATGGTGTTTGAGGTGGTAGATAACTCTATCGACGAAGCCCTTGCGGGTTACTGTACTGAGGTTCGTGTAACCATCCATCCGGACGAAACTATCTCCGTATCTGACAATGGCCGCGGAATTCCTACCGATATGCACGAGGAGGGAGTGTCTGCTGCGGAAGTTATCATGACCGTACTCCACGCAGGCGGTAAGTTTGATGACAACACCTACAAGGTTTCCGGAGGTTTGCACGGTGTGGGTGTGTCAGTAGTAAACGCGCTTTCTGAATACCTGAAGTTGACCATTCGTCGCGCAGGTAAGATTCATGAGCAGATCTATCGTCACGGTGTGCCCGATGCACCCCTGGCTGTGGTAGGTGATTCCGCTACTACTGGTACCGAAGTTCACTTCAAACCATCGGCTGAAACCTTCACCAATATTGAATTCCATTTCGAATTACTGGCTAAACGCTTGCGCGAACTGTCATTCCTCAACTCGGGTGTTCGTATTGTTCTGAAAGATGAACGTACCGGAAAAGAGGAGGTTTACCAGTACGAAGGCGGGTTACGTGCGTTTGTAGAGCATTTGAATACCAACAAAAACCCTATCAATAAGATGGTGCATTTTGTTTCTCTCAAGCGCGATGACGGTATAGGTGTTGAAGTAGCGCTGCAGTGGAATGACTCTTTCCAGGAAAACCTGTTCTGCTATACCAACAATATTCCACAGCGCGATGGTGGTACCCACCTGGCTGGCTTCCGTGCAGCATTGACTCGCGGGTTGAATACTTACATTGAGAAGGAAGGTATTGCCAAGAACGCTAAAGTCGCCACAACTGGTGACGATGCCCGTGAAGGCCTGACTGCAATTATTTCAGTAAAAGTGCCTGATCCAAAATTCTCCAGCCAGACTAAAGACAAGCTTGTATCTTCTGAAGTAAAAACTGCCGTAGAGCAGGAGATGAATGAGCATTTTGGTAATTATCTGTTGGAAAACCCGCAAGAAGCCAAATCCATCGTCGGCAAGATGATCGATGCCGCCCGCGCCCGTGAAGCTGCGCGTAAAGCACGCGAAATGACTCGCCGTAAAGGCGCACTGGATATCGCCGGCTTACCCGGTAAGCTGGCAGACTGCCAGGAAAAAGACCCGGCTTTATCTGAACTCTACCTGGTGGAGGGTGATTCTGCGGGTGGTTCAGCCAAGCAAGGCCGTGCGCGCAAGACCCAGGCGATCCTGCCGTTGAAAGGTAAGATTCTCAACGTAGAGAAAGCGCGTTTCGACAAGATGCTTTCATCTGCTGAAGTGGGAACTCTGATTACAGCTTTGGGATGCGGTATTGGTAAAGAAGATTACAACCCGGAAAAACTGCGTTACCACAGCATCATTATCATGACCGACGCCGATGTGGACGGTTCACACATCCGCACCCTGTTATTGACCTTCTTCTTCCGTCAAATGCGCGAGCTGATAGAACGTGGTCATATCTATATTGCCCAGCCACCGCTGTACAAAATTGCCAAAGGCAAGCAGGAACAGTATCTGAAAGACGAGTCAGCCATGACTGAGTTCCTCACTCAGGCCGCATTGGAAGATGCCAGCCTGTTTGTGAACCCCAGTGCCCCGGCGATTGCTGGCGAAGCCCTGGAAAAGCTGGTACAGGAATATCGCAAGGTAATGGCTACCATTGAACGCTTGTCACGTCTGTACCCTGCTGAAGTTCTGGAACAAATGATTTATTTGCCGGCAATTCGCGCTGAACATTTGGCTGATCAGGGTCATATGCAGCAGTGGTGCGACCAGATGCTGGCACGCTTTAGCCTGGATGCCCGCGCTGGTAGTCAAAAATATATTATTGATGTACGTGAAGATGCCGAGCGTCACCTGTTCCTGCCGCGAGTAGAAATTATTGCCCATGGCATCAGTAACCACTTCCCGTTCAACCACGATTTCTTCGCCTCGGGTGAATACGCATCCATCGTATCCCTGGGTGAGAAGCTGGAGAGCCTGATTGAAGAAGGTGCCTATATCCAGCGCGGTGAGCGCAAGCAGCCGGTGGCCAGCTTTACTGAAGGCCTGGAATGGTTGATGAAAGAATCGCGCAAGGGCTACAACATCCAGCGCTATAAAGGTCTGGGTGAAATGAACCCCGAGCAGTTATGGGATACCACCATGAACCCGGAAACGCGCCGTATGTTGCGTGTGACCATTCAGGATGCTATTGCCGCTGATCAAATTTTCACCTGTTTGATGGGCGATGCTGTGGAACCTCGCCGCGACTTTATTGAGACCAATGCGCTTGCAGTGGCTAACCTTGATGTATAAAATATTATAATAAAATCAATTGGTTATAAAAATCCGGGCACTAACAATGCCCGGATTTTTTATGCCAGCTTTTCAGGCTCTACACCTTTAACACGCCATTCAATGGGTATAGCTTCTACTAGAAAATCGATAAATGCGCGTACTTTTGGCGTCAACTCGTGGCGATCGCGCAGGGAAATGTATACATCAAGCGGTTCGGCAACAGCGTATATCTGATTACTTGAATCATCTGGAGCAGGGACAAAAATTTCTTCCAGCTCACCACGTTCCACATAGGACCTGGCTACAAAGGCCGCCAAGCGGGCAATACCTCCGCCGCTGGCCGCCAGACGCGCCAATACATCTATATCATCACTAACCATCGCAGTGCGCACTGGAGCGTCAAAACGAACGCTTTCGCGTACAAAGCCCCAAGGCAGAATACGTCCGTTGGCAGGGACACGGAACATCAGGCAATCGTGATTGATAAGGTCTTCCGGCGTTTGCGGTTTACCCATACGCTCCAGATAAGCCGGTGCTGCGCAAAAGATAAGAGGGATGGCCGCTATGCGTCTTGCCACTAAGCCTTCTTCCAACTGCTGTTTGATGCGTATGCTTACATCCACCATTTCCTGGATATGATTTACGCTGCGGTCGGTAGTAATGATCTCCAGCGCAATACGCGGGTAGCGACGATTGAATACCGGTGCCAGTGCAGCCAATACATGGCGGCCAAATGCAGCGGTGGAGGCGATACACAAGCGCCCCTGGGGCTCGCCACTTAATGCTGTAACCGCGTCCTTGGCGTTTTCCAGCTCATTAATTAACGAGTGAACACGGTTGTAATAAAGCTCACCGCTATCGGTCAGGCGTAGGCTACGGGTGGTGCGTGTTAACAGACGCGTGCCCAGCTGGCTTTCGAGGCGGGCAATATTCTGGCTGGCTGCCGCCGCGCTAATTCCCAGCAAACGTGCGGCAGCCGCAATACTGCCGGCCTCAACTGCTTTAACGAAGCTCTCAATACCACGCAGGTTATCCATAATTATTTTGTTTAATAATAAGATGTATTAGTAAGTTTAGCTTAATACTCAAGTTGTTCCCGGAAGTCTACTGATAGCTCGGGTTTAGCCCTAAAGTGGTTAGACCTTGTCAGCCATTGGGAGCGATCAAATGAATGAGATAACTAAATCCGCGCGCCGAAAATTACCCGCACGTTTTACTCCGGTCGTATTTGCCTTTTATATGTCGGGCATCATGGCAATGCTGATTTGCCTGGTGGTTACTGCCGCCAACAATGGCTTCCATGCTGATTACGTTGAGCAGGTTTTAGCCGCCTATAAATTGGCGATGCCAGTAGCGTTTGTGGCTGTGATGATTGTCAGGCCCATAGTGATGCGCTTGGTAAACTTGACAGTTAATGCCACCTAAAGCGGCGAAGGTGAATTGTTTTTAAGTCATACTTTGATTAAAGTCTAGATGCCATTTTTTTATTAGAAATTGAAATTAAAAATGGCATCAAATTCACAAATACCGGCTTTTTGCTGGACTATACTCAGCCTTAGTGTTTGTAGCCGTGATCAACCAGTAAGAGATGGACTTAGCGATGAGTGAGAAAAAAGTAAATAAAGTGCTGTTGACCCAAATCGAAGATGCGTTGGAAGAACGTCAGAAATCGGATCGCCGTGAACGTCACCAGGGTATTCCACAAGATGTTCCGGTGGAGCGTCGCAAAAATGATCGTCGTTCATCCAAAACGCATAAATAAACAATGCGTGACTAATCAAAAAAGGGGCAATCTAGCCCCTTTTTTATTGCCTGTCTTTTTTTGCGGAGAGCTGATCAGCGCAACCAGGTACCACTGGTACCTATCTTGCCAGAGCCGTTCAGAACATAAATTCCCGCCGAATAACCCGCCACACTAAAACTGATACTGCCATTGGTCACAGTAATGCTATTGCCGGTTACTGCGTCTTTATAAGTGCCGTTTTTTACCCCGTTCACTGTAATTGATTGGCCGCTACCTGAAGCTAACCCCACTACCGCATAGCTGCCCTCGGTGGAGAGATCGCGCACAAAACTCATCCCTGCACCCCATTCACTTACCTGGGTACTGGGTGCTTTTTGCAGGGCAGGGATAGCTGTGCGGATCTGGTTCAGGCGTTTGATATGTTGGTAAAGCGGATGGCTTTGAGTAGATGCCAGGTTATCCAGATGCGGTCCGAAGTAGGCGCGGCCAGTCTGGTCGATAGTATCGCTGTTGCCAGCGATATCTTGCGGCAAACCGCCCTGAAACATAATCTCCTCGCCGTAGTAGAGGGTGGGAATACCACGATTGGTCCAGAGCAGGTTGTAGACCATAGCGGCATTGCCCATCTCGCCGCCGTAGCGATACTTAAAATCGTTATCCGGGCCCACATCATGGTTTTGGAAAAAAGTGACCAGCTGGGTGGCATCACCGTAAACCCAATCCATCGCCATAACCCCGCCTATACCGCTGAAGTTGCCGCGCGTAATGTTATCGCGGAAGGTAGAGAAGACCGAGAAATCCAGCACCGAGAAACCCGAGTCACCTCCGGCACGCGGATCAGCCGGGTTGTTGGTAGTGCGCGTATACCACCAGGGACGAATGACGGCAGACGCATTATCGTTGGCGATTTCCGAGCCGAACCCGGTACCTTTCACCAGGTTTTCGCCGAACACAAACAGACCGGGTTTGTGCGCCTTCCAGTTGTTTACATAACTGAGCAGCTCATTGCGTTCCACGTGTTTCACTGTGTCGAGGCGAATAGCATCTACACCCATATCGAGATACATACGCATGGCACCGTTAAGGTAATCCTTCACGTTCTGGCGTTCGGTTGCCAAATCAATAGTATCGCCGGCCATATGTTTGCGTTGAAGGGCGAGCGGACTCTCCCAATCGCCGCCCGACATAAAACCATCCAGGTGATACCAGTTGGGGTCTAGTCCTGCTGCATCTATGCCAAAGAAACGGTTCGGGTCATAACCGGCTTTGGGAACACTGGTTCCGGTTTTTGGATCAACCAGCGGGGTTACTCCGGCCGCATCGGAACTATGGCGTTCGCGGAACCATATGGGAGCTAGGGGGTTGTCGTTATCATCGCGGAACTCGCTTTTGTAATCACCGAGATTGCCCAGGTAAGGGCCATTCACCACATTGCCCTGAACTCCGCCCGCAGGAACGTAATATTTAATAGGCAAGTGATCGATCCAGACGGCGTTGCGCAAACCGTATTGGCTGGAATGATTGATCACTACGTCCTGAATCACTTTTAAACCCTTGGCATGTGCGGCATCAATAAATTCTTTATAGCCGGCACCGGGTGATTCCAGGCGCGGGTCCACTTTATAAAAATCGTAAGCATGGTAGCCGTGGTAATCGAGGCCCGAGCGATTTTCCACCGGTGGCGTTACCCAAATGGCGGTAAAGCCTAAATCTTTAATGTAATCCAGTTTTTGAATCAGCCCTTTAAAATCGCCGCGCCAATGGGGATCACCGGCTTTGTAGCGATCACGGTTGTAATAATTATTTGACGGATCACCATCGTAAAAACGTGCAGTGAGTAAGAAGTAAATCGTCTCTTTGCGGAAATCGCCGTTACTAACAATAGGAGTAGAACTTGCCGTACTGGATGAGTTTGCAGATGTTGTTGCAACTGAACTGGTACTCGCCGCACTCGAATTTAAATTGGTAAGCGTAATCGCTTTAGTGCTGGCATTAAAACAAATCGCATAAAGTGTATTGGCGGAAACTACATAATCCGCTTGCGGATAACTTTCGGTCCAATTGGCAAAGTGATCAATTTTAAAACGCGGGTTGGTACTGGCCGCGCCGAATTGTTGTTGCGTGCAATGCAATCCATTTTGCAAAGTCATTAAGGTTGATGCCCAATTATTCGGCGTGCCGCGGAAATACCAGTTATCGCTCACTGTTGAAGATGCAACGCTGGATGATGAAACAGTAGTTGATGAACTTGATACAGATAAAGCAGAACTACTAGTCGCAACAAGGCTGCTGCTGGAACTGGAAATAACGCCGAGTGGCGTGAGCGTATAAGCCAAGGTAGAGTCATTGACTTGCACACGATAATTTCCCACAACGGATGAAAAAATATCGCTGCCACTTTGATTCAAAATCCCATCGCTATTGCTATCGCCGTAATTCACCGCCCAATTATTACTGGTATCAAATTTAAAGCGCTGGTTTACCTGGCCATCGAATACCACATCCACTGACCAGAGATTATTGGCTACTAAGGCCATGGCGGTTGCGCCCCAGCTATTGGCGGTGCCGCGGAAATTTAGTGCAGAAAAATTCTTTGTAAAACCAATTGAATCGCAACTGCTAACCGATTGGATGGCAATAGCTTTAGTCGAGGAATTAAAGGTAATTTTATAAGCTTGATTAGCGGCGACTGTGTAATCACTAGCCGGATAACTTTCGCTCCAGTTACCGGTGCGATCAATTTTAAAACGTGGATTGGTGCTCGCTGCACCAAAGGTTTGGCAGGTTGTTAATTCCGTTGCACTCGTTGCAGTGAGTGCGGTACTAGTCCAATTATTAGGAGTACCACGGAAATACCAATCGGCATGGCAAATGTTGCCGAACAGCAGTGAACCTGCTGCGATCAGCTTGATGGATGTGTTCATAATATCCTCGCGTAAGGGTTGCAAATTATTTTTATAAATACACAGCAACTGCAGCGAAAAATCGCGCAGTAAATTCCCCGGTTGAAATACGAAAAAAAGCAAGGCTTAAACTGCAAGCGGATATATCGGTAATTATGTTTTTATGGATTTAGAACATAGGCTAAGAACCTGGATTAGAAGCAATGTTCGATAAATCAGCTTAAGCCTAGAAGGTCGCGCGGTGACAAGACAATGAATTACATACGTATGCAATGGATGAATACGTATGTAAAAGTAGCAGGGTGAAAGTCGTAATCACGTTGGGGTTATAAACATGGTTTTGTTAAGACTCCATTTTTTTAAGCGCGAGGCCAGGGTGGTGGGTTTAATACCGAGCAAACAGGCAGCGCCATTTGCACCATAGATTTTGCCATCGCATTTGCGCAGCGCCTCCAGGGTGGTACGAATCTGCAATTGTTTGACACTGGTTTCGGTGAAGTAATTTTCATCGATAATCGGAACATCTACCATTGATTTAGCGGCCGTCGGGAATTCAGTCAGGTTAAGTTTGTCCCCCTGACTTAAAATCACCTGCCGTTCGATACGATTTTCCAATTCACGAATATTTCCCGGCCAATCGTATTCCTGCAAACGCTGGATTTGCGCAAGCGAAATCTTCAATTCCGGTTTATGGAAACGCTGGCAAGTGGCTTGCAAAAAATGTGTCACCAATAAAGGAATATCTTCTAATCGCTCGCGCAAAGGTGCCGAGCGAATCGGGAATACATTTAAACGGAAATACAAATCCTCGCGGAATAAACCTTGTGCGACCAATTGTTTTAAATCGCGATTGGTGGCGGTAATCACCCGCACGTCCACTTTGCGGGTAGTGGATTCACCCACGCGTTCAAACTCACCGTCTTGCAATACACGCAACAATTTTCCTTGCAATGCTAATGGCAACTCACCAATTTCATCTAAAAATAAGGTGCCTCCATCCGCTATTTCAAAACGACCCAGGCGTGCACTCACTGCGCCGGAAAAAGCGCCGCGTACATGGCCAAAAAATTCGCTTTCAAATAATTCCGATGGAATCGATGCGCAGTTAACGCGAATTAACGGGCGTTGGTTTCTATCGCTGGCGCGGTGAATGGCACGTGCAATTAATTCCTTGCCGGTTCCCGATTCACCGGTAATCAGTACAGTTGCCTGTGTGGGTGCAACCAACTGGATTTGGTAATTAATCTGCTGTACTGCCAGGCTGCGTCCGACTATATGATGTGAATTAAAACCCGCGCTGATCTCCTGCTGCAAATACGCATTTTCCAATTCGAGTTTGTGTTTAAGCTGCTTTACTTCTTCTAGTGCAGCGCGCAATTCTTCCATGGTGGAATGCAATTTGGCTTCTGCATTTTTTCGTTCTGATACATCGCGAAAAATAACTACTGCACCCACCAGTTTTCCATCGTCATACACAGGTGTACTGGTGTATTCGACCGGCACCGCGTGGCCATCGCGACACCAGAAAACTTCATCGTCCACACGCCGCACTGTGCCATCGCGAAAAGCCGCAAAAATTGGACAATCCTGTACGCAATAACCTGAACCATCCGTGTGGCTATGGTGAATAGCCACATGGATATTTTTTCCGAGCAAATCATCGGCCTTCCAACCCAACATTCGTTCAGCCGCCGGATTTACAAAAGTTGCACGCCCTTCGGCATCCACGCCGTAAATACCTTCGCCTGCTGCGTTCAACAGAAGTTGGTTTTGCTGGGCAAAGGTTTGAAAAATAGGGGGGATAGCAGGAATCGCCAGATGTTCATGGTTTGCCTGGCAGATATGTGCATGTAGTTCGTTCAAGGTACAAGTCTCAATCAATAGGGATTGAGTAACCACAACGAAAAATCGTGCCAAGCTGCCACGAAGTTTCGTGAATCACGAAAAATCGTTGTGATCGATGCGGTAATAAAAAATAAAAAACCTTATTGAATCAGCAACTTAATTCCATAACTACCAACTGGCATGGCAATCGCAATAGTTATTGTGATGTGAGTGGGCAGATGAGTCTGCCTCAATCATGACCACCCTGAATTTGTTATGCACAGCAAACTGGCAATCACCTGTTTTTGCTAATCACCAAGAGGTAATTTTTAATGGAAAAAGTAGCGATGAAAAAACAAGACGTTGTGGAAGCGATTGTACTGGCCAAACAAAAAATGAATTTAACCTGGGAAGGCATTGCTGCCAGTATTGGCATGTCGCCGGTGTGGACTACGTCGGTGTGTTTGGGTATGAACAGCGCCCCGGCAGATAAAGCCGAAGCATTGTGTAAATTATTTGATTTACCAGAAGCAGCGAAACTGGCGTTAATGCAATGTCCCAGTAAAAGTTGGGAGCACAGCATTCCACAGGACCCGCTGATTTACCGCCTGTACGAAATGATCGGCGTCTACGGCCCGACCATTAAAGAAATAATCCACGAGAAATTTGGCGATGGCATTATGAGTGCGATTGATTTTTCTATGGAAATTGGCAAAGAAGAAAACCCCAAGGGCGATAGAGTAATTATAAATTTGAATGGAAAATTCCTGCCCTATAAAGCCTGGTGATTGGCAGTCATTAAGATGAAATTTTCACGGGAAAAAAAGCGATAGAAATATCGCTTTTTTATTAGGTAAAAATAAAAATCTATTTTTTTGTGATGTAACTTACAACCACTAACTATTGGCATTGAAAGCTGCACAACTGCCTTAGCGTGAATTGAAAGGTTTTTTTTTGCTCTCTAGAATCGGCCATACATTTCTAATAATAAGTTCCTGCATCAACCAGCCACGAGTTAACGAAAGCAATAATTTACAAACGTTCTATCTATAAAAGCTATAGGTTCTGAATTCCTTCTCGCGGTTAGAAGTGATTTCGTATTGGCGGTCTTCTTGTTTCACAGCCTGCAGTTTCGATAGCTATTCCCCGGGAAGGGCGAAGGATCATCCTTTCACAAATACTATTCGGTAAGGAGTACGTATGAAATCCCGGTTAATAAAAACCCTTGGGTGTGCATTAGCATTGTTACTTGCTGTTCCTTCATTGGCATTGACCTCAGGTGCTAGCACCAGTTCGCGTCAGGCTTGCGCCGGTGCATCCACATCCAGTGCAGCCAGTAGCAATACTGCAATCGCACCAATCACATGCAGTGTGGCAACCATTAATGAATGGAGCACTGGTTATCAAATTGAAATTACTGTTACCAATAAAGGCAGTGTACCTATAAGTAGTTGGGAGGTGCGCTTGGCTGTTCCTCAATCTCATACAGTAGCTTCACTATGGAATGCGACCAAAACTGAAATTTCAAGCACATTGCTATTACTTGGCAATTTGAATTGGAATGGAACTCTGGCGCCCAATCAATCGGTAAAAATTGGAGCTACATTTAATAAACCGGAAGGATCTGGTGGTTATCCGAGTTGCAGTGGAAACCTGTTACCACCAAACATAAACACCGCGCCGCAAGGAAATTTTACCGCGCAAACGATTAACGACACTGTGCATGTACAAACTATAGATGCGCTTGATGCTGAAGGTGATAGTCTAATTTATCGTTTTGATTTTGGTGATGGCACCATCATCAATTCAAACGATGTTTGGCACAGCTACAAATCACCAGGCTCTTACACCATCACACAAACTATTAGTGACGGAAAGCTGACAAAAACCAATACCAATCTGGTAACTGTTACGGCAGAAGGAAGCAATCGTGCGCCTGCGGCAATTTTTTCCTATTCCATTTCCGGCTTTACGGTAACCGTTGATGCAAAGGCATCTGCTGATCGCGATGGTAGTCCATTAGTTTTTGCGTGGGATTTTGGCCAGGGTTTATTGCCAATGACTACACAGAATCGCACTAGTGCGCAGGTTACCAATGGTTTTGTTACCCTAACCGTATTTGATGGCCAATTGGGAAATACTGTGCAATACAGAACCAGTGGTAGTACTTGCATCAATGCAGACGCGTTACCGCAATTGTCTTTTACGCATCAGGTTAATAACAACAAGTTAACGCTGGATGCGAGCAAATCTACTAATGCGGATAGTTTTTCCTGGGATTTTGGTGATGGAACTACAGGCAAAGGTATGTTTGCGAGCCACACCTATGCAGCACCGGGAACTTATACTGTGACCCTGAATGCAACCGGGCAAATGACCAGTGCCAGCAAAACACAGCAAGTAGTTATTGCCGATAGTACGCCGGTAAATTTACCGCCAGTGGCAGAATTAACTTGTACAGAATTAGTTGCTATTGGCGATGACTTTGAAAATGGAATTGCCTATTACACCTATATCACTCGTTGCGATGCCAGTGCCAGCCTGGATCCGGAAGGCCAACCTCTATCATTTACTATGAATTGGGGCGATGGAAAAACCACAACTTCTACCGATGGAATATTTATTTATAAATATCTAACTGGTGGTGAATACAACTTAACCCTGTCAGTAAGTGATGGTGTTAACGCTGTGCAAAAATCCCTGCCCTGGAGAGCAAGCAATTCAACCGTTAACAACCGTCCACCGGTTGCCTGTTTTGATATTGCTGCGGGCAATACACTCAATGTAAATGCCAGTTGTTCGACTGATCCTGACAACAATCCATTAACCTATGTTTGGGATTTTGGTGATGGCAGCAGTGCAACTGGTGTGAATGCAATTCACAACTATTCTGCCGCTGGTTCTTACGTTGTGAAATTAACAGTATCTGATGGAACAACTACCAGCACGCTGAGCAAAATCTTTGTTGTTACACAAAAACCTACACGCTGCGAATTTCAAATTACCAATTCCTGGAGCGGTGGTTTTACCGGATGGTTCCGTGTATATAACCAAAGTACCAATCCAATATCCGGTTGGGCTGGCGTAATAAAATTCGCTGAGGGCACCAAGGTCACTAGCCATTGGAATGGTACGGTAGTCGGGACAAACCCCTATCAGGTAACGCCAGTAGCCTGGAATGCAACATTACAGCCGGGTACTTTTGCACAGGTTGGCTTTATGGTGTGGGATGGTGCAACTACTCGCCCAACACCTCAAGTATCCGGGCCTTCTTGTGAGTAATACTCGACCCTCGACTTGTGGTTAGAGTCTCGGATCAAACGCCCCAATCTTGTTAGTATTTTTATTATTGGCAAGATTGGGTGCTAGGGCTATGAACAGAATTCTCTTTCCGCAACAGTTATTAGTTGTTTTAATTTTATCGACATTAATCGCCTGCGGCGGTGGAGGTTCCGGTGGCGACAATTCAAATCCATCACCGACCACCAGTACACCAGCGTCCAGCCTTGCAGCAACAAGTTCTTCCACCGGTTCGTTTAGTTCATTTGCTAATTCGTCCAGTGCAACATTAGCGACGCCACAGAATGTCGCGGCAGTTGCCGGCAATGCTTCTGCAACCATTACCTGGAATCCTGTAAGTGGAGCAACTGGCTATCGAATTTACTACGCCTCCGAAGCGAATATTTTAATTAACAATATTGCCAGCTTTGATGATGGTACCCGTGTAGATAATGCCACCTCACCGCGTGTAATTAGCAATCTGCGCAATGGCGAAACCTATTATTTTGTGGTGACTGCGATTCAAGCGGAGCGCGAAAGTGTGGCGAGTAGTGAGGTCAGTGCAACCCCCGGTTCAATTGACCTTGCCAAACAGCCGACTGCGCAAGAAGTATTAGTGGTTGAATTGGTTAATCGCGCGCGCGCCAACCCCGGTGCTGAAGCCGCGCGTTTGGGTATTGGTTTAAATGATGGCATTACCGGAACCCAAATTGCTGACACTCCCAAGCAACCGCTCACCCATAATTTATTGTTAATTGAATCAGCACGTTTGCATTCGCTGTGGATGCTCGAGGCCGATGTGTTTTCGCACACAGGCGTAAACAATTCTACACCGCATGAACGTATGCAGGCGGTGGGTTATCAATTTACCGGCAGTTGGATGAGTGGTGAAAATATTGCCTGGGGCGGCACTACCGGGAGCAGTATTAATTTAACCAGCTATGCAGTTTCGCAACATGAAGGATTATTTAAATCGCCGGGCCATCGCGTGAATATTCTCAACGAGAATTATCGCGAACTGGGTGTGGGTCAACAGCAAGGCTATTTTATGAATGACGGGCGCAATTATTTATCCTCCATGCTCACCCAGAATTTTGCCAAATCCGGTTCCAGCTATTTTTTAACCGGCGTGATTTATGAGGATAAAAACAACAACGAATTTTACGATGTCGGTGAGGGCCTGAGTGGAATTACTATTACTACCAATAATAAATCCTACGCAGTTTACAACACCGGTGCATATACCATTCCACTTGCCAATGGCAATTACGAATTGAGTATTACCGGCGACGCACTGGGTGCGCCGGTTTTCTATTCGGTACAGGTGTCAGGAAAAAATCGCAAACTGGATGTGATTAAAACGGGCAATAATTTGCGGGTGAATGTGCCTTAGTAAGTTAACTGTTTTTTAATTGCTAGAAACTCAACGTCCCTGTTGAGCGTGAAGGACTATTAACCAAGCCAGGCCGCGTACTCGCGCTCCAGTTGTTTGGGTTCACTTTTAAATGTTTGATACCAGTGTTGGGACAGGGCATCGGGAAATACATCTTCGATTTTCTGTTCCAGGCTCCCCAAAATAATCGCAGCCACTTCCGCCGGTTGTGGTTTGGGTGCGTCATAACCTTCCGATAAGCGTGTTGCCACTGGTCCCGGATAAACACCTTGCACAAATATTCCCTCGCGCTGCAACTCGGCGCGCAATCCTTGGGTTAAGGAGTGAAGCGCGGCCTTTGCAGCGGAATAGGGGCCAAGTACCGGCATATTGGCAATACCGGCAATAGAGCTGATATTGATGATGGCCGCCGCGGGCGAGCGACGCAGAGATGGCAAGAGTGCGTGGGTTAGTTTGAGCGGGCCAAAATAGTGGGTAGCCATTTCCTGTTGGGCGATGCTATCGCTGGTGTCCTGAATAAATCCGCTCGCCAGGGCTATACCCGCATTGTTGATCAACAAATCCAATTCACCGATTTGGGCCTGTACTCTGGTTATGTCCGCAGCCGAGGTCACATTCAGCGTGATAGGAATCAATTCAGTCGAGCCTGGCAATAAAGTCTTGACCGTTGTCTCTATGGCCTGTGCATCTCGTCCAGTAACGTAGACCCGTTTTGCACCGCGTGCGATTAAGGCTACTACCAGGGCCAGACCAATACCCCGGTTAGCTCCGGTGACTAACGCCACCTTGTTTTGCCATTCAATTGTCATCGACTTATTACTCCTTTGTTTTTAGTAGACCGGTCGTCTAGTTGGTAAAGCTAAAAAAGAGCCTTGTGGCTCCGACTTCATCAGGTATTAAAACCCGGTCAGGGTTTTAATACCTGACCAAAATACAGCTCTAATAATTCCTGCAGCGGTTGGGTACTTTGCGCCAGCTTGGCGCGGATCAAGCAGCCTTCCCAGGCGGCGAATAACTGGCGCGCCAACAGGGTTTCATCGGCACTGCTGGCCAGTTCACCATTGGCTTTTGCTTCCGCCAGGCAATCAGCAATCAGCACTTCAACTCGCAGATAGTGCCGGCCAATTGCCATGCGCATGCTATCTGACTGCAGCGCCAGCTCCTGACCGAGATTACCCAACAGGCAGTTACAACGGCCAAAGTGTTCGCCAAAGTAAGCCAGTACCTCATCAAAATACTGGCGCAAGCGCACAAGGGGTGCACCCTGGCCAGTTTGCAAACTGGTTGCCAAACCCTTGCAGAGCATATCGCCGTAATGGTCGATTACCGCCAGCCCCAGATCTTCCTTACTTTTGAAGTAATGATAGAAAGAGCCCTTAGGCACACCGACCTGGGTGAGAATCTCGGCAATCCCGGTGTTGTTAAATCCCTTGAGGGCAAACAAGGCTACAGCGGTATCGATTAGCTTGTCTTTGGTGTTGTCAGTCATAGTAGACCAGTCGTCTAGTAAATACAATTGCTTCTATGATACGGGTTTTAGCGGTTTTGGTCAGGCGTTAAATCTGGCTTGGGGAATCAGGCCGCCGGCATAGGCAAGTGACCATCAACTAAAAAGTGGTCGAGCGGGAAGCGAATAATCTCTTTTTGCCCCACTTGCTTGAAGGCGACTTCGTTGGCGCCCAGCTCGCATAGCCATTGGGTCATATCGGACGGCTTCTTTTGCGCAAGTGCGGCGGGGACAAATAAGCCCACGCAGTAACCCTGCTGTGGGTCGCGCGCGGATTGGTATTCGAAGACTTCTACCTTGGCTGCCCGCATGGCACTGCCCAATTGTTGGGTGGCGGAATAATCCTGCGGGTGGGTGAGCTGTGGGTGGAATTGGTCAAAGGGTGGAGCTTGCAAGCGCACGCCCAGCTGGCTTGCATAGTTCACGCAAAACAAAGTGTGGGCAGAAGTGATGGTGTTTTTGATGGGCGAAGCATCCATCGAATACCAAAATACAAACCGGTAAAAGGCTGATTCTGCGAGCGTGGTTTTGGTGCTGCCGCCGGCGTAAAAAATGCCCGGCTCATGGATGCGCCCGAAGCGCGAGCCCCAGCGTAAGGGTGGGTAGCGAAAAGGGGTTTTGAGCAGGTAGTGGTAACCATCGCTATTAGCGGGATAGGGCGGTTTTACCGAATCCAGCAATTCTTCCAAAAGCGCCTGTTCTTCCAGGGTATCCACATAACCCAGGGTGGCGATTTGCTCCTGGCTTTCCACCAGTCGCCAGGCAGTGCCGGAAATTGTTTGTAGTTGTGTCGCTCCTTCGCAGGCGTCCCAAATCAGCATAGTGATTAAATTTTACCGCGCAGGGCATCCACAAAATTCAGTACTTGCATCAGGCCCTGGATAGTTTCCATTTGCTTGGCCGGGATGCCGCCCGTTACCTGGTTTTGGCTGTGCATAAAGTGTTTGATCCAGTCTTTATCGCCGCCAGTCAGTGCAAAGAGCGCGCGGGCGATACGGATCAGCAATAACGCCAATTCGCCCTGTTTGGATTTGGGGTCGAGTGCGGGGTTTTGCTTGAGCCGGCTAATAGCTGTGCGGTGAATGCCCAACACAGCGGCAAGCTCGGCTTGCTTTAACCCGAGTTGATCGGCGGCATTCAATACTGCCTTGGCGAGCACGGCGGCCGGGTTGGGATTGTTGTGCGCAAGGGCTGACATGGTTTCCCCTCATAAACGGCTAAATGTTCACTATGCACTTATCATAAGTGATATGTGCATATTGAACAAGTTTTGTTCTGTGGCGATGGTGATATAAATAAGCCTTGTCATTCGTTAGGGATTTACATTGCCCGGTAAAATAACCGAGCATAAGCAACTGTTTTGGCGCATAAATCAAATAAAGGAAAGGGATAACAAAGGTGCAAGATTTCACTCACACCCATTATGACTGTATGGGGTTTCACACCCGGCTGCCCAAGGGTAAAGCATCGGGCAGTATGACCATCAACTCGGCGGGCATTGAATTCAGTATCCAGGAGCAGCGCTTGCGTTTGCCGTTGGATGGTTTGCAAGTCAGCCTTGGCGGAGCCAGTAATCGCCTGGTTTATTTTGAACATCCGCTGCTAAATGGCTGGAGTTTTTACACTAGTGATCGCAGCGTACTGAAAGACGCGCATCTGCATCGGTTGCCTGGCGTTTCCAAATTACTAACCGGCGCGCGCAACAAACATTGGTTGGGATGGGGGCTATTGGCCACAGTGGCGACCCTGATAGTCGCCGTGCCCTTATTGATTGTGCTGCGCATGGATTTTTTTACTGGCCTGATCGCCAAAAAAATTCCGGTGGAGTGGGAGCAATCGCTGAGCAAATCCGCCATGGCGCAGTATCAATTTGGCAAACAACTGCTTGATGATAAAGAAGCCGAGCGTTTGCTTAAGCCATTAGTTGATCCGCTGGTGAACGCGCTCGATCACAGCCGCTACCAATATCACTTTAATATTGTGAATGAAGGCAGTCTCAATGCCTTTGCCTTGCCGGGCGGGCAGGTGGTGATTCACTCGGAATTAATTTTGCGCGCCGATTCCGCCGAAGAACTGCTCGGCGTACTGGCCCATGAAATTCAGCACGTGGAGCAGCAACACGGCCTGCGCAATATGATTGGCGCGAGCGGAATTTATTTGATTGCCAGCGCGGTATTTGGTGATGCTTCAGGTTTACTTGCTGTACTTGGCAGTGCCGCGCCCTTATTGCTTAACCAAAGTTATTCACGCGGTTTTGAAACTGATGCAGATGTAAAAGGTTTTGCACTCTTGCAAAAAGCAAAAATTAATCCATCCGGTTTGGCGAGCTTTTTCGAGAAGATGATCGACGAAGAGAAAAAGCAAATGGACAAAGTATTGGATAAGGAAAACCAGGAGCTGGCTAAACAAGCACTGCAATTTTTATCGACTCATCCCGCCAGTGAAGATCGCATCAAGCAATTGCAACAACTCGCGCAGGAAAATGCACAGCACATTGAGTATCAGAATTTACAAGCGGCTTTTGAGGAGCTGCAAACCGCAACAAAAATTTTTGTAACAAATACCCAGGGAGAATCACAAGATGAAAACTGAGCTTAAAGGCTCGCAAGCCTTTTCCTATATTGAGGTGGAGCTGGAACCAGGCGAAACCATTATCAGCGAGTCAGATGCTATGTCGAGCATGGATGCCGAGCTGGATTTAACCGCAAAATTAAACGGCGGATTTTTTAAAGGGCTGCTACGCAAATACCTCGGCGGTGAATCCCTGTTTATCAATCACTTCAGCAATAACACCCAACAACCGCGCCGTATGACCCTGGTGCAGGGCACGCCGGGAGAAATTCGCCAGCGCACCATGGATAACGATGAAATATATTTGCAGCCAGGTGCTTTTGTGGCTTGTACAGCAGATGTGAAATTGACGTTGGAATGGGCTGGTTTTGTTTCGTTTATTGCACGCGAAGGTTTATTCCGTTTGAAAGCCAGTGGCAGCGGCGATTTATTTTACGGCGCCTATGGTGCCTTGCTGGAACGTGAAATCGACGGCGAATATATTGTGGATACCAGTCACCTGGTGGCCTATGAGCCGGGTATTAAATTAAAACTGCAATTGGCCGGTGGAATTTTTTCCAGCTTCTTCGGCGGCGAGGGTTTGGTTACGCGCGTAGAAGGCAAAGGCAAAATTATTATTCAATCGCGCAGCATCACCGGCTTGACTGGCTGGTTGAATCCCAAGTTCTGGTAAGGAGCCCGGCATGAAAATTGAATTTGTAAATCAACCTGGCAACACCGCTGCCAAAATTACCTTGGCTGCAGGTGAGACTTGTACGGCAGAAGCCGGTTCCATGATCGCCATGAGCGGCCATATGAATATCACTACCAGCACCCATAAGAAAAATTCCGGCGGCATTTTAAAAGCGGCCAAGCGCATGCTCTCCGGTGAATCTTTTTTTCTCAACCATTTTGATCCGCAAGGCAAAGCCGGTGAAATATGGTTGGGCAGTAACCTCGCCGGCGATATGCTGTGTGTGGAATTGGATAACGAAAACCTGATCGTGCAAAGTGGTTCTTTTCTCGCGTGCGAGGAAAGCATCGATATGGATATGGGTTGGCAAGGGTTTAAATCACTGTTCTCCGGTGAAAGCGTTTTTTGGCTCAACCTCAAGGGGCGCGGCAAAGTGGTGCTGTCCAGTTTCGGCGCTATTTATCCCATCGAAGTGGATGGCGAATATATTGTGGATTCGGGCCATATAGTCGCCTTTAACGAAACGTTGGATTTCTCTATTACCAAAGCGGGAAAAAGTTGGTTGCAATCCATTCTGGGTGGCGAGGGTTTGGTGTGTAAATTTAAAGGCAAGGGCACTGTCTGGTGTCAGTCGCACAACGCCAATAATTTTGGCGGTTCATTAACGCCCGACCTGCGTGTACGCAAAGCCTAAGGAGCTGCATGATGGAAAATCAATTTAAAGTACAACTCAACGGGCAGTTGGCAGCGGGTGTAGATTTAGCAACGGCTACCGCCAATTTTGCGCAGCTGTTTAAAATCAGCGCAGAAAAAGCACAGCAGATGTTGGCCAGTTTTCCGGTAACTGTAAAAAACAATGTGGATGAAGCTACCGCGCAAAAATTTAAAGCGGCGATCGAGAAAGCAGGCTTCCTGTGTGATGTAAAACCCATTGTAGAACTTGCACTGGTGCCAATGGATAACAGCGACTCTGTATCAGAAAATGAAAGCGTGCCAGAAAAAGAGACTGCACAAAAAATAGAAATCGCCGCGAGAACAACCGCGCCGGTAACAACACCTGCAGTTAAACAAGAACAACCGGAAAAATTCCGCGGCTGGGAATACAAAATCGAAGGTCGTCCCGATTATGGTTTTTTAACGGTGCAAATTCCTGCCAATGAGACTTTGAAAGTAGAAGCTTCAGCCATGGCAACCATGGATACTCACCTGGAAATGAAAACCAAATTAAAAGGTGGTTTGGGTCGCTTCCTGACGGGCGAAAATATTTTCGTCAACGAATTCAAAGCAGCGAAAGGTGCAGGTGAAATTGGAATCGCACCCGGCACACCCGGTGATTTGATTCATCAATACATGGATGGCCAAACCATCTTTTTGCAAAACTCGGCGTTTGTCGCTGCCACTATGGGAGTAGAACTGGAAACCAAATGGCAGGGTATGCTCAAAGGTTTTTTCTCTGGTGAGAGTTTCTTTTTAATTCGCGCGAGCGGCAAAGGCGATTTGTGGTTTAACTCTTACGGCGCGATTATTGAAATCGATGTAGAAGAGGATTATGTGGTAGACACCGGCAACATAGTCGCTTTTACCGATGGCATGGATTACGAAATCACCCGCGTCGGTGGTTATAAATCCCTGTTCTTCTCCGGCGAAGGTTTCGTCTGTCGTTTCCGCGGCAAAGGCAAAGTCTGGATTCAAACCCGCAACGCGCAGGCGTTTGTTTCCTGGGCAGATTTCTTTAGGCCGGTACAGTCAAAGGGTTAATTAGTTTCGTACAACAAACATGAATAAATGAGTTGTTCAAGAAACCCATGAACTTTTTCGTTCATGGGTTTTTTTATCCCACCGGCAGCGCCGTTTTATCCACCGGCGACTTCAACACAAACGATGAATGTACCCCGCTTACTCCTTCAATACGGGTGAGTTTTTGCAGCAGGAATTGTTGGAAAGCATCCATATCTTTGACGATTACTTTTAATAGATAGTCAGCCGACTGCCCGGTAATCAAATGACATTCCAACACTTCGGGATAAGCCTCGATGGTCTTTTCAAACACATCGAAACGGTCGGGGGTGTGCTTATCCATACTGATCTGGATAAATGACACCAGCGTCAATCCAAGCTTGCGCGCATTGAGCAGCGCGACATAACCGTCGATCAACCCGGATTCTTCCAATGCGCGCACCCGGCGCAGGCAAGGGGAAGGCGACAAGCTGATGCTGTCGGCCAATTCCTGATTGGAGA
Organism: Gammaproteobacteria bacterium; assembly: GCA_021151625.1. Lineage (GTDB taxonomy): Bacteria > Pseudomonadota > Gammaproteobacteria > Pseudomonadales > Cellvibrionaceae > Cellvibrio. Next base: position 16,377 of record JAGKWY010000013.1, on the reverse strand, counting down.
TGCGGCCATTGTGCTGCAAGGTCTCAAGTATCAAACGGTCGTATTTATCGAGTTCCATAGTCTCTCCTAAACCCCACCTACTCTCTCCAAGGGGGAGGAGCTTTTTCCTGTCCTTAAGGGTGGAGCTATTCTGTTTCAATGAGTATAGTGATATTAAACATCTATAATAAAACAATTTAAGCAATTAAATTGCTTAAATGGCGATATTAACACAATTTAAGCAATCATCTGCCGCAAGTATTCCCCTATACTGACTGCATGCTGAAAAAAGCCCCGGCGCTATCCGCGCGGGTTTGGGGTTTCCTCCGATGTGACTGCATCACCGGAAACCGGCACCTGTTATCCCCGGGTTCCCGACCAGATTCGTTTAATCGGCCAAGACCGCAAGACCACTGCTACAGCAACACAAAAGAACTATACAGCTCGGAGTCTCTGGAACACTTGCACAGCAAGGTTCCATGAGCTCCAACATTAAAGTGCATTATTTAATAGCGTTAACCGGCAATTACCCCAGGAGTTGATCATGCTTGCCAATCCATCCAGCAAATACCAGCGTTTTGTCGGCGTCTCCTTGCCCGACCGCCAATGGCCGAACAATTTCATTGAAAAACCGCCTATTTGGATGAGCACTGACCTGCGCGATGGCAACCAGGCGCTGATTGACCCTATGTCGGTACAAACCAAATTGCGCATGTTCAAGGAATTGGTCGCGATTGGTTTTAAAGAAATCGAAATTGGCTTCCCTTCCGCGAGTGAAATTGATTACAACTTTACGCGTCAGTTAATTGAAGAAAATTTAATTCCCGATGACGTGACTATCGAAGTATTGGTGCAGGCGCGCTACGACTTGATTGAAAAAACCGTGCAGAGTTTGCGCGGCGCCAAGCGTGCGATTTTGCACATGTACAATCCGCTCGCGCCGGCGTTCCGCAAAATTGTGTACAACACTGACGAAGCGGGCGTAAAAAATATCGCTATTCAAGGCACCAAGTGGTGTAAAGAATTAACCGCTACTGCACCGGAAGTGGATTGGACGTTCCAATATTCACCGGAAGTATTTTCATCGACTGAAATTGAATTGGTGAAAGATGTTTGCGATGCAGTTGTTGATATCTGGAATCCGTCGCCGGCAAAAAAATTGATTTTAAATTTGCCTGCAACGGTAGAGATGAATACGCCGAATACTTACGCGGATCAAATCGAGTGGATTCATCGCAATATTAATCGTCGCGATTCCATCATTATCAGCGTGCATCCACACAATGATCGAGGCACTGCGGTTGCTGCGGCAGAGTTGGCGGTAATGGCTGGCGCCGATCGTGTGGAAGGTTGTTTGTTCGGCAATGGCGAGCGCACCGGTAATGTGTGTTTGGTAACCCTGGCGATGAACTTGTATTCGCAGGGCGTCAATCCCGGCCTGGATTTTTCGGATATCGATCGTGTGCGCAAGTTGCATGAAGAGTGCACGCAATTGCCCGTGCATCCACGTCATCCGTACGCCGGCGAATTGGTATTTACGGCGTTCTCGGGTTCGCACCAAGACGCCATCAAAAAAGGTTTTGCGGTACAGAAAAAAGATGCGCTTTGGGAAGTACCTTATTTGCCTATTGATCCGGCAGATTTGAATCGCAGTTACGATGCGGTAGTGCGTGTGAACGCGCAATCGGGTAAAGGCGGTGTGAGTTTCCTGTTGCAGCAGGAAGCTGGTTTGCAATTACCGCGTCGTTTGCAAATTGAATTCAGTTCCGTGGTACAGAAAGTCAGTGACAGCACCGGTAAAGAAGTGAAGGCGAGTGATATTGTTAAAATCTTCAACGATGAATATTTTGCAGTAAATGCACCAATTGCTTACCAATCGAGTAAGTTCACTGAACAGGATGATACCCATCAAGTTGATATTGTGATCCACGCGCAGCATCAAGATAAAACGGTGCAAATCAGTGGTAGTGGCAATGGTCCGATTGATGCCGCCGCCCATGCGATCAGCCAATTTATCGACGGCGAAGTTAGCGTGATTGATTACCACGAACACTCAGTCGGCGAAGGTTCCGATGTCGCTGCAGTAACTTACGTGGAAATCAAAGTGAAAAACGGCAAACCCGTTTACGGTGTAGGGCAAGATCGCAACATCATTACTTCAGCAGTGAAAGCGCTGATTAATGGTGTAAACCGCAGTGGTGCTATCAACTAAGAGCATCATACAAAAACAAGCAATTCGTGTTAGAAAAAAGCGCAGCCGGTGAAAATCGGCTGCGCTTTTTTATAGCGAAAATTGTTTAAGTAACACGACGGCGAACAACAAGGCCGGCCAATGCCACTGATAAAAGAACCAGCGGAGCAGGTTCGGGTACAGACGATGGCTTATAGGTAATGGTTAAAAAATCCAACCAAAAATTAGCACTGTCGGTAATTGCCCAATCATTGGCAACCCGAGTAGTTCGGGATCTAAGGCTATTTAAAAGAGCTATAGTCGTGTGATATCCAGTTGTCCGGACGAGAGCATTTTAACTACAAGTCTCTTGTTAGAGAAGATGGCTAATTTTCTAACTAATAATGTGTATTAGCTGGGCATGTATTAGCAATGATGTAAATTCTTTGAGCAAGTAACCTTTACCAGAGACTTATTGCCACTAGATACAAACCCCCGGCTTTCGTCGGGGATCTGTTTGTTATCGCAAGCTGAATTTTCCAAACTTTTTGAAAAATTATTTGCGTGAAAGACGATAGCTTACACAGGTGTTGTAACTATTGTTGCTGCCAACGGTTTCTACGTTAGAAAGGCTATTACCGTAAACATTGCAAGTAGTTCCTACACCTGAGACGTTATAGCGAACGGATTTGGTTCCAACAATTTCCGCACCGCTTGCGTGGGCGCAAACCAAAATGGATTCATTGCCCCAGGACCCATAGGAAACCATATTCCATGAACAGCCTGGTTTTGTGTAATCGCCGTAGTAGGTACCTTTTGATTCGAACACTTCGGCGCTGGCTTGCGCCGCCACAGAAAACATTCCACAAGCAGCCAGAGAAAGAAAAATAGATTTAACACTAAATACTTTCATAGTTTTATTCCTTGTTTGCACCATCGAAATTAATGGCCAGAAAACTCTATTTTTGAACTTTATTAATGTCAATTCATATATAAGTGTCTATTTACAAATCATGACATCACTATTTTTATTTAACGTCGCTAAACGTATATTGGTTTTTATAGAAGAAAATTCATTGTGTTAATATACTTATCGATAAGAGATAAATTCTGCAATCTTGCCTAACAACGTTTCAATAAAAGCGTTAATAAATTTTTAAAAAATACTTGATAATAAATAGATAAATAATGCATTTTTTGATGCATTCGTGCGCGAAGAAAATTTAGATAAAATTTAGGAAATTAATTTTATCATTAAGCGATTTTATATAAACAGTGCCAAATGTCATGGCCGGTAATTTTTTCCAGTGTTTGAATCTGGTAGCTTGTTTTCACCATCTAATCCAATGAAAACAACAAATTCTCGCCCATCCCCCAACTTGGGAGTTTGTTGTTTTCGCCTGTGCCGACCGTCAGTGATTGGTGTTGGTCGGCTGTTTGGCCCCGGCAGGTTACTGCCGGGGGTTTTTCACTATTAATCACTGATAGGAGAAAAAGTAATCCAATTATCACTGGCGCGGAACTCTGTGTTAATTTGCCAATCAGATAGCAGCTGTTTATAGCTAGCGTTGAGTGAGTTATGAGATACGGCAGTTTGTAAATAAAGTTGCTGGAAGTGAATCCAACAGGATTGCGGGTGCGTCAAATTCCACAAGTTTCCGGGTTAGACCACAAGAGTTATTGCCAGAATCGATTGGGAAATCGCCATGGACAGTTTGCAAGAAATCCTTTTTACCCTGCGCCAGAACAAGCTGCGCACCGGGCTGACCGCTTTTGGTGTCTTCTGGGGCATTTTGATGTTGATCCTGTTGCTCGGTGCCGGGCGCGGGATGGAGAAAGCCTTTGCCGATGGTTGGAGCAATGACGTTGCCGATTCCATCTGGATCTTCCCCAGCACTACCTCTGTGCCCTACATGGGCTTGCCGGTTGGTCGGCAAATCGAGTTAACCGAAGCCGATATGGCGGCAGTGCGCCAGAAAATTCCCGGTGTTCGTTTTCTTTCCAGCGAAAACCCGCTCGGTTCCTTTATCAATTCCGACGTATCTATTACCTATGGCCCCAAGTCAGGTAGCTTCGGCGTGTTGGGTGTGGCTGACCAGTATTTCAATATCAAGGAAAAAGTGCGTTTTGATGATGGTCGGAAGTTGAATTTGCTTGATCAGGATGACAATCGCAAAGTGGTGGTGGTAGGTACGCGCGTGAGCGAGCGGTTGTTTACCACGCACGCAGAGGCGATGGGCAAAGAAATTCAAATTAACGGCATATCGTTCAAAGTGATTGGATTATTTTTTGATAAAGGTAACCAGGGACGCATGTCAGAGCGTGTTTATTTGCCTGTGACTGCGTTTAAAAAAGCCTTTGGTGGCGGTCAGCAAGTGGACTTGATTACCGTGCGTCCCAAATCTGGCTACGACGGCATAAAACTGGAAGAAGAAATCCTTACACTGCTCAAGCAGCGCCACAAAATTGCACCTGACGATGTGCGCGCAATTTCTGTGGCCAACAAAGCGCGCGATGCAGCCGAACTCAATGCGATGTTTTCCGGTTTGAATATGTTTATCTGGTTGGTGGGCATTGGCACTTTGCTCGCGGGAATTGTGGGCGTGAGCAACATCATGATCATCACCGTAAAAGAGCGCACGCGCGAAATTGGCATTCGTAAAGCGTTGGGCGCAAATCCCTCATCAATTGTTGGCAGTTTGTTATTTGAATCGGTATTGGTTACCAGTATTGCCGGTTATAGCGGGTTGGTCCTGGGTGTGGGAATTCTGGAAGCCGTTTCAGCGTTGCTCACCCATTTGAAAGTCGATTTACCATTTTTTCGCCAGCCGGAAATTGATATTGGCATTGCCATCAGCGCGCTCTTGTTGTTGATTGCAGCAGGAGTAGTCGCCGGATTAATGCCAGCATTGCGCGCGGCGCGCATCACGCCGATTGAAGCCATGAAAGCGGAATAAGGAAGGGCTTATGTTTGAGTTGGATAAGTGGCAAGAAATTCTTACCAGTTTGCGCCGGCAAAAATTGCGCACCGGCTTAACCGCATTCGGCGTTTTCTGGGGCATTTTTATGTTGGTATTGCTCCTGGGTTTTGGCACAGGCTTTGGTACGCGCATTGAAGGTATTTTTGGTGATGCAAAAAGTATTGTAATTTTTTGGCCGTCCAATACCACACAGCTGGAATATCAGGGTTTGGGTAAGGGGCGCGCGATAAAATTTACGCCCGAAGATGTAGAGGCAATTCGTCAATCCATTCCCGGTGTTCAAACCGTGGATGGAAAAAATAATCTTGGCACCTGGGGTGCTGCCTCTTATGTGGTTTACGGCAAAGAGAGTGGCTCTTTTACGGTCCGCGGGACTCATCAAGGCTGGGCGCCGTTTGAATTTATCAAATTGATTGAGGGCCGCTATGTCAACGCGCTGGATGAAAAGGAAAAACGCAAGGTCGCGGTGATAGGCACGCGCGTAAAGGAAGTGTTGTTTAAAAACGGCCAAAATCCCATTGGCGAATCTATTGATATTCGCGGCGTGAAATTCAAAATCGTGGGCATTTCCCGCTCGGTTGAACCGGGTAGTGACGCCGAGCAAAACAACGCACGCATTTACATTCCCAATGAAACCCTGCGTCAGGCGTTCAATCAAATGGACTCCTACCAAATCATTATTTTTTCACCCAAGCCAGGGGTTAACCCCTATGACCTGGAGCGCGATGTAAAAAAATTGCTCTATGAACGCAAAAAAATCCACCCGGATGATAGCGGTGTAATTGGCGGTTTTAATATGGAGCAAAACTATCAGCAGAACCGCGATCTGGTAACGGGTATTTTGGGTTTTAGCTGGATGGTGGCGATTGGCACTATCATCGCCGGCGTAATTGGTGTGGGTAATATTATGTTGGTGGTCGTAAAAGAACGCACGCGCGAAATCGGGGTGCGCAAAGCCATGGGCGCCACACCAACCAATATCAGTTTGATGATCATCCATGAATCGTTGGTGATTACCGGAGTCGCCGGCTATGCCGGTCTGGTGGCGGGCGTTTTGCTGCTGGAAGGCATACGCGCCCTGCTGGTGAAACTGGGACAGGGCGATGGCTTATTTGCCTCGCCTTATATCGACATCAATATCGCCTTTATGGCGCTGAGTGTATTGGTGATTACCGGTGTGCTTGCGGCGCTGCTGCCGGCAATGAAAGCCGCGTCGGTCAATCCCATCACCGCGCTGCAAGATGAATAGTATCGTCCATAACAGTAGGAAAAATTTTTAACGGCCTGAATCCAAAACAATCGGATACACATCCAAAGTAGTAACCAGAGCAAAATGCACAGACTAATTCGCTGACACTTGTCATGAGTGTGTTAAGCCAGGGTAAAAAGGCCGGACATTTGTGCAAAAGCCTCTAAGCTAGGGAGCCACAACAGCAGGCTCACTAGCGATACAGATAACAGGAAGCCACCATGATCAAATTGCATAACATCCACAAGTATTATCACTCCGGCGAACAGCCATTGCATGTGCTTAAGGGCATTGACCTGCACATTCGCGAGGGCGAACTGGTGTCGATCATGGGGTCATCGGGTTCGGGCAAATCGACCCTGCTCAATATCCTCGGCATTTTGGATAACCACGACCAGGGCGATTATTTTCTAGCCGGGCGCGAAATTAAAAAGTTAAAAGAAAAAACCGCTGCAAAAATGCGCAACGAATTGCTGGGCTTTGTCTTTCAATCGTTCAACTTATTGCCCTTTAAGAATGCCACCGAAAATGTGGCCTTACCTTTGTATTACCAGGGTGTAAGCCGCAAAGAGCGCAACTATCGCGCGGAAAAATATTTGGAAATGGTGGGCTTATCGCATCGCGCCAAACACATGCCTAATGAAATGTCAGGCGGCCAAAAGCAGCGCGTGGCAATTGCACGCGCACTGGTAACCCAACCGAAAGTGATTCTTGCTGACGAACCTACCGGTGCGCTGGATAGCCAAACCACCCAGGAAGTCATGGCTTTGGTGAAAGATATCCATCAACTCGGCAACACCATAGTGATAGTGACCCACGAACAGGACATCGCCGATCAAACCCAACGCCAGATTATTTTGAAAGACGGATTAATTGTTGCCGGTAAGCACCACTCTCATCTGGCAGACGAAATCGCCGATCAGGATGAAGAAGAGATTTTGAGTTAGAAAAAAGAGCGAGTTAAAAAAAAGCGGGTTAGAAAATATTTGTGTTGAAAAAAGAAATTTGGGTTAACTGCCATGATCGATAGTTTGCAAGAAATTCTCTACACACTGCGCATGAATAAATTGCGCACGGCACTTACCGCCTTTGGTGTGTTTTGGGGAATTTTGATGCTAATTCTGCTGCTCGGTGCCGGGCGTGGAATGCAAAATGGCATCTACGAGGATTTTGGATCAGACGTGCTGGATTTTATTGTGGTTTATACCGGCACAACCTCGGTGGCTTATAAAGGCATGGGTATGGGGCGATACATCCAGTTAACCGAAAACGATGTGGCTGCGGTTAAACAGCAAGTTCCCGGCGTGCGTTTTATTTCGCAGCAGAGCAATCGCAGTGATATAGCAATTGTTAACGGCACCAAGCAGGGTAGCTTTGAGCTTATGGGTGTGCCAGATGAATATTTTGATATCAAAGAAAAAGTGCCTTTCACCGCGGGTCGCAAAATAAATTCGCTCGATGATGCAGAAGTACGCAAGATTGCGCTTTTAGGTTCAGTGGTAGTTGAGCGTCTGTTTGGTAAAGGAATAGACCCGGTAGGGAAGGATGTCAGAGTCAACGGTGTAGTAATGAAAGTGGTGGGCGTTTTTTATGACAAGGGCAATCGCGGGCGCGACTCTGAACGCGTGTACATTCCTGCTGCGACCTTTCAAAAAATGTTTGGTACCAACAACATGATAGGCTCCTTTTGGTTGCGCCCTCAAGAAGGTGTCGATGGTTTTGCCCTGGAAAAAAGTGTTATTGAATTAATCAAACGTCGTCACTCAGTAGCACCCGAAGATAAACGTGCAATCAACTCATTCAATATGGCTGAACCTGCCAAAATGGTAAACGGCTTATTTTTTGGCATCAACGCGATTATCTGGTTTGTCGGTTTGGGTACCTTGATGGCAGGAATAGTAGGTGTCAGCAATATCATGATTATCACGGTAAAAGAACGCACGCGTGAAATTGGTATTCGTAAAGCCCTGGGCGCAACACCGTTTAACATCGTAAGCAGTTTGCTGTTTGAATCAATTTTAGTAACGGCCATCGCAGGTTATGCAGGGTTGGTGTTAGGTGTTGGGTTAATAGAGTTAGTTGCTTTTGCGTTGAATTCAGTGGGTGCACAACTGCCGTTTTTTAAAAATCCCGAAATCAATTTTCAAGTGGCTATTACAGCAATTATCTTACTGGTACTGATTGGGGCTATTGCTGGTCTGGTGCCTGCATTGCGTGCCGCGAAAATTATGCCTATTGAAGCCATGCGCGCGGAATAACGGAGCCACTGATGATTATCGATACTGAAAAGTGGCACGAGATTTTTAAAACCCTCGGCCAACACAAATTGCGCACAACACTTACCGCCTTTGGGGTTTTCTGGGGCATTTTTATGCTCACCTTATTACTCGGCGCAGGTAAGGGGCTGGAAAATGGTGTGAACGAAGGTTTTCCGCGCGTGCCCAATATTGTGTGGGTTTGGGTACAGGGAAATACGCAATTACCCTATCAAGGCATGCCCATTGGCCGTCAGATTGCGTTTAAACCGGAAGATGTTGCAGCGATTGAAAAAAATGTTCCCAGTGTTGGATTTATTCGCGGGCAAAACTCCGTGGGCATCTGGAGTGGTACTCCACCCTATGCTGTGCATAAAGATAGAAATGGCACCTTCTTTGTGGAGGGAATTCACGCGCGAATGGAAAATATTAATTCATTGGCGATGATTGAAGGCCGTAGTATTAATGAGTTTGATGATCGCGAAAAACGCAAAACTGTGATCATTGGTACCAGGGTGCGTAGTCAATTATTCAAGGAAGGTGAAAATCCGATAGGTGCAGATATCACCATAAACGGCATCAGCTTTAAAGTCGTTGGTGTGTTTAAATCGCTCGCCAATGGCAACCAGCAGCAGGAAGAGGAAAAAATATATATCCCTAACGACACGTTGCGTTATGCCTTTAATCAGGTGGGTTGGATAGGCAGCTTTGTTATTCAACCCAAACCGGGTTTGCACGCGCGGGTAGCTGAAGAGGATGTAAAAAAATATCTTGCTGAACTGAAAAAAGTAGACCCAAAAGATGTGGGTGTTTTTGGAAGTTTTAATTTGCAAAACGAGTTCGACAAAATTGAAGGCTTGTTTACCGGCATTAAACTATTTAGTTGGTTTATTGCGATATGCACCATCATGGCTGGTGCCATTGGTGTGGGCAATATTATGTTGATCGTAGTAAAAGAGCGCACGCGTGAAATTGGTTTGCGCAAAGCCCTGGGCGCCACACCCTCATCCATTACCGGAATGATTGTGCAAGAGTCTGTGTTTATTACGACGGTAGCGGGTTACCTGGGGTTGGTGATTGGTGTACTAATTCTTGAAGGCGTCGCCAAATTACTTGAAGCCGGTGGCGGTAAGGCGGGCTTCTTCGGTAAACCGGAAGTGGATTTTGCCACGGCATTTACCGCATTGGTTGTGTTGGTGATTTCCGGATTGCTCGCATCACTAATGCCAGCGGCAAAAGCGGCGAGTGTAAATCCGATAGTAGCTTTGCAAGATGAATAAAGGTTTATGAATTTGTTGTGGCACTGAGCTCGAAGTAAAGAACAGAGTTTGGTTTAAAACCATATGAGGCATGGATGCCGATTTGAGCCTACATGGATGTATTCACGGCGTGTTTTAAACCAAACTCTGTTCTTTACAGAACTCATTTAATAACTCAAATATTTTCTCAGTAATAGTTAAGAAGGACACCATGAAAAAGTTTATCTGGTACGCAGTTTTGGGTTTGATCGCGGTAGTGTTTATTGGTACAGCCGTGTTCCTGTACAACAAATCCCAGGAGAAGCCGGTCACCTATACCTCGGACGCCGCTTTTAAAACCACCATTGTCAAAAAGACAGTAGCGGTAGGTAAAGTCATTCCGCGTCGCGAAGTAGAAATTAAATCGCAAGTATCCGGGGTGGTGGAAAAACTCTACGTAACCGCAGGCCAGAATGTGAACAAGGGCGATATCATCGCCAAGATCACCCTGGCACCTAATATGGTGATGCTCAACCAGGCCGAATCGCAATTGGAAACTGCAAAACTGAATTTGCAAAACGCCACAGTAGAATTTGAGCGGCAGAAAAAACTCTTCGCGGAAAAATTAATTTCCGCTTCTGAGTACAACAAATTCCTGTTGAATTACGATCTGCAAAAAGAAGCAGTGACTTCAGCAGAAAACAATTTGTTGTTGATGAAATCCGGTGCGACTAAAAAATCCGATAAGGTTTCCAACATGATTCCCGCGACCGTTACCGGTATGGTGTTGGATCTGCCCTTTAAAGAAGGCGCATTTATTGTGGAAACCAGTTCCTTCGGCGCAGGCACAACTATCGCGACTCTGGCCGATATGAACGATATGATTTTTGAAGGCATGGTGGATGAATCGGAGGTGGGCAAAATCCGCGAAGGTATGGAGCTGGTTCTTGATGTGGGCGCACTGGAAGGTGAACCCTTCACTGCGACCCTGGAATATATTTCCCCCAAAGGTGTTACCGATCAGGGCACCATTAAGTTCCAGATTCGTGCAGCGGTGAAACTGAGCGATAAATTATTCCTGCGCTCCAACTACAGTGCCAACGCCGATATCGTATTGGACAAAAAGGAAAACGTAGTGGCCATCAACGAAGGCAACTTGATTGTGGAAGACAAAGCCCAATTTGTAGAGATCGAAACCGGCCCACAAACGTTTGAGAAGCGCGCGGTAAAAACCGGGATTTCTGATGGTATCAATATCGAAATTGTGGAAGGCTTGAAGGACGGCGATAAAGTTAAACATCGCTAAACTTTCAGAAATTAAGCTATAACCCCAAAGAGCGAATCCTGGATTCGCTCTTTTTTTGTCTTGACAATAATAGAGTGGCAGGATCAAACTAAACTAACTTGACCTAGTTTAGTGGTATCGTTATGCAAACCATCAATATCCATGAAGCCAAAACCCATCTATCCAGACTAGTGGAACAGGCCGCCAAGGGTGATTCCTTTATTATCGCCAAGGCGGGTAAGCCTTTGGTAAAAGTGATTGCTCTGAATTCACCAGAACCCACACAAATGAAACGCACGGGATTTCTTACAGGACAGTTTCAGGTGCCTGATGACTTTGATGCTATGGGAGCAGATGAGATTGCTAGTTTATTTGGTGTCGAGCGATGAAGTTATTATTGGATACCCATTTACTGCTATGGTTGGCGGCCACACCAAAGAAACTCAGCAAGAAAGCGCGAATATTTATTGAGAATCAAGAGAATGAATTATTTTTCAGTGCAGCTAGCATCTGGGAAATTGCGATAAAGCAAACTTTGGGTAGAGTAGATTTTATTGTTGATGCCCATTTGTTACGTCGTGGCTTATTAGATAATGGCTATAACGAATTACCTGTTTTGAGTGATCACGCTGTTGCAGTCAATAGTTTGCCAGATATTCATAAGGATCCTTTTGATCGTATGTTAATAGCACAAGCTACGGTAGAAGGGTTTGTATTATTAACGGCGGATGTAATGGTGGCAAAATATCCCGGACCAATTACACAGGTTTAATAATTCTTATCACTAAAAAACAAAAGAGCTGCTACAGCGACTCTTTTGTTTTTTTAAATAATTACTTAATTAGATTTTTTAGTCGCCGCGACTTCCAGTTCCATAAAATAAATTGTGGTTGTTGCTTCAAAGCCGGAGTCAGTGGATAACAAAATCCAGATATTGCCTTTGTCATCGGTGCTGGCGGAAAATGCGCCTTTGTTGCTGATTAGCGATTTACTCATATAGTTGGTATTGCTATCGCCACATTCACGGCTGTTGGCAAAATCACCCACCAGAATTGCATCACTACCGCCTGCACCTTGTTGGCCTTTATCAATATTCATTAACAAATTGCCCGCGCCGTCGTTAACTGCTTTAGGTTCGGTTTTGGTGACCCCTACTTTTACCCACACAGCTTCTCCCGGCGCACCACCTACGCCCATGCAATTTTTTTGCGCGTTGGTGCCAAAGGTCACTTTAAAACGAAAATCGTAAATGGTATTGGGTTCAAGGCCATCCACTTGTTTAGTGACAAACATATAGAGATCATCGCTGTGGTTATTGCCGCTGAGTTTGTAGCCCTTGCGGTTTGTTCCTAGCGAAGTTGGCAGGGTTTCCAAACCGGATTTCAATTCATAAAAGGTTTCCTGGCCTGCAGGGTAATCAGCAAAGCCGGGTTTCCAACCGGTCGCACCATCATCAAAATCGATATAAAGCATTTTGGTATTGCGATCCGGCTCGGGCAAATCGTCGTCACCACCGCAGGCACTTAACAAGCCGACCAGCGGCAGGATTAACAGGGCTTTTTTAATCAGCGAAAAATTCTGCATGCTACAACTCCAGAATAAAGTAGAAGAAAATCAGTGTTGGTTTTACACAGGGTCTATTGTTGTCGGCGCAGTAAAATTAATCTGTGGGGGATATGTAGCCCGGCGTTAAAAAATGTAACTGTCATGACGCCGGGCGAAAAAAAGGCCGCACAGGCGGCCTTGTTGATAACACTTACTTTTTCGGTGGATACCAGGAGGCGCCGATAACTTTTGGCCCATGCACATAGAACAGTGATTCATCGTGCAGGAAGCCGCGATCATTACCGCCCCATAGTGGGTATTCCTGTTGCAGGTTATTTTCACTCACCAGATTGTTCACCAGATCCAGTGAAACCTTGCCACTATTTAAACCGTTAATTTCAAATTGAAAGAGACTTTCGTTAATCCAGCGACTGGTGCTGTACTCGGGTAATTTAATTTCTTCGTAGAGGCTAACTGGCAAAGTAATGCGCAGTTGATCGCTACTGGCTTGCAGGAAGGAGAGCGCACGGTGATCGTAGAGTGCGCTGCTCCAGCTATAAGCGGTGCCCAAAATGTGTTTGCTGATTTCGGCAGGGTTGGCCGGATCGCGAATATCATAGAGCGATACCTTTAAACCGGCGGCAAAGCCATTGTCGTTAGCCTCGTTGCCAATCGCAAATACATAGTTGTCGCCAACCGGATGCAAGTAGGTGGAGAAACCGGGAATTTCCAATGCGCCGGCAATTTTGGGGTCCGTCGGGTTAGCCAGATCCAACACATAAAATGGATCCTTGCGTTCAAAAGTCACTACATAAGCCTTGTCGCCATTAAAACGCACGCCGTAAATATCTTCGCGCGGTTTGCCAATAGTTTCAGGGCGAGTTTTGTTAGGCAACTGGGCAATCACAGATAATTCACTGCGCCCGGAGACTTTTTGCAACACGTTTAATTGATGCGTTGGTTCGCCGGTTGCGCCGTAATTAGTGGTGATAATGCGCAGCAGATTATTATGTTCATCCATACGGAAGGAAGGTGAGTTCCAACCGAGAGTGCCTTCTACAGATCCAGTTGCGGAATAATCGATACCGCCATTGGCAAACGCGAACTGGTGCAACACAGTATAACTTTGCCAGTTGTCCCACTTGCTGAAATCGGAACCGCCGAGGTAGAGATTTTTAGTAGAACTGTAAATACCTGCGACATCGCCATTCACGCATACAGATTCAACCAGCTGTTGTGTAGCGAGATTAATCGCGGTGATATTAATCAGCGCTAAACTGCCATCAGCTTTCTCGGTACTCGCTGGCACCATACAACCGTTGGCACCGGTAAGTGGTTGTGCACTGCCGCCATTGATTGAATATTCGGGCAATAATTTTTCCACTTGCGTTTGCGCAATTAATTGCTCGTTGGCAATTTTTGCTTCTTTGGTTTCAGCCGCGTAGTTCAGCGTAGGAATTGCGGGGACAAAACTGCTGACTACATACAAGGTGTTACCAATTTTGCGCGTGCCGAGCAAATTGCCATCAATCGACAGCGTCCAGGTTTTTGCCGGTGTTGCAGGTGTGCGCACATCGTAGAGCGTGATCTCTATGCCGTTATCCATTTGGTAAGGCCAAATATCGGCGGAGATAGCTTTGTCCGCTTCATCCACCACCAGGGGTTTGCCATCGCTGGTAACATCGTTTACCACTTTGTCGGTAAAGGCGATGAAATCCCAGGAGCGGCGAATAGTCGCCAGGCCGCTGGTGCCTTGCGCACTATTTACCAGATACAACTCACTCACATCGCCCCAGTGTTTGGTATCCAGTGAAGTTTCGCTCACTTCGTTGACACTGGCTGTCGCTGGATCGGTAGCAAAAATTTTCAAACTGGCTTTGGGACCGGTTTCGGTATATTCAGTGGGTGTGGCGAGGTAAATATAACTGCCATCGTATTTCACATGGTCGGCTTCATCGACACCCGCTACCTGCACATTGGTGCCGGAAAAATTGCCGCCGGCTTTGCTGTCGAGGGTATTGTCGCTGTTGATAACCGCAGTTTCGCGAATCATCATGCCGTAGCTTTGGTTTTCGCGCAGCGATACGCGCAACCCATTTTTAATCAGTTCGGATAGCTCGCTGGCCGAGGCCTGGCGCAGTGGCCCCGGTTCAATCTTGGCCTGGCTGAGTTTGGAGTAGTCGGTATCGGGTTCCTGGCTCACCGGGGTCTTGCCGGAATTACTGCCGCCGCAGGCAACCAGCGGCAAGCTGAGCAACAAGGTTTTAAACATGGGTTTCATACTGCAACTCCTTCGAAATTATTGGTTTTGTTGGGCCGAAACAATCTGCGTGTGTGCCTGTTAAACACATGCTGGTATCCTAAGCGGGCGTTGATGGCAGAATCTGTAATGGATCTGAACGAATTTGTAATAATTTGTAATAGCCGTCCTGATAACCAGGTCTTTACTACAAATCATTACAACGCCATGGGCGCGATCCATTTATAAATAGCAACATGACGTTATTGCCTTGCACGATTGATATATCGCTATGACTTTTACTCGCCAATTACTTGCCTTGTGCGCCTCTGCATTGTTTGCAGCGGCGAGCTATGCCTGCGATTCGGGCGAGGCCGATTGCGTGGAAGTGGGCAAGTGGGATATCAGCCTGGGCATAGGTGCCGGTGTGCGCACCAACCCGGTGGAGGATGGCGATGATATTCCGCTGGTGCTGATTCCGCAGGTTAACTACAACGGCGAGCGCTTCTTTATCCAGAACCTGGATTTGGGTGTGATCCTGTGGGAAAACGACAGCCAGCAATTCAATCTGGTGATGACCCCCAGCTACGACCAGGTATTTTTTGATCGCTGGAATCCGTCCAACTTTTTTAACGATTCCAATGCGCTGGTTTCTACCGGCGTTGATAAAAATGGCAATGAGGGTTTTGGTCCCGAAAACCCGCCTATTGAAGGCGGTACTGAGTTGGTAAACCCCGGCTTTAAAGATGTCGGTACGCGCGCTTTACGCAATCGCCGCACAGCGGGCCTGGCGGGTATCGAATACCAGCCCGACGAAATCTCGGCGAGTCCTTTAATAAACGATAATAAAGTGATCACGGTGTTCGTTGGGGGGGTGTACCATTTCTGATGGATGCCTGCTGAGCGCGCGCGCTGTCCCTCTGCTAAAACTATTATTGCTGGCGCTGTTGCTGCCGGGCGCTTATACGCGTGCCGAAACGTCAACTGCGCAAAGTTCATCATCGCTACCGCTGATTCAATTTTCCATTAAACCGCGTTTGTGTGTGCTCAATGCGGGTGAGGAAGTTTGCCACGATGAGTTGCAAGTGAAATGGGAATCGCCCGTGGTGCGCTCCCTGTGTTTATTTCAAACCGATAAAGCCGAGCCCTTGCGCTGTTGGGAAAATGAAACCCGCGGTGAATATCAGTTTGAATTAACGGCCAGTGTCAGCACCGATTTCCAATTGCGTGAAGAGGCGAGCGATAAACCCCTGAGCGACCAGCGCTTCCAGGTTGTCTACAATGACAAAAAATATCGCAAGGCGCGGCGCAATCCCTGGAGCTTTTTTTAACTGAATATTTACCAACAGGAACTTTCCATGTCGCAAAACAATTTAATTTTACTGGTCGAGGATGACCGCCGTTTGGCGCAGCTGGTCAAAGATTTTCTGGAAAGT
>JAGKWY010000114.1 GCA_021151625.1 Gammaproteobacteria bacterium | reverse complement strand
AACCATTGCTAAGGTGGCGGGCTCTTCGGCCGAGAGCGGTCTGGTGAGTTTTATTGGTTTTGTCGCGCTGCTGAGTGTCTTTTTGGCAGTTTTTAACCTGTTACCTATCCCGGTGCTGGATGGCGGTCACTTATTTTATTACTTCATTGAAGTAATTAAGGGGAAACCGGTGTCCGACAAGGTGCAGATGCTGGGGTATCAGGTAGGGCTCTTTTTGGTGATTAGCTTGAGCCTGTTGGCACTCTATAACGACATAATGCGGCTGTAACTGTTTCAGGCTGCAACCAACATTCATTAATGATTAGAACAGATTCTATGAAGCAAGTTTTGATGCGATTTTTTAGCGGTTTGCTGGTGCTTTTTCTTGCCGTCACAGTGCAGGCACAAACATTTCGGGTGAGTGACATTCGAGTTGAAGGTTTGCAGCGTGTTTCAGCGGGCACAGTATTCAGTGCTTTGCCTATACGTGTGGGAGATACCCTTACCCAGGCTGATATTCAGGGTGCTACGCGCGAACTGTTTAAAGTAGGTTACTTTTCCGACGTTGCTATCAAGCGCGATGGCGATGTTTTGGTGTTGGTGATTAAAGAGCGCCCGGCCATTAACAAAATCGAATTGAAGGGCAACAAGGCCATCAAAACAGAAAACCTGATGGATAGCTTGAAAGAGAATAATCTTTCCGAAGGTCAGATTTTCCAACGCGCTACTCTGGAAGGTATTACGCAAGCATTACAGCGTGAGTACGTAAACCAGGGGCGTTATGGTGCGAGTGTAAAAATTGAAATTGAAGATATGCCGCGCAACCAGGTTAAGGTACTGGTGAAGATTGATGAAGGCAGTCCTTCGCGTATCAAAATGATCAATATTGTTGGTAATACAAAGTATACCGAAGAAGAGTTGATTGACCTGTTCGAATTGAAAACTACTGGTATGTGGTCCTGGATCAGTGGCAATGACAAATATAATAAGGAAAAAATGAAAGGCGATCTGGAGCGTCTTGAATCCTGGTATATGGATCGCGGTTACCTGAATTTTAAAATTGATTCATCGCAAATTTCTTTAAGTCCTGATAAATCAAAAATCTTCATCACCGTAAATATTACTGAAGGTGATATTTATAATGTCAGCAGTGTTGAGTTGGCGGGTGATCCAGCTATTGATGAACAAATTATTCGCAGCATGATCCTGATGCAACCAGGTCAAATCTTCTCTCAAATTTTAATGACTACATCAGAAGAGTATGTCACCAAACGTTTGGGAAATGAGGGGTATACATTTGCCAAAGTTGAAGGCATGCCAGAGCGTAATGATGCAGATAAAACGGTAAAAATTACCTTCTTTATTGAACCTGGCAAGCGTGCTTACGTAAACCGCGTTAATTTCCGCGGTAATACCAAAACCGTTGATGAAGTTTTACGTCGTGAAATGCGTCAGATGGAAGGTGGTTCTGCTAACTCGGCTCAAATTGAAAACTCCAAAGTTCGCCTTGAGCGTTTGGGCTTTTTCAAAGAGGTAAAAGTTGAGAATAAAGAGGTTCCAGGTACATCTGATCAAATCGATGTTGAATATACCGTTGAAGAGCAGCCTTCTGGCAGTATGGGATTGCAAGTTGGTTATGCCCAATATTCCGGTTTATTGTTTTCTGCCAGTATTCAGCAAAACAACTGGTTCGGTACTGGTAAACAAGTGGGTTTCAGTTTTAGCCATAACCGTTATCAAACTGCCTATAACTTTAATTACAACGACCCATACTTTACTCCTGATGGTGTAAGTCGTGGTGTTAACCTGTATTACACTAAAAGTGATTATGGTTCGTACAACATTACCCCTTACAGTACCAACGTGTATGGTGGAAAACTGAATTTTGGTTACCCGGTTTCTGATATCGAGCGTATCGGTTTTGATATTGGCCTGCGCAGTTTGGAGGTTACTCCCACCTCATATTCATCTCAGGAAATTATTCGCTCTCCGATATGGAATGATGAAATAGGCTATATCACTCAATCAGAAAACTATGATTTGACTCTGCGTGCCTACAACGGTTTTGATTTCCCTGCGGGGAGTTACGAATCGAAACCAATTACAGAATCAATGCTTGGCCCTAAAGGTTTTCTCGATATTTATGGCGATACCTTCAACGATGCGCAGGCCAGCGTTTATTGGCTGAGATCGACATTGAATCGCGGTGTGTTGGCAAATCGTGGTGCCCAGCAACAGATTTCATTTGAAATTTCCTTACCAGGCGGAGATTTGGAATATTACAAGCTGAACTACAATGGACAGTTGTTTATCCCATTAACGAACGCATTTACGTTGAGATTGCACACTCGCCTGGGGTATGCAGAGTCTTATGGTGATTTGGATGAGCTACCATTCTTTGAAAATTACTATGCTGGTGGTTTCGGTTCAGTCCGTGGTTTCGAGCGAAACACTTTGGGGCCTCGTAGTACCTATATGAGGACAGCCGTTACCAGCCCAACAATTTGGGATGACCTGAATGGTGACGGTATTCCAAATACCGGTGAAACTGGAGGTACAGCTTACGTTCTATGTGAAGACCCTGATTCACCAGGTGATAGTGGCAACGTAGATTGTGTTCCGGGTGAGCTAATTACCAATGCGAACAACAATAACTATGTTGGTCGTAATCGTGGTGCATTCGGCGGTAATGTACTGATTCAGTGTTCCAGTTCTCCTTGGGGCAAACTTTCTAACAATAAATGTTTTATCTGATTATTTAAGAGGAAAAGATTGTGACTGTTGCACAAAAATTATTTGCAGTAGTGGCTTTATCGCTGGTTTCTGCAGTGTCCTTTGCGCAAAGCAAAGTAGTGGTGCTTGATCCAACTGCAGCAGTTATGGGTACTGCAGCGGCTAAAGCGAAATTTGAAAAACTGCAAAAGAGCGCTGATTTTGCTGCAGCAAAAGCCAAGCTTGATGGATTGGCTGCTGATATCAAGGCTTTGCAAGCTGAGTACCAGAAAGATGGTATGA
The DNA here is from genome assembly GCA_021151625.1 of Gammaproteobacteria bacterium. Classification (GTDB taxonomy): domain Bacteria; phylum Pseudomonadota; class Gammaproteobacteria; order Pseudomonadales; family Cellvibrionaceae; genus Cellvibrio. The sequence goes on along the minus strand of JAGKWY010000114.1, from coordinate 15,264 downwards.
CCTGGAGTGCAGAAAAACGCGCAGAAAACGAAAAGAAATTACAAAGCTTGGGACAGGATTACCAGTTCCAGGGTAAAAAGTTGCAATCTGAGCAGCAAGCATTGATGCAACAAATCATGCAAGAGCTTGGCCCTAAAATGGAAGCAGTTGTCAAACAATTGGTTGAATCAGAAAAAATTGGCATGATCGTGGATGCAAAATCTGTGATGATGGCCAAACCGGAAAATGATTTAACACCAAAAGTTACCGAACTGCTCAATAAAGCTAAGTAAGTCTGGGTCGCAGATTGTGGTGCGCACTTATTTATTGGCTGAGCTGGCAACTATTTTGGATGCCGAATTAATTGGCAACCCAGATCAGGAAATAAGTGCGCTTGCTACTTTGCAGAATGCCACTGCAAATGATTTAACCTTTATTGCAAATCCCGCCTATAAAAAATATCTGGCTACTACAAAAGCTGGTGCAGTGCTGATTCATCCAGAGTTGATTGGTGAGTTTGGCGGCAACAAGTTGGTAGTAAAGAAACCTTATGTTGCCTACGCGAAAGTTTCGCAATTTTTTGAAGATCGTGTCCCTCCTTATTCCGGTATTCATCCTTCGGCCGTGATAGGCGCAGGTTGTGTGCTTGGGAGCAATATTTCTATAGGCGCCAATACTGTGTTGGGTGAAGGGGTTTCTATTGGTGATGGTGTTGTGATTGGACCTGGTAGTTATATCGGGGATCACAGTGCCGTAGGTAGCAATACTATACTTTCCGCGAACGTAACCGTTTATCACGGAGTTAGTTTGGGTTCCGGCTGCCGTGTACATAGCGGCGCGGTAATTGGTGCTGATGGTTTTGGGTTTGCACCAGATGCAGGGCACTGGGTAAAAATTTATCAATTGGGTGGTGTAATTGTTGGCAATAATGTTGAGATAGGTGCGTGTACCTGTATAGATCGGGGAGCCCTTGATAATACTTATATTGCCGATGGCGTTATTATCGATAATCAAGTACAAATTGCCCATAACGTAAGTATTGGCAAAGGTACTGCTATTGCGGCACAAACCGGTATTGCAGGCAGCACTTCTATTGGTGAATATTGTACGATAGCAGGGGCTGTAGGCATTGTCGGGCATCTAACACTTACCGATAAGGTACATATTACGGCCATGAGTCTGGTCCTTCCTCACCGCTACCCGTTCCTGTTGGTAGATAGAGTTGTTGAGTTGGTAGAAGGTGAGTCTATAGTCGCTTACAAAAATATCACCATCAATGAGGCTGTATTTAACGGCCATTTCCCCCATTTTCCTGTGTTTCCAGGTGTAATGATTATTGAGGCAATGGCACAGGCTTCCGGTATTCTGGGTTTTAAAACCATGAATAAAAAACCACAAGACGGCTCTATTTATTTATTCGCAGGTGCTGATGATGTTCGCTTCAAGCGTCAAGTAGTGCCCGGTGATCGTTTGCAGTTGGAGTCGCGTGTAGTTTCTGAAAAGCGTGGAATTTGGAAGTTCGAATGCAAAGCCAGTGTAGATGGTGTTCTCGCTGCATCAGCAACTATTTTATGTGCGGATCGCAGTATTTAAGGAAAGAGGTTTTCCTTATTTATTGATCATGAGTGAGTAAATATTTTGATTCATCCATCTGCAATTATTCATCCTGATGCCCGGCTTGCTGCTGATGTGGAGGTTGGCCCTTGGACTACTATAGGCCCTGATGTAGAAATTGGGGCTGGCAGTGTGATCGCCTCTCATGTTGTTATTAAAGGTCCAACACGTATCGGCAAGCAGAACCATATTTATCAGTTCTCATCAATTGGTGAAGATACACCTGATTTGAAATACAAAGGAGAACCTACGCGTTTAGTGATTGGTGATAACAATACTATTCGCGAAGGTGTGACCATTCACCGCGGCACCGTGCAGGATCGCAGTGAAACTACGATTGGCGATCACAATTTACTCATGGCTTACGTTCATGTCGGGCATGACAGTGTAATTGGCAATCATTGTATTTTGGTGAATAACTCAGCCTTGGCTGGGCATGTACATATTGGTGATTGGGCAATATTGAGTGGCTTTACGCTTGTTCATCAATTTTGCAAAATTGGTGCGCACAGTTTTTCCGGTATGGGTACAGCTATTGGTAAAGATGTGCCAGCTTATGTGATGGTAAATGGCAGCCCGGCTGAAGCAAAAAACATCAACACAGAAGGCTTGCGTCGTCGCGGTTTTTCTAAAGAAGATATTGCGGTGCTCACCAAGGCTTATAAAACCATTTATCGTCGCGGCCTTACATTGGATGAAGCCTTGGCAGAACTTGATGCCCAGGTCAGTGAATGTGCAGCGCTGCAGTTGTTAATTGAATCTTTGCGATCATCTGAGCGCGGTATCGTTCGCTAATAAAAGAAATAGCGTCGCGCAGATTGATTGTTTGAAAACCCGGAGGGCTTGTGTCTGATCACATACACATAGGTATTGTTGTCGGAGAGGCCTCCGGAGATATTCTCGGCGCAGCCCTGATGCATGAGTTGCGCAAACACTTCCCTAATGCAGAGTTTTCTGGAATCGGTGGTCCGCGCATGCTGGTCGAAGGATTCCACTCTTATTTCCCTCAAGATCGTTTGGCCGTGATGGGGCTTATTGAACCCTTAAAACGTTTGCCTGAACTACTGCGTATTCGCAAATTTTTGCGTGAGCATTTTATTGCTAACCCTCCCGCTGTTTTTATCGGAATTGATTCGCCTGACTTTACAATCCCGTTGGAGGCATCGCTGAAGGAAAAGGGCGTTAAAACCGTTCACTACGTCAGTCCTTCTGTTTGGGCCTGGCGACAAAAACGTATTTTTAAAATTGCTCGCTCAGTGGATTTAATGCTTACACTGTTGCCCTTTGAAGCAAAATTTTATCAAGAGCATCAAGTGCCGGTTGAATTTGTAGGTCATCATCTTGCGGACGAAATTCCCTTATCGGTTGATAAAGTTTCCGCCCGCAAAGCATTAGGTTTACCAGAAGAAGGCCGTATAGTCGCGCTCTTGCCGGGCAGCCGTGCGTCAGAAGTTGAACGCATGGGTGATTTATTTATGCGCACCGCTGTCCATTGTCTGGAGCAGGACCCCAGTTTGCAATTTGTTATCCCTGCGGCTAACCCGGATCGCTATCGCCAGTTGCATATTGAATTAAATGATTATGTTGATTTTCCCATTGAATTAATCCATGGGCACTCTCATGAAGCTATCGCGGCTGCCGATGTTGTTTTATTGGCATCGGGCACTGTGACCCTGGAAGCCTTGTTGTTGAAAAAGCCTATGGTGGTTGCCTATAAATTGGCGCCATTGTCCCATCTGATTTTATCCTGGCTGGTAAAAACGCCCTGGATTTCCTTACCTAATTTGCTAGCGCAAAAAATGCTGGTGCCTGAACTGATTCAGGATAAAGCGACGCCAGAAGCGCTTAGTAATGCAGTAATGAGTTATTTTGAAAACCCGGAAGATGCGCAGCAACTGAGTAATACCTTTGCTGATATGCATAACGAATTGAAACGCGATGCCAGTGCGCGTGCTGCGGACGCTATCGTGAAGTTGATTAACAAAAAAGCCTGAGGCAGCAACTAGTGGCGGTAATGGAACCTTTTATTAGCATTTATAGTGGCGCCTTGTTGGCAGGTTGCGATGAGGTAGGCCGTGGCCCGCTTGCTGGCGATGTAGTTGCTGCTGCGGTTATTCTTGACCCTGCAAATCCTATTATCGGATTAGATGATTCAAAAAAGCTGACCGAAAAAAAGCGCGAACTCTTATTTGATGAAATACAACTAAAGGCAAAAAGCTGGTGTATTGCCCGTGCTTCTGTGGCAGAAATCGATAAGATTAATATTTTACAAGCCAGCCTGTTGGCAATGACGCGTGCGGTGCAAGGTCTGCATATCCAGCCTGAGCATGTGTTAGTTGATGGCAATAAACTACCTAAATGGAATTATGCGGCAGAAGCCGTTGTTAAAGGTGATAGTCGTGTTGCAGCGATCAGTGCGGCTTCCATATTGGCGAAGGTCACACGTGATCGTGAAATGGTGTTGCTGGATAAGCAGTATCCTGGCTATGGTTTTGCTGACCACAAAGGCTATCCCACCAAAGTGCATTTGGATGCCTTGGAAAAGCTGGGTGTTACACCTATTCATCGCACTTCTTATGCACCGGTAAAAGCCAAGCTCGAACAGCTACAACTTTTTTAACTGCAATCGTTTAACTTTCTATTTATTCCTGTCAGAAAACCATTATGCCTGCTGCCAATTTTGTTCATTTGCGTTTGCACACGGAGTTCTCACTGAGCGATAGCCTGGTGCGAATTAAATCGCTGTTAAAACGTGTGGCAGAGTTGAATATGCCGGCCTGCGCTATCACTGATCAAACCAATTTCTACGGGCTGATTAAGTTTTACAAAGCAGCGCAAGGCTCAGGTGTAAAACCCATCGCTGGTAGTGATTTCTGGGTCGCCAGTAGCGATACAGAAGGCAAGCCAACCTTGTTAACCCTGTTGGCAATGAACGATAAGGGTTATAAGAATATTATTGAATTAATTTCCCGTGCATGGCGACAAGGCCAGCAACAGGGCGTTGCCTATATTCAGCGCGATTGGATCAGCGAATACAGTGAAGGCGTTATTGCTTTGTCCGGCGGCAAGCATGGCGATGTAGGTATGGCGCTGTTAGGTGGCCGCCATACTCAGGCGCAGGAATTGCTGCAGGCCTGGATGCAGGAGTTTCCCAATCGTTTTTACTTGGAACTGCAGCGTACCGGGCGTGAAAACGATGAAAATCATTTGCATGCAGCAGTGGCGTTAGCGAGTGAAATAAATTGCCCGGTAGTGGCCACTAATGATGTTCGCTTTTTAAAAGCCAGTGAGTTTGAAGTGCATGAGGCGCGCGTGTGCATTGGTGAGGGGCGCACACTGGATGATCCACGGCGCGAGCGTCGCTACAGTGACCAGCAATATCTGCGCTCGGCGGAAGAGATGGCGGAATTGTTTAGCGATATTCCAGAGGCCATTGCGAACACCATCGAAATTGCAAAACGCTGCACCATTAATATTCAAATGGGTAAATATTTTTTGCCCGAGTACCCGGTACCGGAAGGTTTAACCGAAGCAGAATTTTTCCGCAAAATTTCGCATGAAGGATTGGATGAACGCCTGGAGCGGATTCTGGATAAAACCGCCGCCAATTATGCAGAGCGTCGTAAAGTTTATGAAGACCGGATTACTTTTGAGCTGGATATTATTATCCAGATGGGGTTCCCCGGGTATTTCCTGATCGTAATGGACTTTATCCAATGGGCCAAAGACCACGATATTCCGGTAGGGCCGGGGCGCGGTTCGGGCGCAGGTTCATTGGTTGCTTACTCATTAAAAATTACTGACCTTGATCCGCTGCAATATGATTTGCTGTTCGAACGTTTCCTGAATCCGGAACGTGTGTCCATGCCTGACTTCGATATCGATTTCTGCATGGATAACCGCGATAAAGTTATTTCCTATGTGGCTGATAACTATGGGCGTGATGCGGTAAGCCAGATTATTACCTTCGGTACCATGGCCGCAAAAGCGGTGGTGCGCGATGTGGCGCGTGTGCAAGGTAAGTCTTACGGTCTTGCCGACAAATTATCAAAGATGATTCCACCCACTCCAGGTATGACACTCGCACAAGCACTGGAAGAGGAACCGCAGTTAAAAGAATTTATCGCTATAGATGGCGATGCTGGTGAAATCTGGGAAATGGCTGTGCAATTAGAAGGTCTCACGCGTAACGTTGGTAAACACGCGGGTGGTGTGGTAATTGCGCCTACTAAATTGACCGATTTTGCCCCGCTGTTTTGCGATGAAACAGGCAGTGGCCTTGTTACTCAATTCGATAAAGGTGACGTAGAAGAAGCGGGGCTGGTGAAGTTCGACTTCCTCGGTTTGCGTACGCTCACGATTATCGATTGGGCGCGTATCATGATCGATAAGCAACGCCTGAAGAAAGGTGAATCGCCACTCGATATCAGCGCTATTCCGCTGGATGATGCAAAGACATTTAGCTTACTAAAACGCGCAGAAACAACAGCGGTATTCCAGTTGGAATCCCGTGGTATGAAAGACCTGATTAAACGTTTGCAGCCGGACAACATTGAAGACCTTATCGCACTGGTAGCGCTCTTCCGTCCTGGTCCTTTGGAATCAGGCATGGTGGATGACTTTATCAACCGTAAACATGGTCGCGCGCAAGTGGCCTATCCGGATGCAAAATTCCAGCATCACACACTCAAACCTGTGCTTGAACCCACCTATGGCGTAATTGTTTACCAGGAACAGGTAATGCAAATTGCGCAGGTGCTTGCTGGCTATACACTCGGCGGCGCAGACATGTTGCGTCGTGCGATGGGTAAGAAAAAACCGGAAGAAATGGCCAAGCAGCGCTCGGTGTTTGAGGAGGGGGCGAAAGGGCAGGGAGTTGACCCTGAGCTGGCGATAAAAATTTTCGACCTGGTGGAAAAATTTGCGGGCTATGGTTTTAACAAATCTCACTCTGCGGCTTATGCGATTGTCTCTTATCAAACTGCCTGGCTAAAAGCGCATTATCCTGCGCATTTTATGGCCGCGACCATGTCATCCGATATGGATAAAACCGATAAGGTGGTTACCTTTATCGAAGAATGTCGCACCATGAAATTAAAATTATTGCCGCCTGATGTGAACTCCGGTGAATTTCATTTCACCGTAGATGATGATGGCCGCATTATTTATGGCCTTGGTGCTATTAAAGGTTTGGGAGAGGGACCGGTGGAATCCATTATTGCGGCGCGCAATGATGGTGGACCGTTTAAGGATCTATTTGATTTCTGCGCGCGTGTCGATCCGCGCAAAGTAAACAAGCGCGCATTGGAAGCGATTATTCGCTCAGGTGCGGCAGATCGTTTGGGGCCAACCTATAACTCACCCGGTCATTTAATTGATCATGATCGCGCGGTGATGTTTGCATCCATGGGCGAAGCAGTAAAAACAGCAGAACAAGCTGCCGCAAATTCCAATGCGGGAATGATGGATTTATTCGGTGCGGTAATTGCTGAGGAGCAATCCACCAGGGATGTGTATGCGGATTTCCGCCGCACGCGCACCTGGACAATGAAAGAGCGCTTGAACTCAGAAAAAGAAACACTGGGTTTATATTTAACCGGGCATCCAATTGATGAATATGAAAGTGAACTGGAACATCTGGTCAGCTCACGTATCGCTAATTTAAAACCGGAGAAAGGTAATCAAACTATTGCCGGATTAATTATTTCGCAGCGCGTGGTGAAAACCAAGCGCGGTGACAATATGGCAATTGTAACGCTTGATGATCGTACTGGTCGCATGGACGTCACTATTTTTGCGGAGACCTTTAATAATTCGCGCGATTTGTTATTGAAGGATGGTCTTTTTATTGTTAGTGGTCAGGTACGTTATGACGACTTTAGCGGCATGTTAAAAATGAGTGCCGAAAACGTACGTTTGCTCGCGGATGTGCGCCAGGAAAAAGTGCGTGAGTTGTTGTTGGAGTTGGAATCGGGTGTATTGCCCTCCAGTTTTGCTCGTGAATTTGCGGAAATGCTTGAACCTTATCGTCAGTCGCCACAGCAGGAGGCGCGCTGCGGTTTGGTAATTGATTACCTGCGCAGTGACGCTCGAGCGCAATTGCGTTTGGCTTCGCAATGGAATATTCGCCCTGAAGATGAACTGCTGCAGCGCTTGCGTGATGCTTATGGTAATAATCGCGTGCGTCTGATTTATTAGCTTTATCAATCTTAGTGTTGTGAATGCTAATCACAAACATCTATAGAAAAACTTGATATAACAACCGAGATGTCTTCCAGTTTTTCTCACTGCCATACCTATAAGGGCCGTCTAGACTCAGTAAGTAAGCCAATAAGAAACAGCAGTATGGAGGCATTTTTATGTCATCAATTCTTGTGCGCGATTACATGCAGGCCAGTCTTCAAGCTATTGATAAAAACGCCAGTGTGCGTGAGGTGGTTGAGCATTTGCTCAAGTGGAATGTCACTGGTGCACCCGTAGTGGATGAGCAAATGATGGTGATAGGTTTTGTATCAGAGCAGGATTGTATAAAAGAGATGCTAAACAGTGCCTTTTATGCGGAAGACTCTGCACTAGTAACCGATATTATGCGGCGTGACGTACTTAGCGTATCCCCGGACACCAGTATTTTAGAAATTGCTGAAACCATGATGGGCAATAAGCCCAAAAATTACCCGGTAATTGATCATGGTAAGTTGGTGGGATTGATTAATCGTCGTCATATTCTTCAAGCGCTCAAAGAACATACTGGAGGATATTTTTCCTTGCGACGCGAACAACCCATATTTACCGTCAGCAAGCAATTTTTGTAATTTTTGACTCGCACCCTCGTCTGGCTTTGGATGCACTCGAAGCTGGATTTCTTCTTTGGCTTGGTGATATTTCCCGCCAATCTCTTCCCTCATGCCCTTTAAATTCATGTGAAAAGATCGACTAAGTTGCCCTTTTCGCGTAAGGTAGCGACCCAAATACGCCCCTCGATTGCGTGGTTAAAAAGCCGCCAATTGATGGTTGTGCGCTAACCCTATTAAGTCAAAAGGTAGCCTGCTACCAGGATTAAGAGCTTGCTATGAATCTGAATTATCTGGATTTTGAACAGCCCATCGCCGAACTTGAAGGCAAGATTGAAGAGTTGCAGCTGGTAGGCCATAGTTCCGACATCAATATCGCTGATGAAGTTGCCAAGCTGCGTGAAAAGAGCACCAAGCTTACTGAGAACATCTACTCGAAGTTGACCGCCTGGGATATCGTAAAGGTGGCCCGCCATCCGCTGCGTCCTTACGCGTCTGATTACATTTCCCGTGTTTTTACCGATTTTGATGAGCTGCACGGCGATCGCCACTTTGGCGATGATAAAGCAATCATTGGTGGTGTTGCCCGTTTGGATGGCAAGCCAGTGATGGTTATCGGTGAAGAGAAAGGTCGTACTGTTCATGAGAAGGTGATGCGCAACTTCGGTATGCCACGCCCGGAAGGTTATCGCAAAGCTTTACGTCTGATGGAAATGGCAGAACGCTTCAAGCTGCCGGTACTGACCCTGATTGACACACCCGGTGCTTACCCTGGTATAGATTCGGAAGAGCGTGGTATTTCTGAATCCATCGCACAAAACCTGGCGGTTATGTCTCGCCTGCGCACGCCAATTGTTTGTACCGTAATTGGCGAGGGCTCGTCGGGCGGCGCCTTGGCGATTGGGGTGGGTGACCATCTGAACATGTTGCAATACTCAACCTATTTTGTAATTTCACCGGAAGGTTGTGCCAATATTATTTGGAAGACCGTTGCCAAGGCACCAGATGCTGCGCAGGCAATGGGGGTTACTTCTAAGATATTGCAGGATCTGGGAATTGTTGATGAAACTATCCCCGAGCCATTGGGTGGTGCGCATCGTAACGTGGAAGAGATTGCCCGCAAGCTTCAGGAGCGATTGGTCGCACAGGTAGATCGTTTGAGTAAAGAGCCGATTGATGCCTTGCTGGAACGCCGCTATCAACGCTTGATGAGTTACGGCAACTAAGGTTTCTTATTGAAAAGAAAAAGCCGCTGATGAAAATCAGCGGCTTTTTCTTTGGTAATTACCAGGGAGTAGCAGTACCGTAGGCGTTGTCGAGTAAAGGCTTTAATGGTTGTTCAGGGGTAACCAATTCATAGTTGGAGCCTTCTTCTTTGTACTTGATGCTGAAGAATTGCTCTTTACCAAATGGTGAGTCTCGTTCAGTTGGTATGATTGCTATTGCTGTATAACGATCAAACTCTTCAAGTGGTGCAAAGGCTGGAACAAAAATAGTTTTTTGACCTTTGCCTTGCCAGAGGGTATCAATGACAAAGCCCTCTCTAGTTCCGTTGATTTGGGCTTCGGCTGGTGCAAAGCTCAGCAAATCTTTAAGTGACAATGTTAATTTCTTTCCCTCAACTGTAGTTGTCGCAGTATCAGCAATTTTTGCAGCAGTGATGTCGCGAAGAATGCCATTCACCTCAAATAGTCGTTCACCTCTGGGTTCTACACTGTTCTCTGGCTGAATGAATACAGATTTCTCTGAGAGATAAACTTCAATTCGCGGAGAAGCCATTTGAGTGCGATTAAAATCGACGTTGCGTACATCCACGATAATCTGGCGATAGATCCATACATCATTGACGATTGCACGGTATAAACCTGACTCCGTTTCCACTTTTTTAAAACCTGTAGCAACTAATTTGGCCGCTTCCGGGAAATTAACTTCCAGAGAGCTAATTTGCACCTCTGGGCTTAACGGGTCCTTGTTGACTGTAAAGATTGCTGATTTTGCCTGATTGAAGCTCAAGCGAGGGTATTGAATTGGGCCTTGGTGTGAATTAATCGCAGTCAAATCATATTTAAATGTTTTTGCGTAGGTTGATGCGCTCAACAGGCTGACGAGTACAACTCCAAGATTGCGGGCAAACTTATTCATGCGGTAAAACTCCTTATTTGGTTTAAATCTCACCCCACCTTATGGTGGGCAGATGAAAACTAGCAGAACAAGTTTAAGAAATAAATAAATTAGTTGTCCCGATTAAAAATACTATCCCTAAGCTCACGAAAAATATTGCGTCGACGTGGCTGCCCGTCAGTATTAGGTTGATCATCTAATATTCGAGCTTGAGGTATTTCCTGGGCTAAACGAAAACCGAGATTTTTGCGCGCTTTGGTTGCGGTGACTGCAATTTGCGAATAGGCGGCAATATTTTCTACCTTGCTGGTAAAAGCACCCCCATGCACTTCGCGTTTCAGGCAGGCTGTTTGCTCTTGGGTTGATGCGGTTTTATCGGCGCAGTCGCTGGTCCATTCGGCAACGTTTCCTGCCGTATCATGAACACCAAAATCGTTAGGGGGAAATGCGCCGACTACCTGGGTTTTGTTGTCGAAAAAACTATTCCACCAGCTTTTGCAACCAAACCGGCAGTTCGCGCGTTCATGTGCATCGTCTGGGTTGTTGCCCCACCAGTAGCTGCTGGTCGTGTTGCCGCGCGCGGCAAACTCCCACTCCGCAGAAGTGGGTAGACGATAATTTTTGCCAGTCGTTTTGTTGAGCCAATTAATGTAAGCGATTGCGTCATCCCAGCTAATATTAATTACTGGTCGCTCGCCGCGACCCCAACCGTTGTCATCTGGTAACGCGCGGTTGGTTTCTATTGCAAAAAAATCGTATTCATTAAAAGTGATTTCATAGCGACCAATATAAAAATCATTTTCGATATTGGTTGGTTTGGCACCTTGTGTGTTGGGGTTACCCATCAAATAGCTGCCCGCTTTTACCAATACCAGCTCCGGCAGAGGCAGGCTGTTAGTGGTTTTTTGTTGATTAGCCTTTTGCAGTGCAATATCAATCACTGCATTATGTGCATCTAATCGAATCCATTTTTTCCTGGTGGTATAACCCGGATAACTTATTTCCAGTTGGTAGGTTCCCGGTGGTAACTCCAATCCCGCTGTATATTTATCCCGAATATTGAGGATACGCACTCGTGCCTCTTTGGGAATAGGATTAACGGTTAGGGGAATTAATGATGTGTTTTCAGTTGCATTAGCTTGCCCGGTAATACTGGCCCATTGTTCTCTTGCAGAAGGTTTTTCACCGCCGCTGATGAAATTCCATCCTGAAAAAATAATTGCGCTGATTAGGACGATATAAATACCGGCGCGAGCATAAATCCCTTTGTTGCTCCGGGCAGAAGTGTTGTTGAGATTTGTTAGTGCTGGAGAGATACGCGTTGCCAGTTGGGTGTGGTTATTATTGTTTGTAGATGCAGGCACAATTTCTAGAGTGTGTGACGGCAACGAATTTTGTTTGGCGTTTTTCCCAAATAGCTGCAAGGTTTTACCGGTGATGTATTTAGCATCCCGAGCTAGTACATCGCTCAATTTCCCAAGCAAGGTTAACGCGGGCAATTTTCCAGTATTACTTTTGACGTGAGGCTGTTCTGCGAAGGCCTTTAACTCTTCAATTAATTCGCGTGCAGATTGAAAGCGGAATTCGGGCTTTTTGGCGAGTAATTTATCCAGCAGCGGTTGCAAGCCTGACAGATTTGTCGGCAAAGCGGGTGGTTGTTCATGAATGTGTTTTACGCTGATGGCGAGTGAGCTGTCGGCGTGGAAAAGTTTTTCGCCGGTGAGTATTTCATAAAGCACAACACCCAGGCTGTATAAGTCGGAGCGGCCATCGCTGGCTTCGCCCTTGGCTTGTTCCGGGCTCATGTAGTAGGGGGTTCCTATTACTGTGCCCACTTGCGTCATGTTGGCTTTGGATTTGATTGTGCGTGCGATACCAAAATCGGTGAGTACTGGAGAGTCGTCTTCGCGAAATAAAATATTTTCCGGCTTAATGTCGCGATGCACATAACCTTTGCTATGTGCTTGCTCCAATGCAGCTGCAATTCCAATGGTAATTTTGAGCGCTTGTTCTGGCGCTATTCCTTGCTTGTTGCCATGCCGCCGGCATTAATTTTTTTGATAATGGTATAGCCAGGGATTTTCATTTTTATGAATGAAGTAAAAGTGCATCAACAAATGAGTGAGAATCAAGTCGCGCTATTGTAGCGGAGAAGCCTGAATAAAAACTGGCTGATTTGCACAATTCCTTTTGTGCTCAAGTCATGCATGAGGGAACTTGTTACTTTTTGGGTGTTGGGCGCCCCGATGGTTTATTGTTAAACGGCTTATTCCCCAGTGGTTTACTTGCGGCTGCCTTGTGTGAAGTAGTTGTTTTACTTGCAGTTACTTTGCCTATAGGTGCCTTGCTAATTGGCGCCTTGTTGCCCACCGGTTTCTTTGCCCCGGTGTGAGCTGCATGGGCTGGTTTAGCTGCTTGTTGAGCATTGTGTTTTTTGGCGCTTTCAAATTTGTCCCCAAAGGCCTTGGCTTTTTCTACCGCTTTGGCGGCACGTGCGGCCTGGCCTGCTTTGGCTTTCTGGCGATGCAGGATAATTTTTTCCGCCTGCTCATCCGGAATTAATGCCGAGGCGCTGGTGCCAATTAAATGCGGTTTACGCATTTTGCGCAGGGCTTCGCGAATCATCGGCCAGTTGGCGGGGTCGTGATAGCGCAGCAATGCTTTTTGCAAACGGCGCTGCTCTAATGTCTTTGGAATCGCCAGTTTGCCGCTCTTGTAAGTTAATTTTTTCAATGGATTGCGTTCGCTCACGTACATAGCGGTTGCCAGTGACATGGGCGATGGATAAAAGGTTTGCACCTGATCCACTTCAAAATCATTTTTCTTTAACCAGAGCGCCAGGTTGAGCATGTCTTCGTCGCGCGTGCCCGGGTGTGCAGCAATAAAATAGGGAATCAAATATTGTTTTTTGCCCGCTTCCTTGGAGTACTTTTCAAACATGCGTTTGAAATCGTAATAGCTGGACATTTTGGGTTTCATCATTTGCGCGAGCACACCGTCTTCGGTGTGCTCGGGTGCAATTTTTAAATAACCGCCAACATGATGTGTCACCAATTCTTTTACGTATTCCGGATCTTGCACCGCCAAATCGTAACGCAAACCTGATGCGATAGAGATGGTGTGCACACCGCGAATATTGCGCGCCGCACGATACAAATTGGTGGTGTGTTTGTGGCTGGTGGTTAAATTTTTACAAATTGTTGGGTGCACGCACGACAAGCGACGGCATTTGCTCAGAGTCGGCATGTCTTTACAGGTAAGGCGATACATGTTGGCGGTAGGGCCGCCCAGGTCGGAAATGTGACCGGTAAAGCCGGGCACTTTATCGCGAATTTCCTCAATTTCCTTCAGGATAGATTCCTGCGAACGGCTCTGGATAATTCGCCCTTCATGTTCGGTGATCGAACAGAAAGTACATCCGCCAAAACATCCGCGCATAATATTCACGGAAGTTTTAATCATGTCGTAGGCGGGAATTTTTTGTTTGCCGTAACTCGGGTGAGGTATGCGTGCGTAAGGCAAATCAAAAACACCATCCAGCTCATCGGTTTCCAATGGAATTGGTGGCGGGTTAATCCAGACTTCACGGCCTTCGTGCTTTTGGATTAACGGACGCGCATTAAATGGATTTGCTTCCTGGTGCAAAACGCGTGATGCATGGGCGTACAGAATCGGATCTTTACGCACTTTATCGAATGATGGCAGGCGCACATACACCTTGTCTTCATCGAGCAAATCGCTGCGATTTTGCAGCGGCATGGGAATTATGCGAATCGGTTGTGGCTCGTTAGGGTCAAAGGCCTTTTCGCTTTCAATACCTTGTGCGGGGCAGCCCTGTGTTTGCACTTGATCGGGATTCAGCGCTGCAATTTGTTCTGCCATTTTTTCCGGATCGAGTTGACGCAAACCGACTTGCGAATTGTTGATATCGGTTTGTGCGGCATCCACAACCGATTTGGCGTTGTGCTGATACTCATAAGGGTTGGGCAATTTATCGATATTGCCCGGCCAGTCGATGCGCGTGGAATCAATTTCTGTCCAGCCGGCGGGCGCTTCTTTTTTGATAACGGCAGTGCCGCGGATATTGTCCAGTTCTTTAATATCTTTGCCTGCGGCGAGTGAATGGGCCACTTCGGCAATTGCGCGTTCGGCATTGCCGTATAACAAAATATCAGCAGTAGCATCGATCAATACCGAGCGGCGCACCTCGTTGCTCCAGTAATCGTACTGAGCGATACGGCGCAGACTGGCTTCGATGCCGCCGAGCACGATGGGCACATCTTTATAAGCTTCTTTGCAGCGCTGACTGTAAACCGTCACCGCGCGATCCGGGCGTTTACCGCCCTGGCCACCGGGGGTATAGGCATCGTCAGAGCGCAGACGCAGGTCAGCGGTGTAGCGGTTGATCATGGAATCCATGTTGCCGGCACTGACGCCGAAGAACAGGTTGGGTTTGCCTAGCGCCTTAAATGGCTCAGCACTGCGCCAGTCCGGCTGGGCGATGATCCCTACGCGAAACCCCTGGGATTCCAGGAAGCGACCAATGACCGCCATACCAAAACTGGGGTGATCCACGTAGGCGTCGCCGCAGACGATGATGATGTCGCAGCTATCCCAGCCGAGCTGATCCATTTCCAGCCGGCTCATCGGCAGGAAGGGCGCAGGCTTATAGGTTTTGGCCTGGGCGTGGATATTGGGTTTTTCGTAGGAAAACAGGTGTTTGGCGGTATTCATAGGGACTGCATTCGAGGGAATTAAA
>JAGKWY010000205.1 GCA_021151625.1 Gammaproteobacteria bacterium | reverse complement strand
GTTTAATTCACTGCTTATACACGGAGCTGGCATATGACTTTTGACTATGGACTTACTGCTGATATAACAATAAGGCACTTAAAGAATGAACAGTAAGACGGAATCCCACCAGCTTCAGACCGAATCCCCCATCCAGCAATACTATTTCCGCGCCCTTATTTGCTTTGCTGCGTCAGGCACCCTGGCATCATTTATCAATTGGGATCAGCCCAGCCCCATCCATATGGGAATGATAGTCTTCTTGCTCATATATGCTTATGGCACCTACCACTTTACCCGCAAGCAAATTCCGGAATTAATGACCCGCATCAGCCGCTGGCTATCCCACATTGACGCAGCCCTTATTGGCATTGTGTTGAGCCTGACGGATTTCAGTATCCTGCCCTGCGTTATGTTTTTGACCATGATTCAGTTCAATGCACTTATTAGTGGCGGCGTTAGAAAGTTACTTGAGGATAATAGTGCCTTCGCAGTTGGTGTTGTGCTAAGCCTGTTTATTCATAGCCCGCAATTAATGCTATCCAGCAGTATCGAAATCAGTGGCGCCAGCCTAATTGGAGTCGCCACTTACTTTTTGGTGTATGCCATTTACATGCATCAGCGCTTTCATAAATTAGTACTCAGTCAAAGGCAACTCGAAAACGAACAAAAGTGGCACAAAATCAGGGCCTATAAATTATCGCGTTACCTACCCCCGCCTGTTTGGCAAGCTATCAACCGCGGTGACGACAAACATCTGCAAGCCGAGCGCAAGCGCATCAGCGTATTTTTCTCCGATATCAAAGACTTCAGCCAACTTGCTGAAGAAATTGAAGCAGAAGCACTAACTGAATTGTTAAATCACTACCTCACCGAAATGTCAAAAATTGTGATTCATTACGGCGGCACCATCGATAAGTTTATGGGTGACGGAATCATGGTGTTATTTGGTGATAGCGCCAGTAAAGGCGTAAAAGATGATGCCACTCGTTGTGTTGCCATGGCGATTGCGATGAAAAAACGCATTAAGTCCATGCAACAGGAATGGTTTAATCAGGGAATAAAGAAACCCCTGCAAGTGCGCATGGGTGTTAATACCGGTTACTGCACCGTTGGGACCTTTGGAACCTCAAACCATTTGGATTACACCGTATTAGGTACCCAGGTAAACCTGGCAAGCCGCCTGGAATCAGCCGCAGAGCCCGATGAAATCCTCATCTCACACGAAACCTGGTCATTGGTAAAAGACACAGTAATGTGTCGTGACAAGGGCGAAATTCAGGTGAAGGGTTTTTCCATGCCCATCAAGGTATATCAAGTTGCTGATTTGCGTAAGGAAGTAGGTAAAAACCAGACTTACTTTGAAGATCGTGCCGAAGGATTTTCCATGTATCTGGACATGGACAAAGTGCGCAACTATGACAAACAAAAAGTTATAGAGTCATTAGAGAAAGCAGCAGCACGACTGAAAGATAAAGTGATTGTTTGACCTGTTAATTATTTGATCCGCAAACAATCACTTTTACACGCCCGATTTACTGCCTGATCAAGCGAATTGCGTCCGGTTGTATACTGGAATCAGTTGAGCGAAACGGATTAATATCCAAACCACCCCTACGGGTATAGCGCGCATAAACGCTCAATGCTTCTGGCTTGCACACTCGCTGCAAATCACAAAAAATTCGCTCTACGCAGTGCTCATGGAAATCCTGATGCTCGCGAAAAGATATCAGGTAGCGCAATAAATTCTCATGCATAATTTTTTTGCCGGTGTAGCGAATAAACACGCTTGCCCAATCAGGCTGCCCTGTCACAGGACAATTGGTTTTCAACAAATGACTCACTAAGGTTTCACTAACCTGTTCACTCGATACAACAAGTAAATCAGGCGCCGGGTGATAGGCATCCACAGTCACATCCAAATCATCCAGCTCAATCGCCACCGGCCGCGCAACCTCTGCCAGATAACCACCACTACCAACAGGAAATACCTGCACAGTCACTTGTGCTTTTGCCGCTTGAGATAAATCTCTCTCAACTATATCCCTCACCTCATTCACACTCGCAAAGCGGGTTTGATTTAGCGAATTGAGATACAACTTGAATGACTTGGATTCAATAATAAATTCACTGTTACACGGGATTCTGAACTCAGCTACCGCAACAACCGGTTTTCCTGATTCATTCAACCAGGACAACTCATATCCCGTCCAGATATCCATACCAAAAAAGGGCAACCCGCTCTCAATGCCAAGCTGTTTACGCGATTCAGCTCGCGCAATGGAAAACAATAAATGCGGCGCATACTCAGAAAGATATTCGGTCTGCTGCCCCAACGGATTATGACTCATCACTACCTCCCCCCGATCAAGCACGCAAACGCTTGCCGGTTTTCAATAAATGCATGGCAACCACAAACAAAACTGCCACCAATAGCGTTAGCCCAACCAACGCCATCCCTATATGCAAATCACTAATACCCAACATGCCGTAACGAAATGCATTTACCATGTGCAATATCGGATTCAATACAGATACCTGCTGCCAAAACTCCGGCAATAAATGAATTGAATAAAACACACCACCAAAATAGGTTAAGGGCGTCAAAACAAAAGTAGGAATAATTGAAACATCATCAAAAGTGCTGGCATAGATAGCGTTAATAAAGCCAGCAATAGAAAATAATACCGAGGTCATAAATACAATAAACAAGGTAGTAAACCAGTGATGAATATGCAGGTCAGTAAAAAATAACGACAAATCAAGCCGGGCGCAACAAATTCGATATAGCTAAACCCACCCATATCACCAATGCGACTGCCAATTAATTTACCAAAAATCACAAAATACAAAATCATAGTAATGGCTGGAGGCAAGAGTGTCTGAATCCAGATACGAGTAAATCGCTTTATCTCTTTACGCAGAATAGTCAGGAAGGCAATCCACTGTTCACTAGCACTCATGGCTGCACCTCATTTTTGTTGGCATTGACCATAGCAACAAACAACTCCTCCAGACGATTAGCCTTATTGCGCATACTAATAATTTCAATCTGCTGGGCAGTCAATTGAGCAAACACCTCATTCAAAGATTGACCTTTTTCAACCTCTACCTCGAACGAATGCTCATCAATTTGCGCGACATGATGACCATGTAATACTGGAAGTCCCTGCAAGCGGCCCTTGATATCAAAGATAAAAACTTCTTTATTCAATTGCTGCAATAAACTTTTAATGCTGGTGTTTTGCACAATAGTACCGCGATCAATAATCGCAATATTGCGGCACAGGCTCTCAGCTTCTTCCAGGTAATGCGTGGTTAAAATAATGGTGGTACCCGCGGCATTTATTTCACGCAAGAAATCCCACATGGAGCGGCGCAACTCAATGTCCACACCGGCAGTGGGCTCATCCAGAATTAATAATTGCGGCTCATGCACCAATGCACGAGCAATCATCAATCGCCGTTTCATACCACCTGATAGCATACGCGCCGGCGTTTGACGCTTATCCCACAAGCTCAACTGCTTGAGATACTTTTCGGTTTGTACCAATGCTTGTTTGCGCGGCAAACCATAGTAGCCTGCCTGCTGCAGAACTATGTCCTCCACTTTTTCAAACATACTGAAATTAAATTCTTGTGGTACTACACCCAGGGACTTTTTTGCCCCAGAGAAATCGGTATCGATATTTTTACCAAAAACCTCAACGCTACCCGACGTTTTTCGCACCAGTGAGCTGATAATGCCAATGGTAGTGGATTTGCCTGCGCCATTTGGCCCAAGCATGGCAAAAAAATCACCTGGCATTACATCCAGGCTGATACCTTTTAAGGCCTCAAATTTGTCGTTGTAGGTTTTGCGCAAATCCCGGATGGAAAGTGCTGGAATAGAGTCCGCCGGAGTCATAGCCCCTCGCCAAAATCAATAGAAGTTAATTGCAATTGAGCAAATGCGAAAAAAGCAGGAAGGATAAAGTAAAGCACAAACAAAACCCATACAGATTTTTGTAATGCTTTGATCAGAAAATTTGATGGTGAAACTTTAATTCGATGATAAATCTTTAGATTGGAGCGGGAAACGAGACTCGAACTCGCGACCCTAACCTTGGCAAGGTTATGCTCTACCAACTGAGCTATTCCCGCTAT
>JAGKWY010000012.1 GCA_021151625.1 Gammaproteobacteria bacterium | reverse complement strand
TAGCCATGGTCAGGTTCCGCAGTCGGTATTATTGGTAGCGAATACTTTTTCGGTGATTGTCTGGATGTGATTGTTATTTGTACAACAGGATACCAAAGATTTGGATGCCAGTGGGCAACCCAAATCACAACCCGCTCAAGGATTTAGCGGATTTTTTTAGGTGCGATAGAAAAATGCGATAGCGGCCGCAATCCAGCCGGTGATGGCGAGGAACTTCCACACTTTATCCGGATGGGTTTCCATCAGTGGCTGGGCGCGTGGGCTCAGCCAATTGGGATTGGGGCGCTTTAAATCCTGCTGCCATTCACTTAAGGCTTCATAGCGATGGACAGGGTTGATGCTGAGGGCTTTTTCCAGCGCCTTATCCAGCCAGTAGGGCACCAGCGGGTTGTGTTTCATGGCGGAGATGTAAGTGAGTTTCTGGAAGCTCTTTAAGTCCATCGCCTTACTGTAGGCACTGCCGTAGGGCAGCTTGCCGGTGAGCATTTCGTAGAGTAAAACTGCCAGCGAAAACTGGTCTGAGGCTTCGCTGGCTGCGCCGCCATAGCGGTATTCGGGAGCGGAATAATCGAGCGTGCCGAGGATATTGTCACGCGTAAAAGGCGTGCCCGCTTCCTGCACCCCGGCCACCCAGCAGGAACCGAAATCCACAATCATCGGGCCCTTGCCGCTAATCACAATATTGTCCGGCTTTATATCCTGATGCAGGGTTTCCTTGCGATGGAAGGCACGTATGCCGCGAATCAAACCTTCCGTGAGTTCTACCGCATCCAGAATCGATAAAATTCCGCGCTCTTTTAATAACTGGGTGAGCGTTGGGCCGGGAATATATTCGGTTAGGTAATACAAGCAGGAACGCGCCTCTGACGCAGGAACCACGCGCACTACTGCCGGGCTGTGAATGCGTGCGCCTATCCAGGCTTCCATCACAAAGCGTTCAATAAAGGCTTTATCGTCCTGATAAAGTTCGGACGGTGTTTTCATCACCAGCAAATGATTTTTTTCATCTTCGACGAGATAAACCTGGCTGCGAGTCGATTCGTGCATAATTTTTTTAATGTGCAAACCGTCAATGCTTTGTCCCGGCGATAACACCGGCGGAAACGGCAGGCGCGAGAGTACTTGTACCGCATCGTCCTGCCCTGCCGTGCCTAAATTTTCCACGCGCAGTGCCTGAATACTTAAGTTGTCTTCGCTCTTGTGGTGCAGGGCGAGTGGCAATGCCTGATTCACCAATTCATCCAGGTTGTTGCGTTGAGCAAGGATTAAACTTTTAAATTCTGGTGCGGGAATAGCTTCGTGAATGCCATCGCTGGATAAAATAAATATATCGCCGCGCTGCAATTCCAGGCTGTGCATATCCACTTCCAGATAAGGGTCGGCGCCCATGGCGCGGCTTAAATGGGTGGTGTGTTTATCGATGCGTTGGGTGTGGTCGCGGGTGAGTAATTCGAGATTGTTGTCGCGCAGGCGATAGACGCGGGTATCGCCCACGTGAAAAATAAAAGCAGTGTCACCTTTTAAAATCAGCGCCGAAAAAGTGGTGAGATAACCTTCGCCGTAAATAGAATTTTGGCTGCGGCCCCACAAGCTGGAATTTAAACTTTGAATCACCCGCACTGCCGATTGTTGCGTGCGCCAGGTGTCCGGTGTTGCATAGTAATCGCTGAGGAAACCAGCGATGGCGGTTTGGCTGGCTTCACGCGCGGCCTTGCTGCTGCTGACCCCATCGGCAATGGCGATGGCTATGCCTTTGGTGGTGAGTAAATTACCTTCGGGAATGCGCGCACCTACAGTGTCCTGATTTTCCGGCTTGCGCCCAGCCTCGCTTTTTTGCGCAAAGGAAATGTGCAGAACTGATTGCAGGTGATCCATAGGTTTTCTGCCATATTAAAGAATGTGCCAAGCAAAGAATAATATTCAATTTAAAACTCGCCGTGAATACATCCTTGTAGGCTCGAATCGGCATCCATGCCTCATACGGTTTTAAATTAAATATTATCCTTTGCTTCCAATATTTCAGTAGGTCTATAAAAAAATTGCCGACAGCATGGCTGTCGGCAATTCGTCTCTTGCCAAAAAATTAACTGATATTAACTTACTTCAATTTTATGCAAAGAGCCATCTTCATTCACTTCCACAGTATGGCCTTTCGGCTCTTTCAGGAACTGGACAAACACCAGGCCGATTGCCGCAGCACCTGCCAGCATGTAGAAGAAGGTTTGGATATCGATAAAGGTATTCATGGTCAGGAAGAACAGTGCACCGGTATTACCATAAGCACCTGCAAGGCCGGCGATTTGGCCAGTCATACGGCGTTTGATCAGCGGCACTACCGCGAATACTGCACCGCAACCCGCTTGTACAAACAGCGAGCAAACAAATACAGCGGCGAAGGCAACATACAGCGGCCAGCTGGCATTGATTTGCGACAGCAGTAAATAGCCCGCAGTAACACCCGCCAGAATTAGGGTCATGCTGAAACGGCGACCGAATTTATCGCTCACCCAACCGCCACCAGGACGTGCCACCAGGTTCATAAATGCGAAGGAACCGCCGAGCATCGCTGCCTGGGTTACGCTCAAACCGGTGAAGGTGGTCATAAAGAAAGCGGGCAATACGGATACTACGGCAATCTCAGAACCGAAGGTTGCGAGGTAAGCCCAGCTCAAAATTGCCACTTGTTTGAATTCGTATTTATCGTGTTCAGCAGCGCCGTTTTTCAGCATGTCTTTGTTCACGCGATAAATTTGCGAGAATTGGAAAACAAACAAACCGAGCAGCACCACATAAAGAGCATAAGTGGTGGTTTGACCTAAGAGGCCGAGGTTCGCCGGTGACATTTTCCACGCAAGTACCGCGAGGATCAGGTACATAGGCACGTTCATCATTACGTAGAATACAAAATCTTTTTTGCTGGTTACTTCCAAACCGCCGGATTTTTTTGGTTTGAAATAAGTAGAGCCTTTTGGTGTATTGCGCACAGTTAAATAGAACGCCACACCGTAAACCATTGCAATGATCGCTGCAGTGATCATCGCGTAGCGCCAGCCATCAACACCGCCAAATACATGGATTGCCAGGAAGGGGAGTGTGAAGCCGGCAGCCGCCGCACCAAAGTTACCCCAGCCACCGTAAACACCCTCAGCCAGACCTACCTGACGTGCCGGGAACCACTCGCTTACTAAACGGATACCAATTACGAAACCGGCGCCCACAAAACCTAACAGGAAACGGACGGATTTGTTGGAGAAATCCAGCAGGTTTAAACGATGTGAGCTCATGGCATGGGTTCCGGCAAATTATTCAGCATCAGCAGAGGATGCACCGCAATAACTCAGGGGGCGGCTCTGCAGTAGGAAGCTCAATGGCTTCTGGGAGGGGTTTTGCAACGCCTATGCCAAGCTGCTATTTAGACTGAATCACACCTTCATTGGTGCGCTAAAAATGCGCTTTTATAAGGTGTGGCTGTATTTGAGTGCAAAAACAGTTATTTCGCGTGCGCCAAATAAACGCCTGAAAATCAATATTTGAATCTGAATGGTGCAGTTGCAGGCTTATTTGCAGCTATGCCCTGTTTTGGCGAGCAAACGCAGTTTGTTGGCGAGTAATGAGTAGTGTTTTGCCAGTTGTTGAAGCAGTCGTGCGCATAGGCAACTGCCAAAGCCCCGATAAGCTGAGGTTTTTGCGAGGGTTTTTCAGTGGGGAGTAACCAAAAGTGTGCGAAATTGGTTTTCGGTTTTGCACCTTAATGTGTGATTTTGATGGTGCGCAATGCTCAGTTAGTGTGCTTTTCTGTGTTTGTTTTGCCCAAGTTTTAATCTGGTGCATAAAAAGTGCGAGTAAAAATACCTTGGCTCGCTTTTGTGGCTTGGTTATTGCTGGTTGCGCCTCATAAGTTAACCGTGAGGCTCGGGTGATGAGTGAAAATAGTGCAAAACTGAATTTATTATCGTTTGTGGGTAAAACAAGGATCCTGCACCTGACCTGGGTTGCCTTCTTTATTACCTTTATTGTCTGGTTTAACCACGCACCATTATTGCTGGCGATACAGGGCACCTTTGGTTTAACCGAACAGCAAATTAAAACCCTGCTGATTCTCAACGTGGCCCTGACCATTCCCGCGCGCATTGTGGTGGGCATGCTGGTGGACTCATTCGGGCCGCGCAATGTTTACTCGCTGCTGTTAATCATCACCGGTTTCCTGTGTTTATTTTTTTCGCTCGCCACCAGTTTTGAAACCCTGGCGCTGGCGCGCTTTTTATTGGGTTTTGTGGGCGCCGGTTTTGTGATTGGTATTCGCATGATTAGCGAGTGGTTTCCTGCACGTCAAATGGGTTTGGCCGAAGGTATCTATAAAGGCCTGGGTAATATAGGTTCGGCAGCAGCGGCGATTAGTTTGCCGACCATTGCGTTGCTGATCGGCGGCGATGATGGCTGGCGCTATGCCACTGGCCTGACCGGTTTGATCGCGTTTGTGTATGCCTTTATTTATTATTTTTCGGTGACTGATACCCCGGCGGGCTCCACCTATTTCAAACCCAATAAATCCGGCGGTCTGGAAGTCACCAGCAAAAAAGATTTTGTGTTGTACCTGCTGGTCAATATTCCCATGTATGGCGCACTCGCACTGCTCGCCTGGAAGGTCAATACACTCGGTTTAATTACTGCGACCACTATGTATGTGATAGATGCAGTGTTGGTGGCGATCTTTTTATTGCAGTGCCGCAAAATTTATAGCTTGAACCAGCAATTGTTTACCAAGCCGGTTGATAAGTTGCAGCAATACAAATTTAAGCAAGTGGCAATTTTAAGCCTTGCCTATGCCGTGACCTTTGGTTCAGAGCTGGCGGTGGTATCCATGCTGCCGATGTTTTTCCAAAATACTTTTGCGATTCCGGTGGCGCTGGCTGGTGTGTTCGGCGCTTGCTTTGCCGCCGTGGATATTGCCTCTTGCCCATCCGGTGGCTGGATCAGCGATAAATTTGGCCGCAAAAAATCGCTAGTGATTTTATTGATCGGCGCAGCGATTGGATTTTTTGTGATGTCGACCATCACCAAAGACTGGCCGATAGCGTTTGCCGTGGGCGCCATGATGTGCAGCTCGTTCTTTTTAGGTTCTGCTGCAGGTTGTGTCTTTGCGGTAGTGCCCCTAATTCGCCGCAGCCTCACCGGCCAAATCGCCGGCATAGTGGGCGCTTACGGCAATATAGGTGCAGTGGTTTTCCTCACCGTATTTTCGTTTGTCAGCACGCCGGTATTTTTCCTGACGATTGCGGCGAGCATTGCGGTAACCGCCGTAGCTGCCATGTTGCTGGATGAACCGGCGAGCAAAATGTTTGAAGTGCTGCCGGATGGTCGCGTGCAAATGGTGGAAATGCACTGATGAACGAATGGCACCTGAACAGCAATTTGAGCTTTACCGTCGGGCAATTTTCGTCGGCCGGTGTAAAAGCCCAAAATGAAGATGCAATTGGTATTCGCATCCCCGAAGGTATGTTGCTGGATACCAAGGGTGCCGTGGCCATTATTGCCGATGGTGTGAGCGCCGCCGAAGCAGGCAAAGAAGCGAGTGAAACCTGCGTGCGCAATTTCCTCGCCGATTATTTTTCCACGCCCGATACCTGGACGGTAAAAAAATCTACCACTCAGGTGCTGGTGGCATTAAATCGCTGGCTCTATTCGCGCGGCCAACATTTTCGCGAAGCGCAAAAAGGTTATGTCAGCACTCTGAGCAGCATTATTTTTAAATCGCAAAGTGCACACATTTTTCATGTGGGCGATTCGCGCATTTATCGCTTGCGTAACGGCAAGTTTGAACAGCTGACACGTGACCATCGCACCATCATTAGCGCCGAACAATCCTATTTAGTGCGTGCTATGGGGCTGGATGTCTCACTCGATGTTGATTGCAAAACTATCGATGTAGAAGAAAAAGATATTTATTTGCTCACTACCGACGGCTTGCATGATTTTGTCAGTGATGAGCAACTTTCCAATGTATTGCAATCTGCTGGCGATGACTATGAAGCGCTGGCGCAGCAGTTGGTTGCCATGGCAGCGGCCAATAGCAGCGATGACAATATAAGTTGCCAGGTGCTGCGGGTGGATTCGCTGCCCAAACAAAATGTTGATGATGCCTGCCAAAAACTCAGCGCCCTGCCATTTCCACCACATTTAAATCCCGGCATGGTGATTGACGGTTATCGCATAGAAAAAGAATTGCATGCGAGCAGCCGCAGCCAGGTGTATCTGGTGAGTGATGTTGAAACCAATCAACAATATTGCATGAAAACACCATCAATTAATTTTGTGGATGACCCTGCGTATATTGAGCGGTTTATTCTGGAAGCCTGGATCGGCAGCCGCATCCACAATTCCCATGTGGTGAAAGTGATTGCCGCCAATAAAACCAAAAGCTGTCTCTATTATTTAATGGAGTATGTGGATGGCATTACCCTGAACCAGTGGATTAAAGAAAATCCGCAACCACCGGTGCAGGATGTGATCTATAAAGTGGAACAAATCTGCAAGGGCCTGCGCGCTTTCCATCGCCGCGAAACTCTGCACCAGGATTTGCGCCCCGCCAACATTATGGTGGACCGCAATGGCGAAATTAAAATTATCGATTTCGGTTCCTGTTTAGTACAAGGCATTGCGGAAATAAGTTCGCCCATTGCGCGTGAGCGCATTTTAGGTACTGCCGAATATTCACCGCCAGAGACTATTTTGCACGGCAAGAGCGATGAAAAATCCGATTTGTTTTCGCTCGCAGTGATTGTGTTTGAAATGCTCACCGGCAAAGCACCGTTCGATGGCAAACTCGGTTCGTGCCGCACTGAGCGCGCCTATTTAAATACGCGCTATACCTCCACCTACGAGGTGAATCCACTGGTGCCCTTCTGGGTCGATGGGGCTATCCGTAAAGGCCTGCGCTATGACCCGGAACGTCGCCATGGCGATGTGTCGGAGTTTTTGCATGAACTGCAACATCCCAATCCCAAATACAAACAGCACTACCGCGCACTGCTGCAAGATAAAAACCCGGTGCGTTTCTGGCAGTGTCTCTCCGGCGGTTTGTTTGTCGCGTTTTGTGTAGCGTTGTATTTTTAATAGTGCTCTTTTAACCGGCGATGTAATGCCGGTGTATTTGCACTGATGCTGATTCTTGGCTATAAGACTGACTCCCTTATAGCCAAGGAGTGAGCGATGTTCGTGTCCTCTCTACAATTTAATCGTCTCCAACAATTCCGCCGTTTTTTGCTAATCAGCTGGATGCTGTGTCTTGCGGCCTGCACTACCCAGTTAGCGCCTCCCTACGATAAAGCTATTGCCGATGGACTGGTGAGTGTGAACCAGCAGGCGATGACCTTGTTTGCTTCGGTATCTTCCGGTACCGGCAGTGATTCCTATGTGCAGCGCGATAATGCCTACAACACCTTAATTGGTGCGCTGGATGCATTGGCTCTACAGGCCAAGTCCCGTCCTATCCCCAAAACCAGCGTCAATGAAAAAGTAAAATCCTTCTTAAGCAAGCGCGGTGTGAGCTTGCCGGAAACTGGTGATGCGCCCAGTGCGGCAGCGCTGGAGCAAATATCCATTACTTTTAGCAAAATGCGCGATACCGATAAAAAACAGGGCGTAACTGCCTTTGAAGTCGCGGCGTTTAAAGGGCAGGTGGTGATTTATCTGGATCAAGCCCTGACTTATGAAAACTTTTTAGCGCGGGAGAATAATTAATCATGGCAGCCATTGATATTTCCAGTTTGATCCAGCAGCTGCAGACCACTGCATCGCAAGTCGCGCAGAAAGACATCACCGTATTACAAGGCTTTTCCGAGCGCCAGATTAAAGCGATTGCCCAGCAGGCAGCGCTGGTTAGCGCGGGCATTGCCAGTGGCCAGATTACCGAGGAAACCCAGGAGTTTTTTCTGGATAGCCTGAAAACCATGGCCCAGAGCTTTGCCAATACCCTGCAAGGTTTGGCCACTGTGACCATTGAAAAAGTGTGGAATGCGCTGGTTGGTGTATTATGGAGCGCCATAGGTACCGCCACAGGTATTAGCTTGCCGGCGATTGCCTGATAAAAAAACATACTCATAAGACGTTGCGTAGCAACAGGGACTAATAACTACCACTGTTAATAACTATTATTAAAAGACCACTGCAATTCTGGAGTGCTGTTTAATTATTCCTGTAGTAATAAGCACACGAGGCAGATATGAGAAATTTTCATCCGCGCGCATTCTGTTGCGCGCTCTTGTCCACACTGGTTGCGGCGCCTGCAGTTGTAGCGCAAACCGAAGATTATGTGGCCGACAAAGTGTTTACCCAGGGCGTTGAAGGCCCGGCAGTAGATGCACAAGGCAATTTGTACGCAGTTAATTTTGCCGAAGAAGGCACCATTGGCATTATCGATAAAAAAGACAATGCGCAGTTGTTTGTGACTTTGCCCAAAGGCAGCACCGGCAATGGCATTCGCTTTGATCGCAAAGGCACTATGTATGTGGCCGATTACTCTGCCCATAACGTGCTAAAGATTGATCCGAAAACCAAAGCGATTAGCGTGCATGCACACAGCGATAAAATGAACCAACCCAATGACATCGCTATCGCCAAATCCGGTGTGATTTATGCGAGCGATCCCAAGTGGGCGGACAACACCGGCAACCTGTGGAAAGTCGCCACCGACGGCACAGTGACTTTGCTGGAAGCCGATATGGGCACCACCAATGGTGTAGAAGTCAGTACCGATGAAAAACATTTGTACGTAAATGAAAGCGTGCAACGCAAAGTCTGGAAATACGATATCGACAGCAAAACCGGTGATGTCAGTAATAAACGTCTGCTGATCGAATTTAAAGAGCACGGCATGGACGGTATGCGCTGCGATGCGGCGGGCAATTTATATATCGCCCGCTACGCCGCTGGCGAAGTTGCAGTAGTTTCGCCGCAGGGTACTTTGCTGCAGCGTATTAAACTCAAAGGCCAAAAACCTACCAATGTTGCCTTTGGTGGTGCAGATGGCAAAACCGTTTATGTCACCCTGCAGGATCGCGGCGCTATTGAAACTTTCCGCAGTGAATTGCCGGGGCGTGAATGGTTGTTGCAAACGAAATAATTTTTCCGTTGTAGACAGCAGATGAGTTACTTTCTACCGAAGTGAGTTTGGCGTTAGGGTGTGGATTTCGAAACGCTCAAGTCAGGACGACTTGAGGGAGCTACATGGATGTATTCATGCGTTTTCGAAATACACACCCTAATGACAAACGGGCTACGAAGTTAAAAACTTATTTTTCTCGTTGCGAAAACCTATCCCAGGTCTCCTGCGCATCGTAACTGTTTTTCTCCGGGCGAATACCTCTGCCCATATGAATATCCAGCAGCACTAGCGTGTAATTTTCCTGTTCTTGCATATCGAGTGGATCGTTTTGATCAGTTCGATAGGTTTGTGTTTGGCAGCCGAGCAAGCCGCAGCGGCGGGTGCTAATCGTTTGCGGGTGTTCGGCAGTATTTTCGCGCGTGTCTATTAAACGGCGTTTTTGTTTACTCACAATAAACCAGTCGTATCCCGCTGCCAGGGTGAGTTCGGCAGCGCGTTGTAAGGCGTAGTTGTGCGCAGCAGTGCGCTGGTTGCCGCGCAGTTTAAATTGCACGCGATAGCTGGTGCTATCCAGTGCGATTTCCTTATAGCCAGAGCCATCGCTTTTTGCGGCGCGGTAGTGGGAATAAGGTGTAGTCGCACAGGCGCCAAGCAGTAAGATCAAACAAAAAAGCAGTGCAGATTTCATGATCAATACTCCGCGTATTATTTTGTCCAGCGCGCATTAATTAACGCTTGTTCGGCGGGCGCATCAAACGCATCGCTTTGCATCATTTCATCCAGCGCTGTGTCTAGCAGTGAACTGCCGCTGGCAGTTTGGTAATCACCTGGTGCGAGCGCTTCCTGTGGCAAGCTGGTTACCAATTCCCACTGAGTGTTGCGGCGGCAGGCAATATTTTCGCTGCTGTACTCGCGTTGAATGACCTGATACTGACGGCAGTAGTTACCTTTGTTATCGATAAACGTGAGGCGCGGTTTAACGCTGCTGCCATCATCAAAGTGCTGCGCATTGCCACTGATATTTTGCTCCAGTACCTGCGCAATCGCATGCCAATTGCTAGCGCTCGGGTTATTGCCGGGTAGCAATTGTACTGCACCAAAACCAATGACTAGCATGAAACTGGCTGCGAGGGCCGCATGTTGCTGTAAACCGCGGTGCACGTTTTTCCAGAATGGGAATTGAATAACGTTGTTGTCTTGCGCAGGTTCTGTTGCGGTTTTTGCTGAATGTGGCCCTGTTTGTGTAAGGCGTTGTGACTCGGGTTGTTGCGCGAGAAGCTGCGCAATGGTGGCAGGCATGGGACGCGCATCTATCTGCGCGTAGTGACTGGCAATTTGTTCATCTACCATCGCCAGCTCTGCCAAACGATTTGCCAGATTTTCATCGTCAATTAAACCCTGACGCACCAATTCCATTTCGGCTTCGGGTAATTCGGCATCCAGAAAGGCGGAGAGTTGTTCATCGGAAATTGTCATAGTGATTGCCTCAATATTTTGCTCAGGCGTTGGCCGGGTCTGCGGTGGGATTTAAAAATTTCACCAGCGCAACCCGCGCGCGCGCCAGGCGGCTCATGACTGTGCCCTGCGGAATGCCGAGTGTTTCGGCCACCTCCTTGTAGGACAAGCCCTGCACTGCCACCAGCGCCATAATTGCGCGCTGTTCGTCGGGCAATTGGTTCATGGCGGCATCCACCTGGCTCAGGGTAATTTGATCGTGAATAGCCTGCTCGCCATCGGTTGCCGGCTCTTCGGTGTCATCCAGTGAATACACATTTTTCTGGCGCACCTTGCGCGCACGGTATTCGTCAATCCACAGATTGCGACAGACACGAAAGGCCCACTTGACCAGCTCGACATCCTCCGGAATCGCCTTGGTCAGCAGGCGCTCCAGGGTGTTTTGCAACAGGTCATCGGCATCGGCGGCGGAGCCCGTGAGCGAATAGGCAAAACGGCGCAAGGCGGGCGCAATACGGGTTAATTCGTGTTTAAGTTGATCGTGTTGCATAAGGGCTTCTGTTTAGTTCGAAAACATCAGTTTCAGGGGCTTAGGTATTTTGGTCTGTTATCCAGTTAACGGCCCATTACGTATTTTATTCCCGTCGGGTGAAAGTTTTTTAGTGGAATTTTTCCAGCTTGCCAAACGTTTCTAATGAAGAAGAGCCATTTTTTGTGTTTAATTTCCCTATCCCTGCCGAGTGCGCCCTATGAAACCCCTGTATTTAAAGCCCGTCAATTTGAAACCGCTGTATTTGAAGTCGACGTGTGTGAGCCTGATCCTCGCCTGCCTGTGCCAGGGCGCCCAGGCGCAATTGCTGGATCAGTTGGGCAACCAGGTAGAGGGCGTAACGCGTGAACTGGAGCAGGTCACAGATGATGTGCAGGAGCAGGTGCGCAAAGCGGCTGAGGATGAGTTGTCCGGCAGCCTGGATAACCCCGTCGTTAATCCGCTCACCGATGCTCTCGGAAAAACGGTGGATGGCGTAGCGCAGACTACCGATGCGGTAGTGCAAACCACAGGTGATATCGCAGGCAATGCTCTGGCCTCCAGCCTGCCAATTCTCAATCGCACCGGCGCTACGGTTTTTGTAGAAGTGCGTGTGGAAGATAACTGGCGTGCGGTGGAGCGCGAATGGTTAATGTTGCTCGACCAGCCCGGATTAAAAGCCTTGAGTGCGTTGGATGCCGAAATTATCGAGCAGACCCAATTTGCCGATTTGGGTCTGCAACTGGTACGTTTTCGCGTGCCTGCTGTGCTGGATTCTTTGCGTGAATTAAAAAAACATTTGCCTGCTCATTTGCATGAACAACTGGATCGCAATCACATCTACAGCCCACAAAGGGGTGGTCCTCACGGTGTCCATCAGGCAAAAGAAAACCCTCCATCTGCGAATCCGCCTGCTGCCATTTCCAAACCAATGTGCGATCAAGCGGTAAGTATTGGCGTGATTGATACCGCGATAAATACTCAGCATGTTGCGTTTGCAAAAAGCCATATTGAAAGCCAGGATTTTGCCGGCGCAGAATTTGATGCACCGCGTGCACACGGTACCGCTGTGGCGGGCCTTTTGGTGGGTATGGATGGGGGTGGGGAGCGCAATCAGCAATTAATACCTTTGTTGCCTGCAGCAAAAGTATTTGCGGCTTCGGTATTTTATCCGCGCTCCGACTATGCCCAGGGTGCCACCATGATTAACCTGGTGCGCGCTTTAAATTGGCTGGCAGAAAAAAAAGTGCGCGTGATCAATATGAGTTTGGCGGGACCAGACAATAAAATTCTGGCACTGGCGATTCAAAAAACAATTCAAGCGGGTATCAATATTGTTGCCGCTGCGGGTAATGAAGGCCCCGCAGCACCGCCGGCTTATCCAGCCGCTTATGCGGATGTTATTGCAGTGACCGCTGTGGATAAAAATCAGCGTATTTATCGCTGGGCCAATCGTGGGGATTACATAGATTTTGCGGCATTGGGTGTGGCCGTGTTTACTGCGCGCAGCACAGGGGATTTTGGCAATGAAAGCGGAACCTCTATGGCTGCGCCCCTGGTAACTGCTGCGGTTGCTTGCACAGCCCAAGGTACTTTTGCTATCGAGCAACTCAAAAAGCTCGCACAGGATTTAGGTGTTCCGGGGCGTGACCCGGTATTTGGTGATGGGTTCTTACATCGTCCCTGATCAACATCTGATTAAAAACAATTCCATTTAAACATTCCCTTTTAAAAACGGCCCCATTTAAAAACTGGCCTTGAGCATTAGCGAACTCACAGTCTCTGAATAATTGGCTGAACCCAGGTTTGAGTCGTAATTGCCGCGCTCTACTTTTCCCACCAGGCTTAACCATTTAGTAGTTTCCAGCTGCCACTCCAGGGTGGTAATGCGGCGTTCGTCCTCGCGCTTGGCTTCTATTGCTGGGGTTTCGGCGGAGTAATCGCGTTGGTCGTAGCGATAACCTAATTGCAGGCGATTCTTTTTATTCCACAGCAAAAACTGGTGATTAACACTGGTGCGGAAATTCACGCCGTCATAATCAAATTCATTTGCACCTGCATGCTCCGTTTCGCCGGTAAGGCCGAGGGTAAAAAATGTTTTGCCTTGATTGAAAAAGAAAAAGGCATCACCTGCAAGACTTTGGTTGTCTGCATTGCGTGCACTAATGCCGGGGAATTTTTTGTCCTGGTCATTGATTGCGGCGCGCAGGAAAATTTTCTGGTTAATCAAATGTGATACATAGAGGCTGCGCTGCTGCAGGGTCAGGAAATCCTGATCATCCAGTTCTGCATCAGCGTAGTGATAGTTCACGCCCAGGGTTAAGGCTTTGAAGTCGTAGCTCGCATCGGCGGAGGCTTGTTTAATCGCCAGATCAAATTCGCTGAAATCCTGATAGGTTTTGCTGCTGTAACCCAAACCACCTTTTAATTTAATCGTGTCGCTGGCCTGCCATTGGCTGTTCAGGCGCGCATTGGCCAACGCCGACCAATCACCTTCGGCGGAGTTTTTGTCCAGTTCAATGACCGATAAATTGGAATCGTATTCTGCTCCGGTTTCCAATTCGAATTTGGTCGAAGGAGCTGCTGCTATTGCGTTAGTTGTGCTGATGACGGCGCAGCTCAGGAGTGAAATTCGGGCGAGTGATTTAGTGTTCATGATATTTGCTCCGCGCAGGCGAAAATGTTGTTCACTTTTTTAAAGTGACGTTGTATGGCAACTTTTTACAGCAGCCATCGGCGATCTGGTGCCGACGGCTGCGACTTTTTTATAAAACTTTTAACAAACTTTTTACCGACTTTTATTGACCAACTATTACTGATCAACAATTACTGGCCAAGGTTGAGACTATCGTTAAGTGCAGTGGTAATGCTGCCGTCTACTGCGTTATCAATAGTTGAGCTAATGGTTGAATCGATAGTTGAATCAATCGCGGAGTCGATGGTGGAGTTCACTGCTGAATCAATGGTTGAATTAACTGTTGAGCTAACTGTGTCTTCAACGCCAGTTTGCACAGTGTTGTTAATGGCATTACTGATGGAGCCATCAACACTCGTGCTCAATAAATTTCCCGCCGAGTTCTGCAGGGTTTTATCCACTTCCAATGCAGAGGCTGCATTAACTTGTTGATTCACTGTGGCACTCACCTGGCCAGTTGCTGATTGCACATTTTGTTGTGCCTGCGCATTTAAGTTGTTTGCTTGATTAACCGATGCGGACAGGCTTTGATTCGCAGTCGTTGCTAATTTGGCACTGGCTTGCTGGCTTTGATTAAGTAGCGCATTTTTTTGCGCGTTAATTACTGCCAGGCTTTTTTCAGCACTCACGGTTGCATTGCCTTTGGCATCGACCGCAGTCGCAGCAGTGTTGCTGACTGTTGCAGTTTCTTTTTTGCTCTCGCCTTCTGCCTTTTTGCTCTCGCCTTCAGTTTTGTTGCCTTCTTCGGCGTTATTGTCACTGGCTAGAGCGGGCGCTTTTTCTGCGCTGTTTGCTGATGCCGCTTGTTGATGTTGCGCAGAGCCGCTGAATGCAATACTGGCGCCTTGGGGATTGGTTTGGCTGTTGGCAGAAAGCTGCGTGTTGGAATCAGTGCTGGCAGCCAGTGAAAGTTCGGCGGCCCAGCTGATGTTGGCGCTCAGGCTACAGATGGCGAGTAATAAAATATTTTTGTTCATGGTGTAATCCTCTCGGTTCAGGTTTAGGGCAAGCCGAAAATCCTGGCTTGTAACCTGTTAACGGAGGAGTCGATTATTTTATTCCCGGCAACCAAAAAAATATTTTCTTTGTCCTTTGATCGATAAAGAGAATGGGCCAATTGCAAGAAAGGACCTATTGATGGAAGAACCTATTGATGGAAGGATCAATCGATAGAAAGGAACAGGCAATAGAAGGAATCAAACAATAGAAAAGGCCAGTCGACAGCAGAGCCAATAACAAAGGCTGCGTAAAGGTTTAAGCAGCCTTTGTTGTTGGCTAGTGTGTCTCAGTGATAACTGAGACAGGGGCTTGTGCGGTTAAGCTACATTGCGTTTTATCGAACGCATGCGGTGGTGGCACTCTTGCATGGAGATCAGTATGTAGTTGACGGCGATAGTGAAATCGACCGAAACAACCTCCTGCTGCGCTTTTTTAACAAATGCCAGGGTGCGATCTTCCAGTTCTTCCAACTGCACAATATAGGTTTTGGATTTGCTGGATTTAATTTTGGCCAGTAGTTCGGTATAGGCTTTGCGCAGTGAGCCTTCAATGGTTTGCCCGTCTTCTACATCGCCTTCGCGGGCGTAGAGCAAGGGCTGTAAACGCACCAGTGCATTTTGACGCACATCAATCATTTCCTGAAACAGTGTTTCATAACCGGAACCTTTGAGCTCCAGCTTGGCGTCGGTGTAAAAATTGACCCCATCATTCAACACTTTAATGAGATCGCGAATTGCAGAAATTTCATTGTTTGCCATGATGTTTCTCCATTATCAACAAGTCATTAATGGATTATGTTTTAGTAAACATAATTGTCATGGAAGAAATTGCACTATCCGTGCCAGCAGCAAAAAAGCGCCTATAAATGGCAGTTAATTGGTCACTTTTCTATTTTTCTCTGTAGGGATTACAAAAAATTCTCTATTTTTTAATGCGATTTTTTAACTTGTAGAAATAAATTTTTATGTGGCTAGTGAATTAATATTGGATTAGCGGAGTGGAATAACTTTTTAATTCAGATTAATTCACAAAAAATACGCCGCAAATAAATCGCGGCGTATTTCATGTCTTTTGCTATTTTTAGCAACCGATATTTCCCGGCCCTGCGGTAGTGCCCAGAATATTCAGGAAGCGCTGGTATTCGTTAATGCGGCTCTGCACTTGCGCCGGGTTGCCGCCATTGCACTCAAGCGAGCCGTTGATGGTGCGAATGGTTTCGCCAAAGCCAAATCCGCCCACCATGGAGTCGTGCGCCGGGCGATAACCAGCGCCGGCTTGCGTCATCCAGAACCAGAGTGCAGTCTGCCAGGCGACGGTCGGGTTTTGCTCAACCAGGTCCGGGTTTGCACGCAAATCCAGACCCAGTGCTGCTCCGGCTGCGCAGTAGTTGCCGTTCCAACTGAGTTGGATGGGGCCGCGTCCGTAGTAGCGTTTGCCGGGCGCGCAGGGGCAGGTGGCCGGGTTGCCATCCCAATCGCCGCAGTATTCACCCTTGGCAATTTCAGTCACATACACCAGGCCACCGGTCTCATGGGAGAAGTTGGCCAGTGCGGCAGCGGCTTCACGCTTTTTCGCAGCCAGGTCGCCGGTACCTGCAAAGGCGGGGTAGGTTTTGGCGGCAGCGACCAAACCCGCGTAGGTGTAGAAACCATTGCGACCGGGGAACATCTGGTTGAACTGGGCTTCGCTCACTATCGCCCCAAAACCGGTGCCAGTGTTGGTCGCGGGGCGTACGATTAACGAGGAGGCGCGATCGTTAAAATTGCTCAGGCAAGTGTTATCGCCCGTCACTACCACTGACGCGCCGCTGAAATCCCAGTTTTCATAGAGTACTGCTTCGTAACCTGCCGCTACGCGCACCGAGGAGATGGCATCATTGCGCGCCCCCAGCGAGGTCATCACATTGCCGTCATAAGACCCGGTGTTATAGCCAGCCGCCCAGCCACCATAGTTGCAGTGCTCATAAACGGTCACCAGGCCGCTGGTACCGCCATTGGGTACCACCTCAATCCAGTTAAAGTTCCAACCGCTGGTTTTGGCAAATACCCCCAGGTTGTAGGTGCCGGCACTGATGTTCACTGTGCGGGTAACGGTGGTCCAGCTCTGCCAGCCACCGGTAGCGGGAATGGCAAAATCGCCCAAAGGGATTGTGCCCCCATTCAAATCCACGGCTGCTGTTGCGCCGGATGGGCTGGCGACGCGCATGCGGACGATATAGCTGCCGGTCGCCGGGATGCTCAGGCCGCCATAGACCAGCCATTCATTGGGCTCGATCCAGCCGACGTTGTAGCCGCCGCCGCTATCGGTGGTGGTTTCTATATCGACCGCGTCATTGCGAAAGGCACCGCCGCTATTGCCGGGGGTGGTGTCGTAAAAGTTGGTGTAACTCTCGGCCTGGTAAACCACTGCCTGAGTGGGAAGCGCCAGGGTACCGAGGGCTAAGCTTGCGCCGAGCAGGCTTAGCCAGTGTCGAACAGGGGGAAACAAGGTGCGCATTGTTATTGTCCTCGCTGGGTTGATGGGGTTGGGCGCCACACGAAATTATTAGGTTGGAGTGTTTGCGGCCGGGCTGATCATCAAACAACCAATAAGCGATTGCCAGTCCCAGTTTGAGGATGCGCTTAACTGCCACCAGACTGCCGAAAATCGAACCCTGGTTCGACTTTTGGATCTGGCGCGATAACGCACCCACTGATTCACAGGCAAGTAAACGGTTTTTAATGATGAAAATTTTTTACAAAACCTTCAAAAAACTTTCATAAAGACCGGTTTAAATGCCATGTTCGTGTAAATAATTTTCTTCTCATGGCGCATTTTTGATGGTAGCCTTGGCAAAAATGCTCGTTTTTTCTGCTTTTGTTGGAAAAGCACCCATGTTGAAAGAAAATAATTTACAGAAAACATTTGAAAGCCGACTGCTTAGCCCGGTGGGTAAGGGCCTTGGCGATGTAACTACCCAGCCGTTGGTAGCTGATGCTGGTGTGCTCGGCTGGAATCTGTTGCGCGAAGAAGTCAGCCTGCCAGTCGCGGTGCTGAGCGAGAGTCGTTTGCAGCACAACCTGCAGTGGATGAAGTCTTTTATCAGTACCTATGGGCTGAAACTCGCACCTCATGGCAAAACCACCATGAGTCCGGCTTTATTCCATCGCCAGTTGGAAGAGGGGGCCTGGGGTATTACCCTGGCAACCGCACCCCAGGTGCAAGCCGCCTATGAGTTCGGTGTGCGCCGGGTGATTATGGCCAACCAGTTGGTTGGCAAAGCCAATATGGCGATTATCTCCCGCCTGTTACACAAGCCAGAATTTGAGTTCTATGTGATTGTCGATTCGGCGACCAATGTCGCCCAACTCGGCGAATTTTTTGCTGCCGCTGGCCAGCGTTTGAATCTGTTGCTGGAGCTGGGAGTGGCCGGTGGCCGCACCGGTGTGCGCGATACGGCTACACGCGATGCGGTGCTGGCCGCTATTGCCCGTTTCCCTCAATCTCTCGCCTTGTGTGGCATAGAGGTCTACGAAGGCGTACTCAAAGAAGAGCCTGCCATTCGCGAGTTCCTGCGCCTGGCGGTGCGTGAGTTGCTGACGCTGGAAGCCAATGGCCAGTTGCAGGGCGAGCGGGTAATCCTGACCGGTGCGGGCTCGGCCTGGTTTGATTTGGTGGCGGAAGAGTGGACCGGCCTGGATAAGGCCTGGAGCGGTGACCAGATGGCGCGCCCGCTCGATATAGTCCTGCGCCCCGGT
Organism: Gammaproteobacteria bacterium; assembly: GCA_021151625.1. Taxonomy (GTDB): domain Bacteria; phylum Pseudomonadota; class Gammaproteobacteria; order Pseudomonadales; family Cellvibrionaceae; genus Cellvibrio. Next base: position 29,648 of record JAGKWY010000012.1, on the reverse strand, counting down.
TGTTACCTCACCCATGACGTGGGTATCTACAAGGCAGCTGAAACCCGTATCCACGCCAGCAACCCGGTGGCGCGCGAGATGCAAACCAGCCTACTGCCCGCCTTGCAACTCTGGGCCTACGTACTTTCGATCCCCGAACCCGGCCTTGCCATCCTCGGCTTGGGTAAACGCGATGCCGCCTTCGATGCTGGCCTGCCGATTCCCGCATTCCATTTTCGTCCCGGTCGCGATAGTGCACCCGCTGCTGCATCCGCTGAGTGGAAGCTCACTGCCATGATGGATCAGCATGCCTTTATGCAAATTGCTGCCGGCGATGATCTCGCGGTGGGCGACATGCTGGTGCTGGATATTTCCCACCCCTGCCTGACCTTCGACAAATGGCGGCAACTGCTGGTGGTTAACGATAAATACGCGGTGGTCGACGCCGTAGAAACGTTTTTTTAAGGGATTGTTGTGGAAGCTTTATTGAGCCCCGGTCATTGGTTGTTGGTGTACGCGCTGATCAGCATTATTGCGCTGATTTTATTGATCGCTCGCTACCGCTTGAATCCGTTTATCACGCTCACGCTAGTGTCACTGGGTTTGGGATTGATGGCGGGAATCCCCGCTAAAGATGTGGTGTTTGTATACGAAGCCGGAGTGGGCAAAACCCTGGGGCATATTGCGTTAGTGGTTGCGCTGGGCACCATGCTCGGAAAAATGATGGCCGAGTCGGGCGGTGCCGAACAAATTGCACGCACATTAATTCGCTGGTTTGGCGAAAAAAATGTGCACTGGGCGATGGTGTTTGTTGCGTTTCTGGTAGGGCTGCCGATTTTTTTTGAAGTTGGATTTGTACTGCTGATTCCGATTGCTTTTAACGTCGCGCGTCGCACCGGAACTTCGATGTTGTTAGTGGGCTTGCCGATGGTGGCAGGTTTATCGGTAGTGCATGGCTTGGTGCCGCCACATCCAGCCGCAATGATTGCAGTGGGTGAGTATCAGGCGAATGTTGGTCGCACAATTTTTTATGCGTTAGTGGTGGGTATTCCCACAGCAATTATTGCCGGCCCGATTTTCGCCAAATGGATTGCACCGCGTATTCAATTGCCGGCGGTGAATCCCCTTGAACGTGAGTTCATTAACAAAGAGCAGCATGAATTTATTCATGCCGATCAGCAGCGTGAGTTACCGGGGTTTGGAATTACCCTCGCCACCATTATGTTGCCGGTTGTATTGATGTTGCTGGGCGGCTGGGCGAATCAAATTGCTGCACCTGGAACAGGATTAAATGAGTTTTTAACGTTTGTCGGCAATTCAGTAGTGGCTTTGTTAATTGCGACATTAGTGAGTTTTTATACCCTGGGATTGGCGCGCGGTTTTAATCGTGATTCGATTTTGAAATTCAGCCACGAATGTTTAGCGCCCACAGCGGGAATTACTTTGCTAGTTGGTGCCGGTGGCGGGCTCAATCGCATTTTAGTGGAAGCGGGTATCGCCAAAGAAATTGTTACTGTGTCAGCGGGTATGGAATTAACGCCTCTGGCAATGGGCTGGCTGGTCGCCGCGTTAATGCGCATCGCAACTGGTTCTGCGACCGTTGCTATGAGTACGGCGGCAGGTATTGTTGCTCCGATCGCCATGGCAGCCAATTATCCTCACCCCGAATTATTGGTAATTGCTACCGGCGCAGGGTCATTAATTTTGTCGCACGTGAACGATGGCGGTTTCTGGCTGATTAAAGAATATTTCAATATGACCGTCACCCAGACCTTAAAAACCTGGACGGTGTTGGAAACCATAATATCGCTGGTTGCTTTTGGTTTTGTTTCACTTCTGGCAACCCTTCTTTAACAAGAAGGGTTAACAAAGAAGCTAAAAGGACAATCTAAAAGGACAAGCTAAAAGAGTTAACGCGAAAAACTAAAAGCGCAAAGCAAGTATTGAACGCGAATAGCAATTAAGCACAAATAACAATTAAGCGTTAAAAAATAACGCGCAAATAGTTAATACGACTGCTCTCGGCAGCGATTAACACGGGAAAAATTCATGACTGCATTATTCGATATTGTTTATCACATTCGCGCCAGTCGCGATCGCCTTTCGGTGACGGAACAAAAAGTTGCCGATGCCATTCTGGAAGATATCGCCTTTGCAGCAAGCGCCAGCATTGACCAGTTGGCCACCAAAGCGAGTGTAAGTATTGCTACTATTTCGCGTTTCGCCAAATCAGTAGGCTGCGAAGATATTCGCGATTTGAAATTAAAACTGGCGCAGGCCAGCGCTGTGGGAACCCGCTTTCTGGCGGAGCTTCCAGCGGTGGAAGAAAGTGCTTTTTATGCACAAATTTGTAGTGAAATTGAATCGACTTTGCGCGCAAATCTGGCGCGTTTTGTAGAGGCAGATTTTCGTGCTGCTGCCAATCTGCTCAACAGCGCACGGCTAATCTATATCGGCGGTATGGGCGGTGCATCCACTATGTTGTCGGAAGAAGTGCAATTTCGTATTGCGCGTTTGGGCATAGGTGTGACGGCTTATCACGATCCAGTGTTGCTGCGCATGTTTGCGGCAACCCTGACCGAAAAAGATGTATTGGTATTGCTATCGGTGACCGGTGTTACCCCCGAGTTGCTGGAAGTGGCCGATATTGCGCGCGAGTACGGCGCAAAATTAATTGTACTCTCAGCACAGAATTCGCCGCTCGCACAAAAGGCCGATATAGTCATTCCGCTAGTGACTGAAGAAACGGATTTTATCTACAAACCATCGGCATCCCGTTACGGTATGTTGTTGGCGATCGACATACTGGCCACCGAGTTGGCGTTAGCACGCAAAACCGAAAGCAAGGAATTGTTGCGCCGGGTGAAATTTGCACTCGATGAATATCGCGGTGGCGACAATCGTCTGCCGCTGGGCGATTAATGTTTGTAAACAACAATATTGCAGGATGAATGGCAGTGAAGTTTGATTTGATTATTCGCAACGCTCAGATTATCGATGGCTCGGGTGAGCCAGCGATGAGTGCGGACATTGCCATTCACGCGGGAAAAATTGCCGCGCTTGGATCGCTGGAAAATGCAGATAGTTTGGTAACGCTGGATGCACAGGGCTTGGTTCTCGCGCCGGGTTTTATTGATGTGCATACGCACGATGATTTGCAAGTGATTCGCGCACCGGACATGCTGCCAAAAATTTCCCAGGGTATTACCACGGTTATTGTGGGCAATTGTGGCATTAGTGCCAGCCCGGTCAGTTTAAAAACTGAATTACCTGATCCAATGAATTTGTTGGGCACTGCAGACGATTTTCAATATGCCGATTTTGCCAGTTACAAAGCGGCCGTCAATAAAACCCAACCGGCGGTAAATGTTGCCGCGCTTATTGGCCATACTGCGTTGCGCAATAATCATATGGATAGATTGGATCGCACTGCCAATGCCGATGAAATTGCACAGATGCGTGTGCAATTGCGTGAAAGTTTGCAAGAAGGTGCCCTGGGTTTGTCTTCTGGTCTTGCCTACGCTTCGGCGTTTTCTGCCACAACCGATGAAGTTAAAAATCTGGCGCAAGTGCTCAATGAATTTGGTGCGGTTTACACCACACATTTGCGCACCGAATTTAATGAAATTTTAGCGGCGCTGGATGAGGCGTTTGAAATTGGTGAAAAAGCAAAAGCGCCAGTCATTGTGTCGCATTTGAAATGTGCAGGTGCGGGTAACTGGGGGCGCAGCGGCGAAGTGCTGCAAAAAATGGAAGCGGCGGCCAGCAATCATCCTGTTGGTTGCGATTGTTATCCTTACAATGCAAGTTCATCGACGCTGGATTTGCAACAAGTCACCAGCGACTTCGATATTGTGATTACCTGGAGTGAGCCACATCCTGAGCAAGGCGGAAAAAAACTCGCCGAGATTGCCGGTGAGTGGAATATGAGTTTGCTGGATGCTGCCAAAAAATTACAACCGGCCGGTGCTGTGTACCACGGTATGAGTGAGCAGGATGTGCAAAAAATTCTCGCGCATCCATTGACGATGGTTGGCTCCGATGGATTGCCGGTAGACCCGTTGCCGCATCCGCGTTTGTGGGGCGCGTTTCCGCGCGTGCTCGGGCATTACAGCCGCGATTTGAAATTATTCAGTTTGCCTGAAGCGGTGCGCAAAATGACACGCATGTCAGCTGATCGTTTTGGTTTGGAAGATCGCGGTCGCATCGCGGTAGGCGCAGCGGCAGATCTGGTTTTGTTTGATGCTGCACAAGTAAAAGATTCCGCTACCTTTGCGCAGCCACAGCAATTGGCGGAAGGCATTCACTCGGTATGGGTGAATGGTGTATTGAGTTACCAAAATAAAAAAATGACTGGCCAACGCGCCGGAAAATTTTTGGAAAGACAGCGCGATTTGCGGGTTGGGTTTTATTAATCCCCCCTAACCCCCCTTTTTCAAAGGGGGGATTAGAAAATCGCTAGATCTAAACTTTGTCCTCTTGGCGAGCCAATCACAAAAAATGGAGTGCTTGGTTGTTCACTCCCCCTTTGAAAAAGGGGGCTGGGGGGATTTGTGTTAAGTCCCGCTCTTTGAAAAAGAGTCCGGGGTGTTGTGTTCAGTTCCCCCTTTGAAAAAGGGGGCTAGGGGGATTTAAAAAATGTCTGAAATAAAACGTTATGGTGTTGAAGGTGGCAAGGGTACTGGCGGTCAGCATTTGCCATTTGCGCGTGCTGCCGGTGCGGATGGCTGGTTGTTTGTTTCCGGCCAGGTACCTATGGTCAATGGCGAAATTATTGATGGCGGTATAGTCGCCCAATCCCATCAAACCATAAAAAATGTACTCGCGATTTTAGCCGAAGCCGGTTACGGCCCGGAGCACGTGGTACGCTGCGGTGTATGGCTGGATGATCCGCGCGATTTTATGTCGTTCAATCGTGTATTTATGGAATATTTTGGCGCAAATCCACCAGCGCGCGCTTGCGTTGTTTCCAGCATGGTGGTTGATTGTAAAGTAGAAGTAGATTGCGTGGCCTATAAAAAACCTTAATCACACAACTCTAATGTTAATAATTAAAAAATGATTCGCTATTTATTACTCCTTATCAGCATGATTTTCTCTGTTTGCGCAACGGCGCAGGCAGAGTCTTTGCCGTTAATGCCCTGGCCACAAACGCTGGTGCAACAACAAGGGCAATTGCAGTTGGGTAATAAGTGGCGTATCGCAATTGATGCGCCTGAACAGGGTGAAATCAAATCAGTATTAAAACGTGTCGTTGCACGTGTGCAACAACAAACCGGGAAAAAAATTCAGTGGAAATTGGTAGCGAAAGATAAGGCCAATTTTATTATCATCACTAAAAATACCGGCTTGATTTCCAACTACATCAAAGACTGGGATGAATCCTACCAATTGAATACTTCAGTATCGGGAGTGGTTTTATCGGCAAATCACTCCCTGGGAATTTTGCGCGGGTTGGAGACCCTGTTGCAGTTAATTGGTAATCAACAACAAAACATTCAGCTGCCGCTCGTCAGTATTCAGGACCAGCCGCGCTTTAAATGGCGAGGGTTGTTATTGGATACCTCGCGCCACTTCTTTTCGGTCAATACCATTAAGCGCCAAATCGATGCCATGGCTGCCGCCAAATATAATATTTTTCATTGGCACCTCACCGATGATCAGGGCTGGCGCTTTGAATCAAAAAAATATCCCAAACTGCATAAGCTGGCATCGGACGGTGACTACTATACCCGCGCGCAAATTCGTGACGTTGTCAGTTATGCGCGCGCGCGCGGTATTCAAGTATTGCCAGAAATTGATGTGCCTGGCCATGCCAGTGCCATTGCTGTTGCCTACCCGGAATTAATGTCTGCACCCGGCCCCTATGCAATGGAATATCGCTGGGGAGTACTTAAGCCATTATTAAATCCCGCAAATGAAAAAGTGTATGAGTTTGTGGATGGGCTGGTTGCCGAGGTCGTGGAGTTATTTCCATTTGAATACCTGCATATCGGCGGCGATGAGGTAGACCCCGAGCATTGGAATACAAATGCGCAAATTCAGGCATTTATGCAAGAAAATGGAATAAAAGATTCACGTGCACTGCAAGCCTACTTTAATCAGCGTGTACAAAAAATATTGCAGCAGCATCAACGCAAAATGATTGGTTGGGATGAAATCCAGCACAAAGATCTGCCAAAAGATATTGTTATTCACTCCTGGCGTGGACCGGATGGTGTGAGTGATGCGGTGAGTCACGGTTTCCAGGCCATTTTATCAACAGGTTTTTATCTGGATCAGCCACAGTATGCGTCTTATCACTATCGCAATGATCCAATTCCGCCCAAGCCGGTAACTATCACCGTGGCTGCGAAGGATGCGTTAGCAAGTTGGCGTTTTGAAATGCCGCGCAAACGCGGAAAACCGGTGACGGGAACATTCAGTGTAATTGGTGAAGGAAATAATGCGCGCGTATTGGTTGATTTCACCGGTAAGTCGCGTCGCGAAGCCACATTGCAAGGTTACGATAAAAAGTCTGCACAGTTTTCGCTGGATACCTGGATGGGGCCGGTGCGTTTCAAGGTTCAATTTGTTGAACAAAAGTTGCGCGGTGAAATGTTGGTAGGCAATGCACCTTATGCGATTAGTGGTGAAAAAATAACAGATAACTTTTCTTTACAAAACGAACAGAAAATACAAAAAAATACTGCACAAAAACAGTTACCCAAAAGTGAGCAAGTGGCTCATTTGAGTGCACAACAGGAGCAATTAATTCTGGGTGGTGAAGCGGCGCTCTGGGCCGAAATTGCAGATGAACACAGCATTGACTTGCGATTGTGGCCGCGTGCATTTGTTGTAGCAGAAAGGCTCTGGTCGGCCCAAAGTTTGCAAGATGAAAGCGGTATGTATCACCGCTTGAATTTTGTTGCGCAATGGGCGGAAAAGTCTGTTGAGTTGCAACACAAACTCCAGCAGCAAATGGCGTTGAAGCGTTTGCTTGGGGCACAGGCAAGCGCAACCGAAATTCATGCTATGGAAACATTTATGCAATTGTTGGAACCGGCGCACTACTATCATCGCCACCATGAAAAGTCTGCTTATGAAAGCTATTCAAAAGCAGATCCGTTAAACCGCCTGGTTGATGCCTTGCCGGTGGAGAATGAGGGCTTGCGCCAGTTTAATTTGCTGTTAGCCGAGTGGCTAATCAATCCTGCTGCCAATGCGCAGTGCGATGAGTTAAAAGCGCAACTGTTGGTGTGGGCCGAGAATCGTCGGGTACTGGAATCCCTGCTGACAAAGCACCCGCAATGGCGTTCATTGGCCGACAATACGGATCGCCTGGTCGGTACAGCTATTTTGTTGTTGGACAAGCGGGCACAAAACAGTAAGTTGTCTGCTGATGAGCGTGAAAAAATTGAAAATATGCTGCATCAGCTGCGGCAAATGGACCAAGAAATAATAATAGCCCTGGTTAGTTCGCTGGAAAAAATTCTGTATTCGTTTACATAAAACCTGACCGTAAAAATATTGGTCGGGTTTTTTGTAAATACTGTTGACAACGTTGTCCATGTGGCGCAAAGTTTAACTGCCAAAGGCTTGAAATTGATCAGGCAGTAGTTGTTGTTATTTGCTCCCAGGATAGAAAAATAATTAGAACATTGTTCTTAATGGGTAGGTTGCTATGGCAGAGGTAGCACTGGCTAACAAACACGTTTTGGCCATGATTATCAGTGGCATTCTGGCCGCTATTGCGGTTGCGCTCCTGTTGGTACGCAACCACAACTTAAGTCGTGCGTTGCAGAACACCAGGTCTGCACACCATGAAAATTCGGTAGTGCATCTGAATCAGGAAGCCCCTAATCATTCAGATGTTCAGCAAAGGGAGCTGGTTGAAAAGTTGGTAGTGTTTATGGAACAGAACAAGCCTTATCTGGAATCTCATATTACGGTTGAGCGTCTGGCTAACAAATTAAATGTTTCACCCAAATTGTTATCCAGCACTATTAACAGCCAGCTTCACGTTAATTTTTTTGAATTGATAGGTAATTACCGGGTGGCAGAAGCCAAAAAGCGGTTGGCCGATGAAGAGCTGCGCCAAAAATCTATCAGCGAAATCATGAAAAGCTGCGGCTTTAATAGTAAGTCAGTATTCAATCAGGCCTTTAAAAAATCTGTTGGCGTTACCCCCAGTCATTATCGCCAACAGCATCTGCACTAATGCCGACTGTGCCGTCGTTGTGAGTGAAGGGTTTGATTGAGTGAGTGTTAGTTCGATTTTTAGTTGTTAATGATGTAGATGGAGTGTCCACAGTATTACGTATAACGAGCTTTTTTATATGTGATCAGAGATTTAATACGAGAGAAAAAACCAAGGGGTTAGATATGTTTACAAGTAAAAACAAAATGACAGACATGTCGAGTAAGCGCTTTAAAAAGTCCTTGCTGGCTGTTTCTATCATGGCATTCACCATGCCAGCGTTTGCACAAGACAACAAAGCCGATGAGAATCTGGAAGAAGTTGTTGTAACCGGTATGAAAAGCAGCATCGATTCTGCGCAGGAATTGAAGCGTAATGCTGATACCGTAAAAGATGTAATTACTGCAACTGATATTGGTGCATTGCCGGATAAATCGGTTACCGAAGCATTGCAGCGCGTTCCTGGTGTGACCATCGAGCGCTTTGCGTCTTCTGATGACCCCAAGCACTATGCTGATGAAGGTACCGGCGTATTGGTACGCGGCCTTGACCGTGTGCGTTCAGAAATTAACGGCCGCGATGCGTTCAGTGCTAACCCCTGGGGTGGCTTGAGCTACGAAGATTTCCCGGCAGAATTATTGGGCGCGGTAGAGGTTGTTAAAAACCAAACCGCTGACCTGATTTCCGGTGGTATCGCGGGTACTGTTAACCTGGTAACTCGCAAGCCATTTGATTCAGATGAGCAATTACTTTCTTTCAGTGCTAAAGCCAACTACGGTGATTTCCGTGAAGAAGTAACGCCATCTTTCTCTGCATTGTTTGCTGACAGTTGGGAAACCAGTGCTGGTAAATTCGGTTTCCTGGTTGCAGGTTCCCAATCAGAGTATAAATCTCGCGGCGATGGTGTGGGTGTAGGTAACTTCCACAGCCGCGGCCCGGTTGATACCTTCTCTTATGACGTATGGGGTACACCTACTCCAGGCGTTGTTGCGGACAGCTATTCACATCCATGTATGCCAGAAGCAACCGATTGGCGCGCATGTACCCCGGCACAACTTGCTGATGGTGCTAAGAAGTTCACTGCGGATGATGCTTCGGCTTACGTCCCCAAATATGAAGGTACGGCCCTTACTGGCCAGCCTGATGGTGTAACTTACTACACCCCGGCGCAGATCCATTTGAGTACTGCGGAAAACGATCGTGAGCGCACTGGTTTCACTACCTCTCTGCAATGGGCCAACGCTGACGAAACTGTTACTGCAACCTTGGAGCACATTAACTCCAAAGCGTCTCTGGAATGGCAGGAGCGCCGTGTGGGTCATGCTGCACAGGGCTTTAAAGGTTTTATGGCCGGTTCCCACGACTGGTTGGATAAATCAGCCGATGGCTACCCGCGCACTTTTGATGAAAATGGCTTTTTGACTTCCGGTGTTGGTGTAGGCATTAGCGGTGATGTGCCTCTGTTGTATATCACCCGTTGGAACTACAACGAAAATACCGTTGAAGACACTTCTTTCAATCTGGCCTTGACGCCAAATGATCGTTTGAAAGTTGAGCTTGACTTCCAACATATCGAATCTGAAAAGTTAGTGCACAACTACAGCATGTCTGGCCAAACTCGTGGTGGCTCTGCTGCAGTAGGTAAATTGTTGCCTTACTATTTGGATTTGACTGGCAGTCGCCCTGCGATCGAATTCCTGAGCGATACCGATTTCACTGGCTGGATTGATCAAGCGGCCTTCCAACCGGAAGTATTTATCGGTTCCGGTATGCAACAGGAAGAACTCAACAACGCCGATTCCGACAGCTTTAAAATCGATGTGGAATATGCACTGGATGGTGTTGTTACCGGAGTTAAGGGCGGTGTTTATTACACTGATAAAACCCTGGTTGTGCGCGACACTGAGTATGCCGGTTGGTCTCCCATTTCTACTCCCTGGATAAACGAACAACGTGTTGCTTCGGCTGCCGCGAATCGTCCGGATTTGTATGACCGTATTGATTTCTCCGATTACTACAATGGTGATGTACTGAGTGGCGGTGTGCAGAGTTTTATGTTCCCGGCGCTTGAGTTAGTAAAAAATTATCCGCAATCATTGCGTGATGGCTGTGAAGATGGCTGGTCTACACCAGGTGATCCTCCTACAGTAGTAAACGGTGTGGTTGTTGCAAATAATGGTAACGCGGCGGATGGCAGTGGTGGTTGCGCTATTCCTTACGAGGATATGGAAGGTCGCAAGAGTCACTTTGCGGATCACGACACGAGTGAGTCGAATGAGAAGCGTACAGAAGCTTATGTGCGTGCTGACTTCGAATTCGCAGATTTGTCGACCCCTATCAAAGGTAACCTTGGTCTGCGTTATGTGAATTATCAATTGGAGTCTTCCGGCTTTGTGGTATTGCCACCAACGACCAGTCGCGGTGGAGATCAAACGGCTGGATTCCTGCAATCCCAGTACCCAAGCATCTATGCTCTGGCCAACGGTGAGTCAATGCAAAGCACTGTTGAAGGTACCGATTACGACGCAGTGCTGCCAAGCCTGAACGTGACCTTCGGCGTTACCGATGATGTAGTGGTTCGTTTCGGTGCTTCGCAAGGTTTGTTCTACCCAAGCTTGACCGACACCCGCAACCGCGTGATCGTTGGCCTGACTGTGGATCCAAAATTGCAAGATGAATCCAAGCCACAAAATAGCACCACCAACCCGGTTATCGGCATTGACAGTGTTGCTCTGGATGCTTCAGCCAGCAACCCTTACTTGGAGCCGGAAGAATCAGTTAACCTGGATTTGACTACCGAATGGTACTTTGCGAAAGCGGGTTCAGTGAGTGTTGGCCTGTTCCACAAAGAACTGGATAACATCATCCGCAACAAGCAGTTTGGGATGGACATTACGCAAGGTGGTACTGCTCATACTCTCTCTGCCTACGGTCCAGCCAACACTGGCTCAGGTACCATTCGCGGTGTGGAATTTTCTTACTCACAGTTCTACGACATGTTGCCGGGTGCCTGGAGTGGTTTAGGTTTGCAGTTTAACTTTACCTATATTGACCAGAATGGTTTGGAAGATCCTACTTTACCACCAAGCACCCGCTTTAACTCAGCTGGTGAGCCAGTGGTAGATGAACGCAATACCTTCCGCGTATTCAGCGGTTTGCCACTGCAAGGTTACTCGGATGAAAACCTGAACGTTGTTGGTATGTACGAATACAACGACTTCTCGTTCCGTCTGGCTTACACCTGGCGTTCCGAGTACCTGCTGACCCTGCGTGAATCTGAGGACTTCTCTCCGGTTTATGCCAAGGCTGCCGGTATGCTGGATTCAAGCTTGTACTACAGCATTAATGAGAATTGGCAAGTTGGTGTTGAAGGCAGCAATCTGCTGAATACAGAGACCAAGACCGAGTATCAAATGAACCAGGCAGGCGTAAGAACGGAAGCGTTGAACTTCACTACTGACCGTCGTTTTGCGCTTAGCGTTCGTGCTAAATTCTAATTAGCCGTTTCTATTAGAAACAGTTAGCTAGATGCTGTATAAAAAAGCGCGCAGCTTTGTTCTGCGCGCTTTTTTTTATGCTAGATAAATAGATAACCAATTCGATAGACAGCTAAATAGATACTGACTATGCAAAAGAACACTTTGAATTCCATCTGTATTGTGGGTGGTGGTACTGCGGGCTGGATGGCGGCGAGTTTGCTGTCGTCGGCGTTACAGGGTAGCCGGATAAAAATCACGGTGATTGAATCGCCGGATATTGCCACCATTGGTGTGGGCGAATCTACCGTTCCGTCGATCATGGATTTTTTGCGTGTCTGTCAAATCAACCTCAAAGAATTTGCGGAAGCCACTTCGGCAACCTTTAAGCTGGGTATTCGTTTTGATAATTGGTTAAAACCTGGTGAACAATTTTTTCACCCTTTTGGTAGCGTAGGGCAGGGCATCCACGGCTTTGAGTTTTATCAGGCATGGTTAAAAACAGTTGCTGACGGCAATCGCACGCGCTGGGTTGATCATTCCCCCTGTGCCATCATGGCTGAAAACCGGCGTTTTATGCTGCGCCCGCCGCAACATCAAAATTGGGTCATGCGTAGTTTTGCAAACGCGTTGCATCTGGATGCTATTTTGGTTGCACGCTATTTGCGTGATTTTTCACTCGGGCGCGGTGTGGAAAGAATAGAAGCAACCGTGACCAGGGTTGTAGTGAATGAACAACAATTTATTAGTTCACTGGAATTGAATAATGGCAACACAATTGCCAGCGATTTTTTTATTGATTGTACAGGCTTTAAAGGTCTCTTAATTGAAGAAGCCTTAAAAGTCGGTTATGAGGATTGGACACATTATTTGCCTTGTGACCGTGCAGTTGCGGTGCAAACCACTAATACTGGCGAGCCCTTACCTTTTACACTCGCCACGGCGCGCGAAGCCGGTTGGACCTGGAAAATTCCGTTGCAGCATCGCACGGGAAATGGCTATGTGTTTTCCAGCCAATATTGTTCGGATGAACAAGCGATTGACACGCTGCTAAAAGCGGTAGATGGTGAATTATTAATTGAGCCGCGGGTGATTCCGTTTACAACCGGACGGCGCAAAAAAATATGGCACAACAACTGTTTGGCGTTAGGGCTTGCCTCCGGCTTTTTGGAGCCGCTGGAGTCTACGGCCATTCACCTGGTCTATAAAACATTAGTTCATTTTATTCGATACTTTCCCGATCGGGATTTTGAGTCCCATACCGAACAGGCGTTTAACCAAAAAATCAATGCGGATTATCAGGAAATCCGCGATTTTATTATTTTGCATTATTGCACTACCCAGCGCGATGACACGGAATTCTGGCGCTGGTGCCAAAGTATGCCTGTACCTGATTCGCTGCGTGAAAAAATTCGCCTGTTCCGCGAGCGCGGCCAAATAGATCATATGCCGGGAGAGTTTTTTACCAGCGACAGTTGGTGCTCTATTCTGGAGGGCATGAATGTACGCCCGAAAAAATATCATCCGCTAATGGATGCGTTTGACAGCCAGGGGTTGGCAAGAACACTGCAAGAAACTGCGCAAAATGTTTATCAGACAGTCATGCAAATGCCAAATCACAATGATTATATTCAGCAGCACTGTCCCGCTAAAAAGATGATGTAAATGTGAGTGTTTCTCTGACGAGCAACCCAAATATGATGGCTTATAAACCTATTCCAGAATACCGCGAGCTTGGTGCCCGACAGTTTTTTGAGGAAATAGCCCCTGCGCAGCAGCCGATAGTGATAAGGAACTTTGTTCAGCACTGGCCAGTAGTAGCAGCGGCAAAAAAATCACCGCAGGATTTTGCCGCTTACTTGCTGCGCTTTTATACGGGAAAAAAAGCCAGGATCTTTGTTGCACCACCGGCAGCCAATAAACGTTTTTACTATAACGATGATATGACTGACGTGAATTACCTGCGCGGTGAGGAGCGAGTCGATTTATATTTAGGTCGTTTACTGGAGCTGATGGATAGGGACGTTTACCCGGCGATCTCCATTCAAAATTCTTCGCCTGCGGAAATATTACCGGGGCTAATTGATGAGAATAAGTCCGACTTTTTTCCTGATGAAGAACCGCATCTTTGGGTGGGTAATGAGGGCATTGTCAGTGCTCACTACGATGGTGCAGACAATGTCGCGTGCGTGGTGGCCGGACGGCGGCGCTTTGTGCTGTTTGCACCGGATCAAGTTGGCAATTTATATCCGGGTTCACTGAATTTTACCCCCGCTGGCGCACCCACCAGTATGGTTAATTTGAACGAACCGGATTTTGAACGCTACCCCCGTTTTAAAACCGCATTGGATAACGCCTATTCAGTAGAGCTTGGTCCAGGTGACGCGATTTTTATTCCCATGCTCTGGTGGCACCACGTGGAGTCGCTGGAAAAAGTAAATGCGTTGATGAATTACTGGTGGAATGGATCTGCTGCAAAAAATGCAACTTCACCCAGTCCTATTGATAGTTTAAATATTGCGCTGCTGGCTATGCGCGACCTAACGCCCAAGCAGCGCGCTGCCTGGCGTTGTTTGTTTGATCACTACCTGTTTAAGCAGGACATTGATCCGGCTTCTTATATTCCTGCGCACCAACAACATTTATTAGGGAAGGTTTCCCTGGAATATGTACGCGCCATTAAAGATTATTTTATCGAGAAATTTAAAAAGTAGCGGCTGTTACAGTTGCCTAATAGTGAATTTATGAATATGACCAATGAACATCAAAAGCCAAAAAAAATCCTGATTGTTGGTGGCGGCACAGCCGGGTGGATGGCAGCAAATTTAATGGCTGCGCGCTGGCAGGATATAGATATTTGCCTACTGGAATCTGCAGAGATTGGCATTATTGGTGTGGGTGAAGGCTCAACACCACACTTGAAATTCTTTTTTGATACTGTGGGGCTTGCTGAATCCGAATGGATGCCCCGCTGCAATGCAACCTATAAAAACGGAATTTCTTTTGCCGGGTGGTCAGCTATTCCTGGATATGAATCCTACTTCCATCCGTTTCCGGCGCAAACGGATGATTTGCTTACCGTCCCCCATTTTTTTAGCAGCATCAATGCGCGTATGCAGGGAAATCATGCAATCGCACATCCAGATCATTATTTTTTAGAAACTTACCTCACCAGGGAAAATCTCGGTCCTATACCCAATGAAACTTTTCCGTTTGGTGTTGCCTATGGGTACCACTTCGATGCGACGCTGTTGGGGCAATTTCTTGCTGAGACAGCAATTAGTCGTGGAGTAAAACGGATTATCGGTACTGTCACTGAGGTTGTGCTTGGGCAAAACGGTGCCATAGCATCGCTGCGGTTAGATGATGACAGTTTTTTGGAGTCAGACTTTTTTATTGATTGCTCCGGTTTTAAATCCTTGCTAATGCAGGGTGCACTGCAAGCCAGTTATAAAAGTTTCAAGAATAATTTGTTTAATAATGCGGCAGTAGTGATGCCCAGTGAAATAGCACGCGTTATCCCTCCTGAAACAAAATCAACGGCGTTGTCGAATGGCTGGGCTTGGAAAATTCCGCTAACAAACCGTTTCGGAAATGGTTATGTCTATAGTGCTGACTATTTAACTCCTGAACAGGCTGAGATTGAATTAAGGCAGCATTTGGGATTGCTCGATAGTGATATTGCCGCCAGACATTTGCAAATGAAAGTAGGGCGAGTGGAAAAACATTGGAATAAAAACTGTTTGGCGATAGGTTTATCGCAAGGATTTATTGAGCCGTTAGAAGCTACTGCACTGGCGCTTGCACTCGAAACCATTACGCGTTTTATGAGCTTTTATGAGCATGGCGATTTTACCAACAAATTTGAAAATGCCTTTAATCAAGAGATTAATGGAAAATTTGATGGCGTTAGGGATTACATTGTTTGTCATTACAAAGTGAATCAGCGACGCGATACCGAATATTGGCGAGATAACGCTGCCAATACCAACCTGTCAGAAAGCCTTAGCAAAATTTTACATTTCTGGTGGAATAGTAAGGATTTTGCAAAAGACATGTATATGAATAATCTGGCAGGAAGTTACCAACCAAAATCCTGGGCTTGCCTGTTGGCGGGCTATGGTGTGTTCCCCGAGTTAAAATCTAATCAATTAACAGATCCATACGCATCAGCACAAAACATGTCTCAGCTGGCCGATTTTATTCGGCGCTGTGGATTGAATTTTAAATCGCATAACGAACAGCTGAATTTTCGCTAGAAAATGTTAAAGATAATTTAAGTGTTTTTGCATGAAGGTTCGACCTTTGGTTGGCAAGTTCGACTTTTGTATTATCCGAAAAACGTTATTGCCCGGGCGTTTCCCGCAGTGATACTTTTACTTCGACGATATGATTTGATGCTTGGAGAATAAAATGCCTTTCTGGCAGGGTAGCGCAACCAAAATCCAGAGTTACCTACTGGCGCTCAATGGTGTGTTATTTGTAGGCTTTATAGCTATTTTATTTTTTAGCGATACCGCTATTTACTAACATGAATTTTATAGTCTTCCCGTGACTTGCCAGAACTTGTTCTGGCTTTTTTTATCTATGGATTTGGAAGAATGTCTGCCAGGATGTTGTGCTTGCTACTATTAGTCGCAATGGGCTTCGCATATGGATTTTTGCGATATGAGGGAGTATTGGCGGAGCGGAATTTTGCATTGTTGGAAGTTAGTAAGTTGAGGCAGCAAATTGAGTTGCTTCAACAAGAAAATTATCAGTTATCCAGGATTAACAATCCGCCTGCCACCGCAACCATTGCCCATCATAAATCCTCAGTCGCCAGAACAGAACCTGCAATAACATCTGAACAAATTGATTTTCCTGCAAATGAATCCTTGCAAGCAGAAAATAGTTTTGTTGACTTAATGCTAACCCGGATTAATTCCAGGGTTGATTCGGAAATGTTCGCTGATATGGCGACATCATTCAACGATGAAGTTATCGATTTGGATTGGGCTGAGGGACAGGAAGAGTTAATTGCCTCGGCGTTTGACAGCGAGTCGCTGAACCAGGTAGTTCCCGAATCTATTCTTTGTAGAAACACCCGCTGCCAAATACGTATCCCCAGTATAGATTCCGATGAGGCAAGTACGACTAGTCTAAAAGTGTCGACTGCAATGGCGTCAATTTCCCGGCTATCACAAACAAGAATTACATCGCGCTTTAACCAGGAGTCATCCATGGTGGAGCTTTATTTTTTTCGCGAAAACGAACCTCAATAAATTACATAGCAATTTTAAAGTTTTCATCATTGGGTGAAAGCTTTAAATGTCATGGAAGAGTCCCAATGGACCCATAAGGGTCAAGGCTTGCAGGATCGTGGATTGTGAATGCGAGTAGATTTTCATCAACCAAAGGACAATTAGTATGTTTAAAAAAATATTAACAAGTATGTTATTTGTTGCCGGACTGTCTGCAGGTTTTACCTCAGCCCAGCAAGGTGAGTTGGTCATTAGTCAAAATTACATTAAGCCAGGTTGCAGCAACTGGGAATTTAAAGAAGCGGGGAGCACTGGTGCTCCGGGAGGCGGGGTGTATCCACGCAGTTATCAGATATTTGGGGTGACATGTAACGGCAGTCCTGTCGCTAAAAAAACTCAGTTGTTTTATGAGAATGGTAGTCTTCATAGTTGCCGCATAGATCTGATCAACACTACCGGGTATACATTAAGCAGTTCTTCCTGCGCATCGTTTGAAGTTCGCGTCAGTGTGCCCCAGCCAGTCTGTTCAACGCCGAATTCCGGTTTGGTAATATTGACTGCCTGTGGAAATAGCCTTAGCTCCCAGGGAGCACAACAATATATTGCCCAGCAATGCGGTGCATGCGGCCCAAGTTATAGAACGCTGGGTGCCCAGGGTAACTGTAGTCAAACCAGTCCACTGGTTGAGGTTAAGTGCAAGTAAGCCTTAGTTAACCTAAATGAAAAGTTAGTCAGAGTAAAAACTCTGGCTTTTTATAGTGATGTGTTTTTTGTAACTATTCCCACTTTGTAAATTCCGACCATTGTCATCACTCCATCAGTACTAGTATTTTTTTATTGCTACTACTCATTTCGTAATTGGCGTATCAGTTTTCAAAAATGCTCCCACTTCAGTGAAAAAATTGTGGGATTCCGTTGGGAAAAGTACGAGTTTCGGCAATAAATTGCCTTGTGATTTTGCGGATGTTAGCGTTGGTTGCAGTCGTTGTGTGGTAGTAAATGACTAATAACAACATCCTGAGGCAAATTATCATGACCTTTCCCAAAAATATTGCGCGCAAAATTTTTCGCGCCAGCGCTGCTTGTCTGTTTATTACCAGTTCACTGCTTGCCTGTGCGCAAACGACTAAAGTAGTTGGCTATATTCCCTCCTACAAAAATATGCCGGCGGTAATTGATCGCACGGATTTAAGCAAGCTCACCCATTTGAATTTATCGTTTCTGAATCCCAATGCGAGTGGTGTTGTGTTAAGCGGCGGAAATCCGGTGTGTATGGAGGGCGCGAGTGCGAGTGATCTCCAGTATGTGGTCAATAAAGCACATCAAGCGGGTGTCAAAGTATTAGTGTCAATTGCCGGTGGGGTTCTGCCTGCCTGTTCGGGTAACTGGCAAACTTTATTGCAGCCGGCCAATCGCGCTGCAGTGGTGAACAATTTATTGCAATTTGTTAGCACATTTAATCTGGATGGATTGGATGTAGATATTGAAGGTGTGGTGTTAACCAATATTGATAACGCCGGTAATTACACACCGTTTATTCAAGCATTGCGCAATGGTTTGCCGGCAGGAAAATTATTGACTTCGGCAACGGCGTCTTATGTTGGCGGTATGGTGCCTACGTCGTCGCTACAGTATTTTGATTTTGTAAACATCATGTCTTACGACGCAATTGGCCCAGGTTGGGGGCCAGCAGGTGTAGAGCATTCGCCTTACTCCATGGCGGTATCAGACATTAATACCTGGAAGGCGCGCGGGCTGACCAAACAAAAATTGGTATTGGGCGTGCCCTTTTATGGTTATGGATTTAATGGCTACGCAGCGGCCTATGATTTCAATGCGATCATTAGTCAATTTGGCGCGAGTGCAGCGCAAAGCGATGTGATTGGCACACGTTGCGCCGGTTGTAGCTACATCACCTACAACGGTATTCCCACGATTCGCAGTAAAACCCAGCTTGCACTGCAAGAAGGTTCAGGTGTGATGATTTGGGAATTGTCGCAAGATGCAGCGGGCGCTAACAGTTTACTCGCGGCGATTCACAGTCAAATTGGCGGTGGTAATTCCAGCAGCTCATCCACTGCCAATGGCTGCCCGGCCTGGGTGAGTGGCAAACAATATTATGCGGGCAATAAAGTCAGTTATCAGGGCGGTTATTACATCGCTGAATATGACAACCCAGGTTATATCCCTACTGTGAGTACTTATTTCTGGGAACCAATTAGTGCAAGTGCTTGTGGTGGTGCTTCGTCATCCAGCTCTTCAACAGCTGCATTTACCCGCTTGCTTCAAGCGGAAGCCTATACCTCCATGAGCGGTGTGCAGCTTGAAACTACTACCGACACTGGCGGTGGGCAAAATGTGGGTTGGATTGATGCTAATGACTGGATGGCGCATGCCAATATTAATTTTCCCTCCAGCGGCACCTATCGCGTGGAGTATCGCGTAGCCAGTGTAAGTGGTGCGAGCCTGTCGCTGGATTTAAATGCCGGCGCAACTCAATTGGGTCAAGTTGCTATTCCAGCAACGGGTGGCTGGCAAAACTGGACCACGGTTTCCCACACCGTAACTATTAATGCCGGTACCTATAGTGTGGGGATTTTTGCCCCGCAAGGTGGCTGGAATATCAATTGGTTACGTTTTACCAAATTGTAATTTCTTTACTCTCAACCCCTCGAAGTTTTTCCTCCCGGACTTGCGGATCTTATATAGATCCGCTTTTTTTTAAAATTATTAGTAAGTGAGTATTAACTGTTGCGGCAGTTAATAATTTTGGTGAGAAGTTTGTTGCATAAATTATTTTTTGTCAGCTAATGCGTTTTTTGCATCTGGCGTTGATTTTTGATTTGTTTTTAAGTGCGCGAACTTGGATAAAAGCTCATTATTTAATAGATCCATTAGTGCTTCACACACTTAAAATTTTTACAGGGAATGTATTATGTTACTCGCATCTACAAAATCCTCCGGAAATACCTCCTTTATCTCGCGTGGCTTTGAAATTTATTCATCCATCTTACTGATGTTTTTGCTTGCCTGTACCTCTCAGGTTAATGCCCAAACCTACCCGAAACCCAATATGGTTTCGCCAGCCAGTGGTGCAGTTATTGTGCAAACTGGAGCAAATCCTTGCTTTAGCTGGACACCAGTAAACGATTCACGCTTTAAATCCTATGTGATTACTGTTTCACTTTCGACGAATTTTCCAGATCAGCGTTGGGCATACGATGTGATGTCCATGTCTACTACTAGCGTGTGCTGGAACGGTGGCAGTGGGTGGGTGCCGAAAGGAACAAATTCAAAACCACTGACCGATGCAATGAAATCAGGGGTTACTCATTATTGGCGAGCACTGGCAACATTTAATGATGGTTCCACAGTAACAGGCACTGAGATTACTGGTATTCCCTTTTCAATTGTTAAGCCTTCACCGTCACCTGTTTCTCCGGCAAATGGTGCAATAGTTGATGCATCAACTCAAAACCCCTGTTTTTCGTGGTCAATGTCAAGTAATTCGGAGTTTTCTTATTACACTGTCACCTTATCACCGACGACCGATTTCCCATCCACGCGATGGACTGCGCCGTTTATTTATTCAATATCAACAACAAATGTTTGTTGGAATAACGGATCTGGTTGGCAACCGAAAGGAAGTTCTCAGCCTGAAATGCCCACCGCATCCACACTAAAAAATGGGGCTACCTATTATTGGCGCGTATTAGCAACCTATGCGGATGGAACATTGACCGGGCAGGAGTTTGTGGGGCGTTCGTTTGTATATCGTGCGCCTGTTTCTTCCTCTGTAGTTAGTTCTTCTCGTTCAAGTAGTAGCGCGACTATTTCTTCCAGTTCGAGAAGTTCTTCAAGTGTTACATCCTCCGCAGGTGTTTTTGATTTTACTAGCCAGGCGCCGGCCGCATTCAATTATTCGTTAACAAACTCCGGATTACCCTCGTTGGGAAGCAATCAACTAGTAGCGATTACGCGGGGAAATCTTTCCATAAACAATGGTGCTGCTAATTATTCTATCGATATTGAATTGCCCCCTGCTGTTCGCGATTTAAAACCAAAGCTCTCATTGAATTACAACAGTCGCTCGGGCAATGGTTTGATGGGAGTTGGTTGGAACCTGAATGGTTTATCAGCCATTACTCGTTGCCGCACAAGCTTTGCAACAGAAAGGGTAGAAGCGCAAAAATCCAATCCGCGTTACAGCATAGGCGATCGTTTATGTCTGGATGGGCAGAAGTTGGTAGTCGCTTCCAGTAGTACCCCGGCCAGTGATTCGTCTTATTGGTCAACAGGTACAGAATATAAAACTGAATTGGATAATTTCGCACGTATTGTTTCATATGGCTCAAGCGCGAATGGAGGTCATGGTTATTTTAAAGTCTGGACAAAAGATGGGCGAATCCTTACTTACGGTGCGGAAAATAATGCGCAAAACAGTAAAGTTTACACGACGACGATTAGCAATTCTGCCGTTTCAATGTGGTTATTGGATAGGGTTGAAGATGCTTATGGTAATTACTACACCATTAATTATCTCAGTGATGCATCTACAGGTGATTATTACCCGCAAAGAATTAATTTTTCGCCAGGTTCTGCGGTCGTATTTAAATATCAAGCCCGGCAAGGGCAAGTACCTTGGGGATATTCCAAAGGAAATTATTATAAGCGTAGTCAAGTACTGGATTCTGTTACAACCTATATAAACGTAACAAATCCGGCATTGCCAGAAAGCGGTATGCCAGTTCGACAATACGATATTAATTATAAGCTGAGCGCAGCAACGAGTAGAGAGCTGGTAGATGCAGTCTCTGAGTGTGGTTATCAAACCGGTTCATGGCGGTGTGCCAAGCCCCTGGTATTTAATTGGGATAAAGGTGATTTTGGTTTTGATGAAGTAAATACATTTAACCTGAATTATTGCTCAGGGGGATTGATCTCGGATGCACTTCAAATTGTGGATTTGGATGCGGATGGATTTAATGATCTTATTAAAAAGAATGGAAAGGTTGCCTGGGGTGGTGCTAGTCAATGTTATGAAAATGGTGATTGGGTTGTGCAGGGCTATGAACTCGAATCTGCAACAGTAATGATGACCATGAACGGGTATGCACTACTTACCCAACGGGCAGATAAATCAGTAACACCCAACAAGCAGATTATCGGATTAATCTACAATATTAATAAAAATGCCAAAACAGCAACTTATACAGAGGTGGATCGCGATGATACTGATATTGGTTCCTTTGTTGTTGATGATGTTAATAATGATGGCCTGGATGATTTCCACTATAAAGGTCAAACGTTCAGCCAAAGGTATCAAGTAGCACCTCAGTTTGTGGTGAGTGGCACTCGTAATATCCAAAAACCATTTGGCAATTTGTTGATTGATCTCGATGGCGATGGACTGAGGGAAAAAATCACGACTGATGTAAATTATGAAACCAGTAATGGAAAACCGGTAGGTGTGTTTGTTGTATTGCCCTCTGGTGTATCGTTCGAAGCAAACCATACCAAACTCTATTCTGTTGCTGAACCTTTTAGAGGTAGCCCAATACAATTACCTGGTGGTATGCATCGTGTTGTTATAGATGTTAATGGCGATGGCAATAAGGATTTTATGTATCACCATGTTGATAGCACCACTCAAATTGGTTACTGGTTTTATCGACTAAATAACCAAAATGGAAATGTCGGAGCGGAAGTGGCCACCGGTATAATCGCCGCGCAACCCAATCAATCTTACTATGTCTATAACCACTACGCATACGCATTTGATTATGATCAGGATGGTCGAGAAGATTTATTAACTATTGTCCCCAGTGGAGCCAATTTTTGCAAATTACGGGTGCTATTGGCGAGGGACAATAACGGTACCTCCGTGCGTTTTGAAGAGGCCAAAGATGCACTGGGTAACCAGGCAGTTATTACTGCTGATCTTGGTGTATGTTCGCCTGTTTACAGTGAAAGCCAGGCGGCTATTTTTATGGGGGATGCGAATAATGATGGTATTCCTGATATAAATCTCGGCGGGAAAATATATCCTGGAAAGCAAAAACAGCCTGATATTCTGAATGGAATTACGGATGGGTTTAATGCATCGACAGAGATTCGGTATAGCACTTTGCAAAAAACCATTAGCTATGGATTGCCACTTTACTCAGCAGGCGAGAAACCTGTATTCCCGCAAATGGCAGGTAGCCGGGGTTCACAAGTTGTCACCATGGTTGGCAAAAGCAATGGCTTGGGAAATCTAAATTATCAAAACTATTTCTATACAGGGCCTAAAATTGATCGCCATGGGCGCGGTTTTCTGGGGTTTGAAAATATAAAAACCTATGACAACGCAAAAGCGTTGGTGGCATCAACAAATTACCGTCTGGATTGGCCATTTATTGCGCGAGTGAAACGTCAGGAGATCAAGGATACCAGCGGTAAGTTAATCAGCATTACTGATAACAGCTATGCATTGCACCCGCAAAACCTACGCTTCCCTTATTTAGATTATTCTCTGCAAAAAAGTTATGAGTTAAGTACAACGAGTGACAGTTTTCCGCTTAGTGTTAGTAAAAAAACTAATATCTTTGATACATGTGGAAACCTGACCGAGCAAACCACACGTCTTGGCAATGGTGTTTCAGGTACAGAAGTAACTGGTGAGCAAAGCAATCAACGCACCATCAATGTTTATGATTACTACGGTACATCAACCAATTGCAGTGATGATTTCCTCTTGTCCAGCACGCAAGAAGTTTCCAAAGCGGGTGGGGCTGGATTAAAACGTGTTATTACGGAATTTATTCCTAATGGCCAACGGGAGATCAGGAGCCGTACCGATTTTAAAGGTGAGGCAATTCAAAAAACCACAACCTATGATCGTGAAACCAACGGCGTTATTAATAAAATTACTGAAGTCGCTAAGGATATCGATGGAACGGATGAACCTGCACGCATCACATCATTGGGTAATTTTGTGTATGGAATTTATCCGCAAACTGTTACCAATGCGGAAAACCACGCAACAACGCTTACTTATGATTACCGGTTTGGTTCAGTCAAAACGGAAACCTTCCTCGGTCAAACCACCACTACTAGCTATGACCCATTAGGTCGTCTGCAAAGTCAGCAAGCGTCCGATGGTACGTTAACAGAAAATATTACTTTCTATTGCAATAGTGCACCTGTTGCTTGCCCGACAGGAAACAGCTCCGCTTATTACGGCTTGGCAACTCGAGTGACTCATACCAGTCAATTGGGAAAACTTGGCGAGCCGTTAAGCATCGTATTTTACGATTCGTTGCAGCGCGAAGTTCGCAGTGCAGTGTATGCATTGGATGGCAAAGCCATTAACCAGGTAACGCAATACTCTGACGCTGGCAATTTGTATCGCGTATCTGAACCCTATGTGACTAGTGGTATTGTTGCTGATATTTCCTCAGCAAATTCATGGACGGTTTACAGCAGTTACGATGCCCTGGGGCGTGCCAATAATATTACGGGTGCGGATGGCGGCACAAAAACCACCGGCTATTCAACGGATGGATACGGTTTTAAAATAACCGACACTATATTGGTGGTTAAACCTGTTGGCGGATCAGAAACACAAACCAGCAGCCGCTGGGTAAATGCTTTGGGCCAGGTTGTGCGCGTAGAGGATGCGCTATTTAACACGGTGTCTTACAACTACGATGCCGCCGGCAATTTGGAAAATACCCAGGTTAATAATAATCTCGCCACCACCATTGAATTGCTACATGATGCGGCCGGTAACAAAACCTATATTAAAGACCCTGACGCTGGTGTAATTAATTTCGAGTTCAACGGCTTTGGCGAATTGCGCAAACAAATCTGGCAAAAAGGCGTTGCCGGCGTAGAAAAAAATATTACTTACGATTACGACAAGTTGGGCCGCCAAACCAGTCGTATCGATAAACCTGCCAGCGGCAGCACGGTTCCTTATTCCTGGGTATGGGACACCAAACAGCAAGGGCAACTGTCCTATCGTACCGGCAATGGTTTCCTCGAAGAATATTTTTACGATGGTTTCTCGCGCTTATCGCGCCAAACTGTCACCACCAGTGGTTTGAGTGGCGGTGAGTTTGTTTACACCTACGATAATTTCAGTCGCCCTGAAACCGTTAGATACCCCAACGGTTTTAAAATCCAGCGCGATTACCATGCGGCGGGTTATCAAGTACAAACCCGCGATGTCACTGCAACATCACGCGTATTGTGGGCGTTAGGTAATACCGTCGATACGCGCGGAGCATTCAACAATCAACTGTGGGGCAATGGTGTTATTACCCAAACCGGGCTGGATAATAAAAGTGGCCGCTTAACGTCTATTAAATCCGGCCGCTTGAGTAGCGCCAATACCTTTGCCAGTTTATCCGGCGATATCCAAAACCTGACCTACAGTTACGACAGCCTCGGTAATCTCATCACGCGCAGCACGGCGCGAACCAATGCCAGCGGCAGTGCGCTGGAGAATCTTACGGAAACCTTTGGTTACGACAAACTTAATCGCGTAAAAACAATTACCACCAGCGGCTTATTTGCGCGCACTCAAGCTTTTGATTACGACACCGGTGGTTTAGGCAATTTAATTAACCGTTCGGATCTGCTCAGTGGCAGCTCGGTCAACAACGATGTAGGCCCACTGAAATACGAACAACTGCGCAATGCGGGTGTTCATGCGGTGACCTCGTCCGGTGGAATCAATTACAGCTATGACAAATACGGCAACATGATTGCCCGTGGCAGTGAATCCATTATTTATGACACCTTCAACAAACCCACACGCATTGCCGGTGCCTCCATTACCGATTTCTATTACGGCCCGGATCACGAACTCTATAAAGAAACCAGCGGCACCAAAACCACCTACAAACTGGCGGGTGGTCTGTATGAAGTAATTGTGGATGGCTCAACCACCACACAAAAAAGTTATGTGGATGGTGTGATCCTCAATAACCGTGTGTTAACGGGATCAACACAAACGGCGAATGACACCGTGTATTTGCACACGGATCATTTAGGCTCAACCGAAGCCACCACCAACGCGCTAGGTCAGTTCGTCAACCGCATGAGTTTCAGTGCCTGGGGCGTCGCCCGGATTACAACAACGGATTCGAGGATTTTCAGTTACCGCAACTCACGCTGAATGATTATTTGGATTATGCTTCGCAGCAGCAACCGATAACGGGTGCATCAGATTTTGTTGAGAGCAATAATTCAAATTCGGGGCAATCTACGGAAGTTGCTGGTGCAGGATTGGTTAGGGATGAAAATGGTATTGTTATTATTGGTGGGCGGCCTGTGGCTATGGGAGTGGCGCCTAATCCTCGGCTTATTATGTTGGCATTAACTGTTACAGCTAAAAAGGTATGGAAGGTTGGAGATGATATTTACCAGAAAACAGCAAAAGGAAACTTCCCTTCGTGGTCAACAATTCGAGCACGATTTTGGAAAAATGAGAGTGCGAAAGACGGAGCGTCAGAACGATATAGTGCGGAAAATTTAGAAAGAATGAGGCGGGGTTCTGCACCACAACGTTATAATCAGGATAAAGGTGACCTTGAATCTATGGAGTTAAGCCATGAACCAATACCGGCGCGTGATGGAGGCACTAAGTTTGTACCCCGTTGGCCGCAAGATCATGCAGAAATAGATCCATTCAGAAGACCAGGATATTAATATGCCAGAAACATTAGCTGTTCTCTTTCAAAAATCTAAAGCTGCTGTTATTGAATATAACAATCAGCTCGTTCATGGAATTTTAAATTTAAAAATTAACGGTAGTCAAAAGTTTATTATTAGACGATTGAATTCCTCAAAGTCCCTATTGCAAGGCCTGCGCTTAAAAGCAGTAAAAGGAAGCATAGAAGTAAATGGACAAAGTCACGGAGACATAATTTTATGGGCTGACACTTGTCCTGAAGCTGTAGATATCTATGTGGCCTCCAAAAGCGAATGTGAGTTAAAAATATGGAATGTATGGAAATCTGGGGAAATTACTCATGCGTGGATCGGAAATGCTGGATTTCTAGTTTTTGAAAAGGAAAATATCATAATGTTAGAGTGTAGCGATGGTGTCGGTGAAGTAGACTTTTCTGATTTAGTTATCGAAATTGAAAAGATTCCTGAAGGTTAAGTAGTCTCGTGAGTTTTTTATTTCCCTGATCAAGTGTTAGATAAAATACCGCAGTGATGCGGTATTTTAATTTTTGTAGCCATCCCAGCAAACCTGCGATGGCAATGATTACTACAATCGCCCGGATTACAACAATGGATTCGAGGATTTTCAGTTACCGCAACTCACGCTGAATGATTATTTGGATTATGCTTCGCAGCAGCAGTCGACAGGAGTCGTTGCCCCATTAGAAGGTAATGTGATTTATGGTGCATTTGCTCTTGCAGTGGAAGACGCATCACTGGGAATTGTGTGGGGTGAAACGGGATCGATATTAGCGTTTAGATCGACACCGCAAATTGATGCGAATAAAGACGCCGCAAGAAAAAGCGCAGCAGGACCGTTGTTAAAAGGATTGAGTTTGGCTGCGACGGTTGTGGGGCCAGGGAAGTTTGTTAAGCCAGCCAAAAATGCCTATTCGGTTTATTTTGAAACAACCATAGTAAAAACAGGAGCTGGTACTAGAGAGGCTCATAAAGCAGCAGCAAATCGTAACCTTATGGAATCTATGGCTGATAAAAATTTTGCACAACTAATGCAAAAATTAGGAGTGAATCCTGTAGGAGGAAAAAACACTCCAAATGGATTTATATGGCATCATTCTGCTGAACGTCCTGGCGTAATGCAACTTGTTCCAGACAGCCAACATACTAAGGGTTCAGATTTTTGGAGTATATTGCATCCAGGTGGCAGTGGAGGTTTTGCTAACTGGGGACGTAATTGGTAATTGAGACATATATTATGAATATTGAAGAAGCAGTCATTAGATGGGTTGAAATGTCAGAAAATAGTGTACTAGTGGCGAAGCCTCCCCTTACATGGGGGGCTGAAGCACTATTTGTAGAATTGGATGAAAACTATTGTGTCCCCGATAAAATAAAAAATGATGGTTACTTGTATTTGCTTGGCAAAGAAGAAGTGGAACGATTGCTTTCTTATCTGGAGAAAAAAAAGGTGAGCACTCGAACTGTCGCGGAATTCATAATTCATTATGCCGTTACAGATTGCACTCCAGAGTGGATAGACGATATTCCAAATCTTTAATAGTCACTATACGCAAGTAAATATATTTCCCTGCCATCATTTATCGTGATGGCAGGAAGTTAGCATCATGCGCAACGCTGTGTAACAGGTTCAACCGAAGCCACCACCAACGCGTTAGGCCAATTCGTCAACCGCATGTCGCCCGGATTACAACAACGGATTCGAGGATTTTCAGTTACCGCAACTCACGCTGAATGATTATTTGGATTATGCTTCGCAGCAGCAACCGATAACGGGCACGTTAGAACCGATTTATGGAAATGCATTCGCAGGCGCAGTATGCGGCACATTGAGTGTGTGCTTAAGGGACGATGTCCAGGAAGATGCGGATATAGCGGCAGCGGAGAAAGTGGTTGGAGCGCCGACGTTATTGGTTGGTGGATTGGCAACCCCGAGCCCGGCAGGTAAGGTGCGGGCGGTTGCCAAGGTTGGGGAGGCTCTTATTATTGTGAAAGCAGGGAGTGTGAACTTCGTTAATAAAGTAGGGAAATTTTATCCAAGTGTTCCTGATTTGCGTACAGGTAAACCAATAATATTTCCTACGGGCGAGCTTAATCGAGTGTCAAAAGAAAACCGTGTTCCGTGGACTGCGAAAGAGAGGGGAGAGTTTATTAGAGAATGGTATAGGCGAGGTTATTCAACGCCTCGGGGTGGATGGGCTGAATATGATATACACCATATAAAACCAAAAGAGTTTGGTGGTACTAATGATTTTTGGAATTTAACTCCAGTACAGAGAACAACCCATGCTAAAGAATTCAATTCTTTTTGGGGAGGAATGTAGATGATTAATATGAAATCGGTTTTAAAAAAAATGGAGAGCGAATGGGGGGAGGAAAGAATAGCTGTTCATAATGGGCAGAGAATTCCATTTTTACTTAAATGCTCTTTTAATTCTAAAAATAGAGTTGAAGGTATTGGGCTGAATGGTTTTTCAATTCCGCAAGAGCTTTTTGAGTTTTATGAATTTTCAAATGGAGCTGAATTGTTTGCAGATCATAAGTATGGGCAATGGGGTTTGCATATCTATGATTTTGAAGGTGCGGTTAATGCTACAAAAACATATATGGAGGGACGGGAGAGTGAAATATTGTATGGTGATTTTATTATAGGTAATTTTTTAGGTGATTCTGATTTGTTGTTGGTGCGTTGTGATAAGGAATCTGATGATTTTGGATTTGTTGTAGTTGTCAATGCGATAGACTATAGGTCGGATTGGTATTTAGCAGCTAAAAATTTTTTTGAGTTCATCCTTAATTACTCTCAGGAACAAGGTGGAAAGTTTTGGGAAATATCTAATTGAAATAGGTTCTTTAATGGCTTACTAAGTCGATTAATAGTCTGCCATCACTTAATCGTGATGGCAGGCAAAAAGAGGGCTTACCCACAGAGAGGCGCAACTCGTCCACATGGGCGGGCGTGTGTATGATCCCAACCTTGGTCGTTTCCTGAGTGCGGACTTAATTGTCCAGTCACCGTACAATCCACAAAGCTACAACCGTTACAGCTACACCTTCAACAACCCGCCCAGT